>OZ245997.1:318055-636111 GCA_965230195.1 Putridiphycobacter sp.
TGGAAAGGGGTGTGCCCGACGGGGCGTTCTGCTGGCTGGCAGACAGGCCACTCTCGCTCAGGACGTCTCGAACCAGCTGCTGGCCGTCCTCCCTGAACCGGCTGCCGTAGATCAGCCATGCATAGTCGCCGAGCTCTTCGTCCGTCTTGGGCAGCTGTTCGGCGGTTGATATCATTGCTGTCCACATCAACAGCTCCCGGTTCGTGACGACGGTGTGGCTTCCCGTCTCGCAGCACCTGCTCTGGATGGCTTCTCTGACGTCGCAATGGAAACCGGTCATCTTTCCTGCCACGGCGCGAATGAGATCCGTCTCTGCGCCTTCGAAGTGGCGGTGCAGTGTCGACTGTACGATGTGATCCCACTCTTGCTTCGGCAGCTCCTTGAAGTGCACGACGGAGAACTGAGAGAAGAAGGCGTGGCTCATTCGCTCTCTCTTTCCAGCCTGCCACGGATTCTGGGTGGCAAACAGCCTGAAGTTTGGATGCTTCTTCAGAATGCGAGGAGGCGTCAGTGCAGAGCTCTGGTCGCAAAGCACGATCTCGCCACTCTCCAATGCATCGACGACCACCTTGAGGGCGCTCTCCTCCGCCAGGTTCATCTCATCGAGCAGGACCCAGTCGCCTTTCTCGAAGCTCCTGGCGAAGGGCTGCACATCGAGCACGATCTGCCCGACGGGATCGAATGATATCTTCGCCAGAAAGTCCTCCGGAGAGAGATTCGAGGACATGTTGAGACGGACCAATTCGACGCCCCTTCGGTCCGCCAGCTCCCTCAGAGTGGCCGTCTTCCCCACTCCAGATGCTCCGTAGAGCAGAACAGAGCGATCGTGCTCCACGATCTCTTCGATCATCCGAATGTTCTCTTCTGTCGTCTCTGTTGGGATCAGAGATGCGGATCTCTCGCTGGAGCGATCGTCAGAGCCCTCCGTTGCGCCTTCCATCTCCGAAGGCGATAGGATCTCTTTTCTCAGTGACGCACTCGCCAGGTTTAGCTGACGACGACCGAACACGGCAACCATTTTCTTCATACCGTCCAACGACGCCGTGTCGACCTGGACAGTCTTGCCTTCCGGGAAGGTGGCCGAGAGGAACGGACGCATGTGTGTATCCTGCGAGGAGTCGGCCTCTTCTTCTGCTTCCGTTCCGCTATCCGTTCTCTCTTCGATGGCAAGATGCACCAGTTTCTTCAAACCTTCCGTCTGGATGTCGCTCTCATCTTTCTCCATGAGATCGAAGACTCTGTGCACCAGTTGACGGATGACACGACAGATAGCTCTTTTGTCTTCCTTAGGCTGTCTCTCCACGAATGCGACCAGCATGTCGAAGAAGGCGGTGTCAGAGATTGACCCGTCGGAAAAGGACGCATCGAAGGCGGCAGACAGCAGCTTCCTCATGACAGCATCCGATCGACGCAGGTCGGCCGTCATGGCCCCCATTAACAGATCGAATTCGTCATCGGGCATTTCGAAATGAACGATGCCACGAGCAACAAGCGTCAGGGCTGGCTCGACGATCTCGGGATGCAGGTTCAGCAGAAGGTACACCAGACGCGTCAAACAGAGAACCGTGTCGATGCTCTGCCCTCCGACGTCGCTCATCAGCTTAAGGAAGCGATCGCGCACCTCTGCCCATGTCGATTCCCCGATCTCCGCGTCCTGCAACGCCTGTTGTCCGTTGGCAGATTCCATCAGCCAGTTCAGTGCCAGACGAAGCCAGTCTCCTTCTTCGTCCTCGTGGCTCAGAAGAAGATCGACAAGCACGCGGACATCATCGATCCCTGGACGTTTCGTCCATCTCTTGATCATGTCCAGAGAACAGGAATTCTGGAGGGGCACGCAGAAGTGCCCTCCGTTCTCTCGGGCCAGCTGCAACAGGCACGGAAAGACGCTGAACTGATCGTCCGCATAGTGGCAGTAACGGGAAAGGGACTCGAGCGTCGAGGACAGCTTCTCTGCATCTTTTTTCAGATGTGCCAAATCCGGATCGCGATGCTGGAAAAGGAACAAACTCCCCAGAGAATGAAACATGTCCGCATCAAGACTCGCGACCGGTGGGAGTGCGACGTCGTCCGCAAAGAAAAAACGCAAGAGCGAAAGGCGTTCAAAGCGCCACTCCTTCTCTTTCTTGGTCTGAGGCTGAAACTGAGTGACGGATCTGAGACAGGCGTCTATGACATCTTGTGGAATCGAGTGACCGATGGTTCTGAGACAAAAAGACACAAATCCTGAGAAGCGCGCAATGGTAAGCACAGGGAGATCTCCAAAACGAAAAGATGATTGAAAAAGGTAGACAAGGATGTCGAGCACCAGAGCGTCGTTCCTTTTCTCGGTGCTACGAAGAGTGGAGCACAAGGCGTCAAACATCACGACGCCATCCGAGAAGAAGATAACGTCCAGGATTTTGCTGCGCAGTTGAGATTTGGCAAAGGCAGAAGACGGATCGTAAACGTCCGAGAGACTTGAGATCAACTCGGCCACGTCGCGGAGAGACGTCAGCGACTTCAGTGCATCAACGATCAACGCGTCGGGCCTCTTTCTTGGACCAATCGTGCAACGACGGCCACGATCGTATCTTCCATCGCTCCACGTCAACTCCGTCGTTTCCTCTACAGAGATCTGCAGACACTGATCGGAGGGGATTCGCCCCTGTGAGATGGTCTTCACAACCAAAGGGCTGACAAAAAGCGTGAGAAGTTCAGGAGAACAGGCGATGTGTTGCAAGGCTCTTTGCTCCGCGTCCTGTCCCCGAGAGTCACTCGGCGAGCCCGGCTGCGGCAAGTGCGTTCGCATTTCGCGCAGGGCCGTTTCGACGAGACCCACGATGGCGTCGACCTCCTGTCCCGTGGACTGGGGAATGGACAGGAGTTCCAGCAGGATGCCCAGATCTGGCTGCTCGTTATGCTTTCTTTGTTCTTTTTTCCACTTTCCCACCGTCACATCACCGACAGAGAGCTTCGATGCATTGTACTTTCGAGAAAACAGAAGGACGTCCCAGAAATCGCGTTGCGTTTCGGTATCCGTGCGACGGACGAACCATTCAAGTACACGTGCCAAGGGTCCACACATGGCTCCCTTCTGTTCGAAAACGCGAACGGAGTAGGCGTAGACGATGCACCGCATGAGGGCTTTGGACCCGAGTTCCGTCAGCTCCTCGCTTCCAGCCTCGATGGAGCCATTGTCGATGAAGGACCTGACGGATTTGCGGGCGTCTTTGAGCGATTCCTGTTCCAAACGTCCGTCGACGGACGACTTGAGTGCGTTTTGGAGAAGGTCGAGTTCCAGCCATTTACTCGCCGGGCGCGACATGGCAGATCTTACTGCTCACAGACAGAGAAACCTTGTTAGATCTGGTGTGCGTTCGACAGAGAGGGCGTCACGTGAATGACGTCTTCGACAAAGCGGTTCGCCTTCGCACGCTCCGTTGACAAGGATGTTTGTTCGTGCGGGCTGGTGACTGTTCGTTCGTGGACGCAGGCGGTTGCTCGTTCACCAGGAGAACGGTGGTGTTGCTTAGGCGTTTATAACGACAAAGGCTTAACGTTCGCAAAGACTGTTTTTTACCAGTGAAAGTTCGTCGTTTATACCGACCCGAACGTACTAACGCGCCGCTCGACCACGCCTTGGTCAGCTGCCCGAAGTTGAGCGTGACGTGACTGCTCAATGGCCTCAAGCCAAGGCAACGTTATCGTCCAAAGAATGGAAGAGGGCTTCTCCTTCAAGCGGCAAAGAAACGCCCTTCAAGACGATTTCGAATGGCGTTGCGCGATTAGGATGCAACACCAGCACCAGCGCGACCGACTCAGCAGCTTGATGCTTTCTGATGGGGATGATTCTATCAGACCAGACGTCGTCATGTCTGAGAGATGTCACACTTGTTGAGGATAACGAACACTCTGCATGAAAGAGAACCTGTATTCTCTGTTTGGACGCTTGCAGCTGCTCGTGTTTTACGATTATGTCGAGATTCATGCTTCATGTCCAAACCGCATTCGACGTCAGACAACGGCAACGGTCCGGATGCGTATCTTTCCTGCGATCCATCCACGCTGCTCGATGGTCCAATGCTACATTCGAGGCAGATCACATCGCTTCTGTTCGGGGCAATGGGGGACATCCCCTTCCATGAAGCGGCAGTGTCCATGAGAACCGTCAAATCGATCCATCCTGTCATCTTCGCTCTGCAATGAACAACTGTCTCTTCGAAGTTTCGGAGGAAGACTCGTTCTCTCTCGTCTTCAAGTACATCGCAGAGATTCTCGACGGCGGACAGGTGTCTCACCGAACACTCGTCTAAGTCGAGATCTGACTGAGTCCGTAGACCGTCGATGCCGAGTCGAATTCGGCGGGAGGCCGCTTTCTCGCGTCCTTCTATCGTCTCGTCGAGAAAGACGCCGAGGGAGACGAGGTCCAGGTGCCTGAGGCGTCCATCCCCAAAATCCTGACCCTGTTCGTCGAACAACTGCCCCTCCTCGTCGAGAAGGGCAGCGATGCCGACATCGAGAGTTGCATTCAGATCATCAACCATCATCTGCTGACGAAACTCGGCCCGGAAGATTCGAGCAGATTTGCTGTCTCCTTGGCCTCGGCCATCTCAGCGAATGTCACATCCGCATTGCTCCTAGCTCCTGCCCCATTCCCATCTGCATGCAGCACGAGACGAAGACGGAGACGCGGTTGGCGTGTTTGCTGCATCTGTACAATGCCTGCGCCCACAACGACGATCAGTACAACGTCCTGATGAAGACGATCGACTTTGCCATCTCCGCACGCGTGGCAGAGATCCTTGCGCCGATTGTGAAAGGTGGCAGTGCGCAACCTCGCTGTCGAACGGCCTCCGTCAGTCGTGTGCGGCAGATCACGCCGATGCTCTCGTGGAGAACTAGAAGCTCTCTCATGCGGCGGCCTCCAAGTTGTATCTGGGCATCGCTGTTTTGGTTCGTCAGAGCAAAGGTGCCTCGATCTGCCCACTCACTCAGGCTCCTGTGCCGTTGGTCCCAATGCAGGAGACAAGGAGACACACATGCAGTCACTGGCATTGACGTCCAAAGCGCTCGCTTCTGTGGACGTGTGACCGACCCCTGCGACTGCGTGGACCAATACACGCTGTGCATCTAGGCATCGGACAGTTCGGCCTGCAAGGAAATGGCCGGCGAAGCTGCTGCCGCGGTCGCCGATTTCCTCAAATCGCCGAAGACCTTTTCGTGCGATCTTCTCGAACTGGCGCCCGTCAAGGCGCTGTCGAAGAATCCAACGCATCTCTACCTCCATCAGCTCTTCAGTGCCGTTGCCAGAGGACAGATTAATCAGGTCTCGCTCTTTTCGTTGTCCACATGTCCACTACAGATATGACTGACTGTGTCACAGCTGGAGACAGTCTGTCGGCCAGATCTGCTTCAAAGCCTCGGCATCACTCGCGAGGACTGCCTCGAAAAGACGCGGATGAGTGCTCTGCTCGGTTTGGCTAGAGCGACTGGCAACAAGCCCATTCTCTATGACCAAGTGGCGTCCGCTCTGCAAACAGAGAGGGAAGAGGTCGAGCAATGGATCGTCAAGGCGACAGGTGCAAAACTCTTGTCGGCGCGCATCGATCAGATCCAGGAAGTCATCGTCGTTACCTCCTGCATCAGCAAAGGATTCGACGGTGCGTGTCAACCGTCATCCACCAAAGCCTCACAGTCTACATTCGACTCAGGGAGCGACTGGAAGAGACTAAAAGAGCAATTGACATCTTGGCACTCCATGTTGAAGGACATGCAACAGAAGATGCACGAAGGCATGAATGCGGAGTGGATATGGGTGGATGGTTCCACCAGTTCAACTGCATGACCATCTCATACAATGGATTCTATGCTGGCACCGAATGCTTTCGGAATTGAAACATCGGAACGGGAGGAAGCCATGTGTTCCGATAGATGCCTTGACGTTGTTCTCGGGCACACCTGGCATGAGGTGCATCGAACTCAATCATCCTAAAGGCTCAGACACTGCCGGTTTTATTGAGTTCCTCAGGGAAGGCGTCTATGGTACGGTTATATCTACATCTCTTTGGGGCACATGGCTGATGTGACATCCAGAGTTCTGTTTCTTCGGAGCCAAGCCTTCTGAAGAAGCCTCATCGAGTGAAGAGGCCTACCAGCCTTATCTGAACGAGCAGGAGGCGATGGATCTTGTGGAGGAGGAATACGATGACGCGTAAAGGAGGACGGAACTCGTCACCATAACATCATTGCATCAGAGTGCTTGCTGTATTTCTTCTTTATTCTGTTGATGGCACCTGGCCTCACTGCTGACTGCAGATCCTTTGAAATTACAGGATTCTACAAATCATATCTGTTTGTCAATTTGACTGGTAGCCTCCTTTGCACGGACAGATTTGCTAATGTGATCATCATTCGCTGAGCCCAACGCGTTTCATTGGGATCGATCGCAGTTGTTCATGTCGCGCAACATTCGACTGACGACGCGTTTGCTGCAGATTCAGCAAGAGCAAATTGCACTCTACGGCCACATTCACGCTGTTTATCGTTTTTTGAAGCTGGGTTATAAGCCATGCATCAGAACGAGCGTATCGAAGCTTATCCGCGACATTACGGCCAAAGGTTTGGCTATGAAGAGACAAAGCGAAGGAGAGGGGCTCCGCTTCCGAAGACAAAGGCGACCATGGCGAAAACATTTATAGGACTGCCAGCCAGACGCAACGTGTGTGTGCGAATCAGTGTTAATTCCCCTTGTGACAGTGGCATGTGGGGTGGGATACCGGACATCAACGTTTACCAATGTACGTGGGAGAGTCCCCAATTTTGATAGACATGTGCAACAAAAGGCGGGATCGAGCGTAGAAATTGTTTCTTCGCGATCAGCTGTGTGGCTTCAGCCAAGTTCTTCGGGCGGTGCCATAGATGAGTGCGAGCTTGGAGGAGTGCAGGACATTGGAAGAGATGTTCGTGATTCTCCAGAGGATGTGCACAGAGACGACATGCTTCCGATTCAGCTTTTTGGATGCGGTATAGATGCGTGCGGGCTGGCCAATGTTCGAGTAAGAATTGACAGAGCAGCGACAGTTGCGTGCGCTTCATAACTCTGAACAACCATTTGCGACGTGCCCAGAAGGGACCCCATTTGAGGAGTAGCCGGTTTGGGATGGTTGCGATTGTGTCCAGATCTGATCTTGGCGATGATATTGTTAAAGTCGTACCTCGTCTTTCCAGTCGCCATAAGTCAGGTGTTGCCAGGGTGGTTTCAGATCTTGCTGCGTTCTCCGGAGGAGTTCTTCGGCTAGGTCTTGTTCGAAGGGAGTATGTGAGCCGTTGCCAATTGCATGCTGCCCATCGGTCCACTAGATGTTCCAGCTTGGCGCGGGGATGATGGAAGGCGTAGCGCGTCAGGAGTTCCTTGTAGCGGTCTGCGATGGATTCGATGCCGGCCAGATGATTGGTTTCGTATGTTGGCGAGGATGGGAAGGTCCCGGTGATCCAGATGCAGCACTGACGTGTGATGCGGTTTAACTTCTGTCTGAGCGATTGCACTTGTAGCCGGTAGCCCCATGCCTCAATGCCATACGTCAGCACCGGTAAGATTGCGCCTTTGACTAGTTGTCGTAGTGTCGTCGGTTTCGAGCCGAAGAAAGGGGAGGCAATTATCTTGATCTAGTGGAGTCTGCGGAGTGCCTTCGCTTGGATGGCTTGGATGTGCTGCGGGAGCAGGAGTCGACTGTCGATCTGCATGCCCAGGTACCGTATCGATGATTGGGGGACCAGCGGCTGGTTCTGGAAACGAAGAGTGGGACAGACCTTCTTCCGAATGCGTGCAACGTTGAGTGTTTGCGTCTTTTCCGCATTAAACGTCATCTCGTGTCGATCTTCCCATTCCTCGATCTTGCGCAGCGTCATCTGTAGATCTGTCGCGTCCGTGCCATCAGCTCTGAGTTGTTTCCAGATGATTAAATCATCTGCGTACATTTTTCCCTCTCCTGATCCGGCGAGTGCCTGCAGCAGTCCATCGGCGAATGTTAGGAAGAGTACCGGCGACAACGGTGAGCCTTGAGGGAACCCGATTGTCGGAAAGAACGACCATTACTCCTGTCCAAGCAGCAGACACGCTTCACGGTTCCTGACGAATCCATCCAGTAGACGCAGAAGGTACTGAGGCAATTCCGCTTCCTGTAGTTTCCTCCAGAGAATGTCTGGATGCGTCGAGTCGAATGCAGCCTGTAGATCGAAGGAAACTGCTACCATCTGATTGCGATGGTTGAGTGCCAGAGCAGCCCGATCGAGGAGCCTGATGAGCGCCTGGGTGGTCGACTTTCGTCGTCGGAATCCATATTGATGCGGCGACCAGATTTTCCTGGCTTCCATGTGTTCCGCGAAGCGACGACAGAGCAACGATTCGAGTTTCTTCCCCAGCGTTGAAAGTAGCGCAATGGGGTGGTATCCGGCTGCGCTTGTCGGGTCTTTGCCAGCCTTAGATACGTTCACCACTTGAGGGATACGGAACGTCGCGGGGAAGTAGCCCAGCTCCAAGCATGCATTGAAGATGGTGGCGACTGGCGGCCCCAGCACCGTGCTGAGCTTCTTGTATACCAGGTTAGGTATGTGGTCGTGGCCCGGCGCTGCCTGTGGGCGACCAGATTCAAGCTCGAGCTCAACTTCCGCGGCGGTGAATTCTTCGTGCTCGGTTTCGAGGAAAGGCAGCGTGCTCGTCCATTGTCGATGGCCGTCCGTGCATTGCTGGCGGTATGAGTGTGGGCTGGTGTCCCATGCCGTGCGGAAGTACCGCGCTGCGAGTTCCTTCGCGATGTCTTGCGATTCGGTGCAGAGTCCTGTTGGCGTCTTTAGCATGTCGATGGCGACGGCACATTTGGAGCCCATGAGCCGTTGGATCCCGGACCACATGGTGTCGGTACCTAGCGTCGCACAAAACGTGTGGAAGGCCGTTTGCTTTTTCTTTTGGGCCAATGTGCGGTATTCCAGTGTCAGGCGATCCTTCGTCTCGGCCCTGGCTTCGGTGGGACTCCGTTTCCAAGCCCGCTCGGCATTCTTCATCTGCTGGTGCTTGCGCTTCGTTTCTTCGTCGTACCACGCTCTGGACCTGTTGCATGTGCTCTTCGTCGGAGTGTGTTGTTGGATGAGCCTCTGCAGCGTTCCGTGAGCAGGTGGATGGCCGCGTCGATCCGTGCTTCGTGCAGATTGGGAATGCGTCGTCCCCGAGGAGGCCGTGACTGTGGAGATCGGCTTCGAGATCGTCACGCATCTGGCTTCAATTGGCGGACATCCAGTTCCAAACCGTGCGGGGGTGCTGCGGGCACATGCCAATTGGATCTGCGTAACGATCAGTTCGTGGTCCGTGACCGCGTGATGACCTGGTTCCACTGTCCATTGGAGTATTGCGTTTGCGAGGGGTCGTGTGGCCATTCCGAGATCGATCCAGTGGCCTCGTCCTCTGGCGTCGTGAAACGTCGGCGGCGCATCCGGTTCGTTCAGGACCACGAGGTCTAACTTGAGGATCATGTCCTCGAGCCTTTCGCCGATCGGATTCGTTTCCTCGACCGGACTCCAGAGAGGGCTGTGCCCATTGCTGTCCCCGACGGCAAGTAATTTTTGAGTGCGGAGTCGGAGAGTGGTGAGGGCGCTCTCGAGTTGTTGCAGTGCTTCGTCGTACTCGGCCGGCTTGATGTAGTACGACAGTAGACCGATGCTGCCGGTTCCCGTTCGGATGTGGATGCTCGTCGCGAACACGGTTGGCTCCGCGGCCAAGGAATACTGGAGAGATCGGTGTATCAGGAAGCCGGCCCAGCTTTCTCGGTCTTGTGCCGCTACCCATCGGTAGTTCCCGAGGCCGGTGGGCCTTGATTGGCGCAGTTTCTGGGGGGATCCGACACGGCGATAACATCTAGAGTCGATGTGATGTGAGCCTGAAGCAGCGAGTCAAGTGCTTGGATGCCGGAGCGGAGGTTTATCTGTCCGATCACTAGCTTATTCCGCGCGAGAGATGGAGGCATCGCCTGTCTTCTCGCCTTCGGTGAGCACGAGGGTCTGTTTACTGGGCGGAGGAGGAGGAGGGCTGCTTCCGCTGGACTTCCCGTTCCACAGCTTCGGCCCACGAGAGCCCCCTGTCTTCGTTGGCGTAGACTCGTATTGTGAACGAGTCCTCGAGCTCTTCTGTGTCCGGGTTTCTTCGCTTGAGACGCGCGATTTCTGTTATTGCCTTCTGGGCTTCGGACGGTGGAAGTTCATGTATCTCCGTGTTCTTGATCAGCTCTTCTTTGATCTCGTCCACAGTGATCGATTTGTCGACGCTGCCGATGAAGGACGGTCCGGAGGGGCCTCCCGTTTGGGCTCGCTTGTGCCAGGTGCCGTTTGAATTGCATGTCAGACGTCGCAGCGAGAGCTTCCCAAGCCGGTACTGACAGTTGCAAGCGAAAACCACCCCGTTCAGAGACGCAACGTCAAAAACTAAATTTCTGATCGCAATGAAGGCCCAAAAATTGGTCGGGCTTTCTTGAGGCAGCTAAAACGTATCACGATTAGTAGTCTTGGATAAGTTAAAGGACATTCTCCATCCGAGTGTCCATTTTTCCTTTCTTGATAAGGTTTTTGCAACCCTTGTTGTCCTTTATTTCTTTGGTCTGACCATCAACGGAATATGTAATTCCGCATGTAATATGCTGTTTCGACTGATCTTCCGCATGGCTCGGCCAGAGTGCCGACGTGTGTAGGAAAAGGGTCGATGATATTCAACTTGTGATCACAGAGCTAAACCTTGTATGAGTGCTTGTGTTTTTGAACTGTTAAGGTCACGCTTCGTTTTTGCAGAAAAAGGGTACAAGACTGACAAGTCGACTGGGAGTTTGCATGGCGTAGGAGACAGTGTGACGGAAGGTTTCTCCTGTCCGCCGAGTCGTAGACTTGTTTGATGTCGAGGGAGACCTGCTAGTAATCGATATCCATTGTTGGTCTGCGTCGCACGCAAGATAAGATCGCCATCGAGATGTTTCGAGAACGCAAAAGTAAGATGCGAATAATGGAGACATCGTTAAACAGATCGTGTTCTCATAATTCCGGCAAACATGACGACTGTGTTTTATGAGTCGACTTCCACGAAACTCGTCTGGCGTCTCTATTGTCTATCCCTACTGACTTTATGTCTCGGCGGCGGGCGCATTGTCGAGTGGGACCTCGACATGGCGCAGCTGATGTCGATGACGGCGGCCAACGAAGATTCTTTTCAGTTTCTCAAACCGGATGCCCATAGCGGAGGCTACTTCACTATCGACGGAACAGTGGATGGTCATCTCTTCTACATGTACTTCAGAAACAGAAACAACGACTCTGATGCGCCGCTCCTCTTTTGGACAAATGGCGGACCTGGATGCTCCTCATTCTTTGGTCTCTTTATGGAGAACGGTCCATACCGAATCCTGGACGACCTGACTCTCTGTTGGAATCCTCACGGCTGGGATACAGCATACAACATCATCTTTGTGGACCATCCCCTGGATGTGGGATTCAGTTACGGTTCCGAAGACGACAAAGTGATCACAGAAGAGCAGGTAGCCGAACACATTCTCCAGTTCTTCTATGCCTTCTACAAAAAACACCCAGAGGTAAAGCAGAAGCCGCTTTTTCTTGCCGGAGAATCGTATGCTGGCCACTATCTTCCAGCAATTGCAAATCGCATCTTAGATGCCAATGAGAAGGGAGACGAGATGCATATCCCTCTGGAGGCGATGGCTTTGGGTGATCCGTGGACAAATCCTTCACTGCAGTACCGTTCCTATCCTGTCTATGAGTACAAGATGGGACTGATCGACGAAAAAACCAAAAATAATATCTTGGAATACTGGAAGTTCTGTGATAACGACATGAAGCTTTGTGATCCTTTCGACTTTGCTGCGACGAAGGTCTTGTGCGAAATCGCTTATGGTTTCTGCGAGAATACCATGCTCTATCCAATATTTGATCTGTATCCCACGATCAATTATTATGATATTCGTGGCGAGTGCTTGGTGGACGGCTGCTATAATGTGACGAACCTGAATGCGTTCATGAATCAGCCTCAGGTGAAGAAGCGATTTCAGATTCCAGAACACATTACATGGAAGGATTGTAACGACGACGTCCTTTTCTCTATGTACTGGGACATGGCAACAGACACGACGCCTTCAGTGGCCAGTCTTCTGGACAAGGGTTTGCCGATATTGGTCTACGTAGGCGATCAGGATCTCATCTGCAATTACATCGGCATTCGAGACTGGGTCGAAGCCATGGAATGGACGTCGGCTGCGGAATGGAAAGAGGCAGCCAAAGAGATCTGGACGGTGAACGGCAAACGGGCCGGAGAGATTCAGACTCAGGGTCCATTGACGTTTCTGAAGATTGAACAATGCGGACACATGGTGCCGTACGATCAGCCTATCGTCTCCCTAGAGATGATCACCACGTTCACAGACAATGAAAAGACGTGGACCACATCTTCTGATCAAAACACGTACATTCAAGTCTAAACACATCCACTCTCCTTTTCCTTCATACGAGGCTATTTAAGCTCTTTAATCAACTATCCTTTCTTTAGATGTTCTTGCAACCATTTAAATGAAAACATCAATCCTGTGCTCTTTGGCAAAGAAGTGTCGAAGAGGAACGCATCTATGTTATCATAGGGAAGCGCGATGAGTTCAATCGCTTCGCCATCGTGGTCGGCTCCTCCTCCATCTTGATGTCGCATGTCATCCGTCACCTAAAACGCCCATATGAGGACATCCATCGACAAATCTGGATTGAATTAGATGCCTCTGCGAAAAAGAGCGTCTGTTCAGTGCCTGCTGTGCCAATGGCACTGATGAAACGGGTTATCTCTTTGATTGAAGACGTTGGCACATTGTATCCACACTCTTCCAATATCTCTTCATGAGCAATCTCTTCGAGACTCTTGTCCTTGTCGACTAAACCAGCGCAGAGCTCATAGGTGAATCCTACGGAATAGGGATGGCGAATCGGTAGGCTATCTCATTGTCCCAGATACCTGCATGAAATGTAGGTTCTGGCTGCTTGCACGCTCTTGCTCTTCTTAGAGCTCTGGCGTAGACGGTTGGTCTGAACTGCCGCACCATGAGGACAGCATCCTTGTCTCTTTCGTAAAGGAGAACAGCAATACTGTCATGCACTTCGATGTAATCCCATTTCCTTAGCCGACCTAACAAATCAACAGCTGTATGGTGATGCTGATCAATAGTATCCACAAACTGTTGTTTCCAATGGACTGTCGAAATGTCACCGAAGCAGGTTTGACGAATGCGGATGAAGCGAACGGTACATTCGCGAAATCACTCATGCCAGAAATGATGCCCTCCATCTTCATGTCTGGTGATGCGGGAGATCACAAGGGTGATGCCAGACGTCATGAGGAGAAACAGAGACGGAAGGCAGTAAGTACTTTCTGAGAGCGACACGAGTCCATGTTTGTAATACTTCTCCGTCTTCGGTTCCATATGGACAGAAGCTCGAATGCCTTCGTTCAGTGCTAAAAGCAGAACGATGATCCACAAAGTGCGAACGATAGAGGAGCGCCTCACGAAATCTCGGGTGAAAGATTGTTCGCTGTGGCCGTATTTGCGTTAACGCCAAACGCATCGTCGATGAAAGCGATGCGATGATTTTCTGTATGTAACAATGGATCGACTGCTGGTGGTGTTGCCGGAGGACGTGTCGGCCTGTCTGTTCTTCCTGCTGCACTCCTTGAAGGACTCGTAACAACGACCCCCGTCAGTTTATCACGTTATTGTTTCTATGTTCGATCGTCAAGTTACTCGACTCGAGAGGTATGAAGAGGGTAGACAGGGGTCGCGATTAGATAGGGTCTTGGTACAAGATTGTTTGTTTTCTTGGGGCAGTATCACAATTGTAAATCACTGGAGTAAAAATTTAAACCACAAAAACGCGTGGCTCGTTTCTCTTTTTATTCTTTTATTATTTGCTTACTAACGACATCTTCGGCGGCACCACCAAGCTGGGAAACAAAACCAGCACGGATAGCAAGCGGAACAGCGCAATTTTTCTGCGGGAGAACTCGCGTATGCTTGCACAGTGGCTTTCACTTCTGTAGGTGTATCTACTGACACACTTTAGAGTTTCGGTTCGAGCAAAAACTTGAGAGCCGTACATGTCAACTTCGTTGCTGTTCCCGAAACTGGTGCCTGTGTACATAAACGAGTTCATGCATGGCAGGCATAAATCGCATGACTGTTACCTGTTCGTCCAACAGAGTTCTCCGCTCTCGGGTAGACGCGGCCAGTTCTGAAAAGCGAGATGATGGGCTTACACGCGCGGCGTCCAAATACGTTATTGCAAGGGTGCAGAGCACCAAGACACACACGACAAGCCGCATACTTTGTTTTCGGGACGAGGACAAAGAGCAATATTCTTATAAATAAAATATCCAACTGTCGGGTTTCTCTTGCTATCTATTCCCAGTTCGCGAAAGGCTCACGACAATCGAACGGTTATGCATTCTAACAGGCGTCGTAGTTACCGACCAAAGCTCCGAACAGCAATGCCCAGTTCACCAATCAATTGGTGACAAAGTGAGTCCGCTAGCGACATTCGAGTCAACAAGATTCCAGAGAGGGTTCTTCTGTGACAAAAAGAAATTCCAATCCTCCAACCAACATCCGCGACCCTTGATATTTTCACTTCCCAGGTGGCAGAGATTTTTGATTCTCCGTAGTCACTCTTCTTTGCATTGTCCCTCCGAGTACTGTGCCCAGTACTGTGGCAGGGGAGACGACTTCCGGTCGGTAGACGGCTGGCGATGGTTTCGTTTGCAGTTTTGCTCGTAACCATCCGGCGTAACCACCCGATATCACAAAGCACTTGGCAAACCCCAATCTATTTAGTTGCCTGGCCACTTTCTTAGATACGCTGCCATTTGCATCCAGCAAGAAAACCTCAGAAGATCTCGACAGACGTCTCAGAGCAGCAATTTGCAAAGCAGTGACACGATTCTCGACGTCATCAGGATTCGCCAACTGTCCACGTAGTTTGCGATTCTCTGTGAAGGCAAATTCCAATTCGATCAACTGTCCGGTCACATTTCCTGGAACATCCAACACACCCACCCGCTCTTTCTCACTCTACATCAGCACAGTGCAGTCATCGTTTCCTTCCAAAAGAGGAAGGAAGGTACAGAAGTGCGAATGTCGATGATAAAAGCATCGCCCTTGGTGATGAGGGTGTCCAGTGCACCGGCCGGTGAAATGTCTCCTGCATAGCCTCTGCTCACACCGATGACGAAGGATAGTAAGGCGGGCCCGAAAAAATAGACACCCAGTGCTGCCAAAGCATAATAGCCCAGAACGATTGGCTCCGTAGCTGTTAGGAAGCTGACAGACGATTTAACAGCAGGTGCAGCAACGCCGGATGCCGTCCGAACGACAGTCCCTGTCTTCTCCTGGACATCTGTCACATCTACACCCTGTTCCGAAAGAACACTGGATGCCGTCTTGACAGCTTCCTGGTCACACAACGAAGCATCTCATCCGTGACGCCCATAGATGCGACACCAAAACGACTTTGACAACGGGAGCTGCTGCCGTGATGGCCGTCGAAGAGATATCCACAGCGGATTTCGTGACTTGTCTAGCCACCGGTGAAGCTTTGTCAATGACATCTGATATCAATGGCAAGAACTTCTCCACAACCTGAAATGACAGGTGGGTCAGTATGTCAAACCTCCATCTGGCTGAGGTGCATCACCTCTTCTCCCTTGGAGATGAGATCGATGGCTTGCTTGATGGCATCGCCGGTGAACTCATCGCCACGTGCAGCTGTGAGATACGGACACTCTCAATGGATCTCTCACTTTGACGAAATCGACTGCGTTGCCAACAAGAGCGTCAACTGCCGAGGGATCGGCGATGCCAGTCGCTGTTACGGTAAGGCGTTTTGACATTCCGACACGCAGCGCTCTCCTGTCGAGCGACGTATGTGTGTGCAAACAACAACGCCGTTTCGTCCGGAATCCACATCGCGAAAGAGAGAGGCCTGTTCCCGTCGATCTCTGAGCGAAGACGCTGCTCAACGATTCCATAGCAATCGACCGATGTAACACACGTACGACACGTTTACTTCACAAGCGTTGGTACGAGTCCAATGATGAAACGAAAGACAGAGGAGCGAAAGAATGAGATGGTGTTTGCAAAGGGACGGTGAGCACCATTCAGATCAAGGCGGCGGTGCTTTCCAGTTGACCCATGGGCAGGAATCGTACGTGGTACCAATGAAATCGAGCGGAAACCCGAGATCGCAACGGGCAGCCGTGTTCAGTATGGCCATCTGCTCTTCCGACAGAGTGAACTCCAATGAACGCAGCTGTTCATCTAGGTGACTCATGTTGCGCACGCCCAGAACAGGCGAAGCAATTCCTGGTTGCTGCATTTCCCAATTGAGGACAACTTGCGTTGGCGTTCGGTTAATTTCTTCTGCAATGGTGTTCACTGCTTCATTGATGTTGTAATCCTGTTCTGACATGTTTTTGTGCAAGCCATCTCTAGACAACCTAAATCGATGGATCTCAGATTCCGAGATCAGTGAGCGAGAGGAAAATGTTACCGTCCAGAGTACTTCCCAGCACCTAGGACGGACCAGGTTGTGATGCCAATGCCCATTTTGCGACACATCGGCATAATTTCCCGTTCCATGCTGCGTTCTCCGATGTTATGACGTCCTTGATAGGCGATGAAGGGTGACCATCCAAAATGCTCAGCTATGGTATTGCATCGTGACACCTCCCAGGCAGGTGTATCGCTAATGCCAACGTACATAACCTTGCCACTTCGCACCAGATCATCCAAACCTCTCATAATTTCCACCTCGGGCGTGCTGTGATCCCAAAAATGTACTGCCGTCATCCACACAGACAGACACATAGAGTCCGCGAAAAGGCAAAGGAGGGAAGCACCATAGTAGAGGTCGATGTAGTCCGTCCTCAGTCGTTTGAGCGAATTCTCCAGAGCAAAGAACATGTTCTTGCGATGGTTGCCGCAAAAGTTAACATTGCCGAGCGGCAAAGGGAGGGAATACTTTGTGGAGATTACAAGACCATCTCGACCTCCCCTTTTGTGAATCATGTCTCCTACCCATGTCTCCGTCTCTCCTTCTTGATACTTGTTCGCCGTGTCGATGAAGTTTCCTGGAAAAGTGCCGAGTCATCCATATGGCAATACATTCTGACTGCAGTCAGTCCATACCTCCTTTGGAAACATAGTCGTTAAACATAAGCTCAGCTTCTTCGCGTGTACAGGCGCCGAGTAGACGCACCCATCGCGTTCCAAAGGTCATTGTCCCCTACACGTGTTTACCATTTTTGGACACAGTTCGTGCGTGATGCGTTGGGCGAGTACTAGACAGAGGGGAGAGACACGCAGACCAGAATTGCCCAGCGCTTTGTGCCGGTCGAGTGCATTGCGTTCTTCTCTATCTGACCGTCTATCAGAGATGCTGCGTCTGTCCGTGCCGTTCGCGGCCGCCTAGAAAAGTGAAGCGTCTCACGCCAAGCCTCCCGCAAGGTTCGTGTTCTACCATTCCTGACAGCGGCATCATAGTGACAGATGCTATTTGCAGTGGTGATAGTGGCTGAACGCGATCCCAATCGCGTCTTCGCTCACACAGTGTCGCGTCAACCACGAAATTACATTGGTAAGCGTAACTACTGCCAACTTGATTCGATCGTTCATGCAGTCCTGCAGTGAGAAAAAAAACAATTCTAGGCAGTACAGTGCTTGGAAAGGAGAATGATTTGGTGTCTCCATGCGTCGACGTCGTAAGAGAGACCATTGTTCACAACAGCTTCACAGAATGCGTCTCCCGAGATACTGTACACTCCCGTCACCTTCAGCGTTTGGATGGAGGTCATGTGAAGCAGTGCGTCCAGACCCTGTTCCGTAAGCCAGGGAAACCGATCGATCTTGAGATGTTCCAGTCGATCTAATGTACAGAGCGCCGCCACTGTTGCATCTGTGGCGTTCGGGCAATTGCCCACATGTAGTGTGGTAAGCTGCGTCAACTGAGACAGAGGAACGAGAGCTACATCTTCCAAAGACGGCAGGTGTCTGAGCGAGAGCTCTCGAAGGGTGATGAGTGATGGGACACACCAGCCAGTTGTGTAGGCCATTCCATGAAGACCGTTCAGCTTTATCTGAGTCAACTGCAGTAAGTGTGAGAGATGAGTGAGATCTGACTCTCTCAGTGTGGTGAATCGAGCCAAGTCGAGTGAGCAGAGAGTCGTCAAATGGCTCAGAAATCGAATGCCTGTCGACGAAACGCGACAATGACCGTCAACGGCGATGCTCAATCGCAGCGTCGTCAAAATGGTAAGTTGAGAAAAAACGGAAAGTCCAGAATCGTCCAGCGATGTGCATCCCACGAGTTCCAGCGTCTGAAGTTTCCAGCAAGAGGCAAAGATGTATAGATCGGATCCATGTATCTGCAGCTTGGAACCGAGAGACAACGAAGTAAGGTTCCTGAGCGCTGTGAGATGCTTCAGTCCTACGGAAGTGCCTCCAATCGGTCCCCAGAGTCTTAATTTCTCAAGTCGATGAAGAGAACGGATAATCGAGAGCTGATCTTCTTTATGTCCAGCAGAATGTACAGGTTCGAACGAGAGTTCCCGCAGTTGCGTACAGAGTCGCAGTTTCGAATGCAGATAGCCAACGTGATGGGACACGTGCACAGCTGTTACGCTCTTGAACGCTGTCAGCAAAGAAGTCGCGAGTCGTTTTGATGTGACGTTTCGAATCGTCAAACGACGCGTTGCGCAACTGAAAGCCAGACGACAGGCGCGACTCAACTGACGACACGCCCGATACGCCGCCAGGTCGCTTCGTTGCATCAGACAGGCGGCGAGCGGCGCACTGAGCTGACAAAGAACCCATTCCCAATCGCGTGACGATCCCTGTCTCTGACGTTTCTGGCAAGGCAGAGCAATCGTCACTCGATGACGTTTGTAAGGCAACGCCGAATCCATCTCGTTAAGAAACTGCTCGAGCCATCGATCCGTCGTCTCCTGCGCCTCGGTCAACGATGACGAAACGCTCCGGCGGTCGCGACTGCGCGACATGGATACGGATCCAACGCTGGAACTCACGACGCTCTGGGACATAAGGTATGTACGTGCTTTCGATGGGAAACGCCACTCTAATTTTGCCTTTACTAGAAACGTCACATCATCATGTTGACATGACGCCGCCGCTTTCGTCCGGAGCGTTCCTCTTCAGACCATGGCACATGACGCGCTAGGCAAATTGGTCAGTGGTCTGACGCTGCTGTTGATCTGTGCTTATGCTTTCATCATCCGACTCTTCTCTGTCTTCAAATACGAAAGCGTCATCCACGAATTCGATCCCTACTTCAACTACCGCGTCACCCAGTTCTTGACAAAAGAGGGATTCTATAATTTGTGGAACTTCTTCGATGACAGAACCTGGTATCCAC
Source organism: Putridiphycobacter sp. (assembly GCA_965230195.1). Lineage (GTDB taxonomy): Bacteria > Bacteroidota > Bacteroidia > Flavobacteriales_D > Crocinitomicaceae > Putridiphycobacter. The sequence continues at coordinate 337,538 of OZ245997.1, forward strand.
TGGGACGCGTCATTGGAGGAACGATGTACCCAGTGCGCAGCAACCCCCTCTATCCCCTGTCTTGAAACGAATGTGGTGGTCTCCGCATACAGGGCCTTACCTTCACGGCTGGCTTCATGTACAAGCTCCTGCATTTTTTCAATATTCCACTGAATGTGCAGGAGGTGTGAGCAAAGGGCATCATCATCGCGTTTGGGAGTGATGGTGGTTGTAGGTGTGTGTGTTTACAGCGCCTCTGTTCTCTGCGTTCTGTGCATTGGCGATGTATGGATTTGTTCGCGAGATTCGTGGAAGTGGACCAGGTTTATTGGCAGCTGCTTTTGTCAGCTGCGTCCCTTCCTACATTTCTCGTTCCGTCGCCGGATCGTATGACAACGAAGCTGTGGCCATCTTCGCCCTTGTCTTCGTCTTCTATCTCTTTGTCAAAGTAATCCTACCATTGACACCGAGATCCAAGTATCGTTTCTCTCCCCTTGTGCCTAGACACTCAATACTGGATCTCTTTCGTGGGCAACAGCCACTGCTCTGGCTTATCTCTACATGGTAGCCACACGAGTATGATCTCCAATACAACAGGACGTGATCTAGGTGATGTCCTGGGGTGCCTATACATTCATTATCAACCTGATCCCGATTCACTGTCTGGCATCGATCTTTACGGGACGGATGAACCCCCGAATCTACGTTGCCTATGCGCCGTTGATTGTGTTGGGCACCTTGCTTTCGGCCTCGATCCCGGTCGTCGGCTTCAATGCTGTTCTGATGTCGGAGCATTTTGGCGCGTTCTTGACATTCGGAATTCTCCATGCACATCTCTTCACCGAATGGATCAAGAACACACTCCCCGAACGTCAGTTCAAACAGGCCAAGACACTTCTGCTGACAACTGGGGCTGCTCTGTTGGCTGTATCCTCGTTGGTGATTGTCACGGCCGTTATTTCATCGCCGACGTTTGGCTGGACGGGACGCAGTCTGTCTCTGTTGGATCCAACGTATGCATCCAAATACATTCCCATCATTGCCAGTGTCAGTGAGCATCAGCCGCCGACATGGGCATCTTACTTTATGGATATCCACATCCTGGTGCTCTTATTGCCTGCTGGATTCATCTCCTGCTTTCTACCTCTGACAGATGCCTCGCTCTTTCTCCTGCTCTACGGATTGACTTCCGTCTACTTTTCTGGCGTGATGGTATGCGTCTGCCGTTTGAATTTTGTTAATGAGATGCGGAGTGTGCAGGTGCGTTTGATGTTGGTGCTTGCACCTGCCGCCTGCGGTTTGGCTGCCGTAGCTCTCTCCAATTGTCTAGATTACATATCAGCTTGCCTCAGTGCTCCACCGGAGGAGCTCCACGAAGAGCCGCCAGCAGAGGAGCGCAAAAAATCGGCAAAATCTCCGAAAAGGTGCTTCAATCCATGCTATGGCGGCTGCTCTGATATGTCGATGTTGTTCAGAACACTCAAGAAAGAAAGAGCACCCAGAGATGCCAGAGATTTCCAACGCAGGCACGTGCCGAGATTTGAGACGGGCATCAGCCTATTGGCCATCGGAGTTCTTCTCAGCTTCTACACAGTCCATCTCTTCTCCATCTTCTATCGTCGCCACAAGTGACCTTCTAGATGCATTCCACGTGGGTCAGTTCGGAGATGTATTCGGCTCCATCGATCGTCCTTCAATCCCGACAAAGGTCACACGTTCTATCTACACCATGCCTTGATCTACTTACCGATCTGTCCCGACTGTGTGGTGCAGAGATGGATCGTTCTATGTGTTCGATGACTTCCGTGAGGCCTATTCGTGGATGCGGCACAACACGGATGAGAACAGCAAGATTGCTAGTTGGTGGGATTATGGCTACCAGACAACGGCAATGGCCAATAGGACCGTCATGGTGGACAACAACACGTGGAACAACACACACATCGCCACCATTGGTCGTGCCATGGCCTCTTCCGAAAGAAAGGCCTGGAAGATCTATCGATCACTGGACGTCGATTATGTCTTCGTCGTGTTCGGCGGTTACATTGGCTATCCATCCGACGACGTCAACAAGTTTCTATGGATGGTGCGCATTGGCGGCGGGGTCTTTCCAGAAATCCGTGAACCCGATTACCTGAATGCCAGAGGGAGCTATACCGTAGACGAATCGATGGGTCCTGCCCTAAGAGAATGCCTCCTTTACAAGCTCTCCTACTACAGGTCTGCCATCTGCATTCATGCCAACAGATTCCTTTCACACCACAGATGCTCAGATTTGCGGAGGCAGCTAAGATCGTGACTGGCCGTTTTGGATACGACCGTGTGCGCAATACCGTCATTGGCAAGACAGACATCCGCCTCCGGTACATCCTCGCATTCAAAGCATATCTCATGGACTGTCGGATCAGATACTTTGAGGAGGCTTTCACTTCAGAGCATTGGATGGTGCGTGTCTATCGAGTTAAAGAGCCCGTCGAACGCGGTGCCAAGAAAAAGAATCCCAAACGCAAGAAAGTCTCTTCAGAGGAAACTGTCGTCTAATACGGATGATGATGAAGCGATTCGGTTTTAACTTCAAAGTACGACGCAGAATGGGCAGCTGTTGCGGCACGTTACGCGAAGCGCTGACAAATCCGAAGAAACATCGGCGTGTTGAGGGATGGCGCGCAACGGGAGTCGTGGGACTGCGCGGCGAAGGGATACAAGAGCTCCCTGACCTGAGCGACATTGCTCCTCGTCTGACGGCCATTGACGCCAGTATCAATCACATTCGCAGTCTTCCTTCGTTCCTCGATGGCTGTCGTCAACTGAATCGTCTCATTCTGTCGAGAAACGAACTGGTCACCCTTCCCGATTCCTTAGGACAACTGCAGCAGCTGAAGGTAAAAGAGCGAGTTACCAAATAGAGTGCGAAGGTGCTGTAGGTCCTTGTGATAGACAATAACAAAATTTCCACGTTTCCTGCCTGTCTGGGTTCGCTGACGCGTCTGGAGAAGTTATCCATGGCGAACAACTGCCTGACAGAGATTCCCGAACAGCTGGGGCAGCTCACACTTTTGAAGGACATTGATTTGAGTGAGAATCGAATTTCCACGCTGCACAACAGTTTCGCAGACATGCGGGCATTGGAACGCCTCATGCTCAGCAACAACACTATCCAAGTACCCAACCCCCTATCTAAACATACTGCTATTCGAGAGCGTGATCTGTCATAAGGTGTTGCCACTGAGTTTGCGTTTTTGTGTGAGACTCAGAGAACTGTCATGCGAGCGAAACCAGATCGTCTCCATCCCTTCCGCGATTTTCTTGGAGTGCCAGTCTCTGCAGACGCTGTCGTTGGATGGCAACCCCATGACAAGAGATGCCCTTGAAGGGACAGAAGGATTTAAGGAATTCGAGAAACGTCGCCAAGAGAAGGCAAATAAAGCCATTTCATCCCAAGCAATGCTGGGGAACAATACATTAAACGAAGCCATCTCTCGACAGACTTAGATGGTGCAACGATTCAGCCAGACACTGGCACACATTTGAAAACCGAATCCAACGCACAGGGCTGTTAGAGATTGCATTCTGGGATGGAAATACATTGCCGTGTAATACATATCTCCGCAGACAGCTCCGAAGAGCAACAGCGCTATAGACAGGACAATGAACAGCAGGGAAAACGCCAAGGCCTCTTTGAGGCTCTTCTTTCGCGTCGTTCTGACGGACAACGGGTTTCTCTCATTCAATCCCTCGAGGAGAAAAGCAATCTCGACTTTGAGAATGGCCACAAGGGACGCGGCCAACACGATGTGATCAGAGAGGAGGTGATTCGGCGAGACCTCCGCTCGAAGCAGGAACCATTCACACGATAGATGAAGGACGTAGAGGCCAATACGTATCAGAGTCAGGCACACATAGAGGCCAAAACAATCCCAGAGGTTCGGCCTAGCGCCGAGCACACAATCGCGGACGTGACTCTGCTTTTCGTCAGCTTTCTTGATAGATGAACGCGGAAAGAGCCAATTTTCGAAGAGGGCTCGCAGTGCAAAGACGACAAAGGGTAAGAGAGGACCAATACGGCGCAGGAGGAGATCGAAGTGGAGGAACGGCAATGTTGCCTCTTTAGGTCTCGGATAGTCATTGTTCCAGACACCGAGGCCGACACTCAGGCACCAAACGCCTTCCAGCAACAAAGGGACGTTCAACGGAGTCATGTCGGAGTGGATGATTTGACAGTTGGTGCGGGCAATAGACGAAAGAACAACTTTGTCAACACGTCTGTCAAATGAGAAACAACCTCATCCATAGTTTGTTTGTTTCCTCAATGATAGATAGATAATGCACACGAGACAGAAGCTCTGCTCGCGTAGGGACGAGCAAGCGAGCACACACAATCAGCCACACACATGCATCCCTCTCTACGTCTCCGTTCCCTTCATGCCGGAACTGAAAGTGGCTTTTGGAGGAATTCGAATCCCCTTGACTGTTTAAGCGAATCTGGCAGGTGCTGTACTTCAGAGTACAGTTCCTGAACACACACAACGCAGTTATTAGTTGCCGTTGGTGTATCGATGTTGGGCACTGTACACTGTACCCCTATCCGCCCTGCTACGGATGCATGTGTGTGACCGATGCTGCTGCATGAGAGAGAAGACGCGACAGATCACAAAACAGAAAGGGAGAAAAGGAAAGAGCGAAGAGGGAGACATCCGTAGAGGGCAGATGAGGAGCAGCAGATACAGATTCCACAAGGATAACAACAACAATGTGGTTGGTTCATCATATATACACCGGTCACAAGCGCTTGACTCATGCAGCAACAGAAGACGAGGATGGACAAGTCCCCCAGTACAAGTTAAGAGCAACAGCTGAAAAGGACGACGGACCGTTCTCATTCATTCATCTGGACTTTCGGCTGTCACGTCAGATGAAAAGAGTGAAGAGAAAGAGCCAGGACGGATGTCCGTCAGATAGAGAGAAGGCGTTGAGACGCGACTACTTGCCGAACCCTCTGATGCTACCGAGTGTGCCTTGGCAGTTTTCGAACGCGCTTTTTCTCTCCGTACCTTTTCTTCCATGTTTGCCACTATGTGCTCCAATTGAAAGGGAATGCTGGAATCATCATCCAACAGGAAGGAATGGCTTGCAGCAGAAGAGTTGTCCACCATCAGCTGTTTCATCTGATGAAGCACCTCCGGCGACACCGTCTCTGTATTGTACTTGTCGTCCCAGTACATAGTACTGATACGGTACAATTGCTGGACACTCAGCACTGGGCACAGATCCGTGGTGATCTCTTCCAACGACTTGTTTGGTTTCTGATGTATGACCAAAAAGGTAACGGCCTGCACAGACAGAAGTGGATACCACCATGCACAATCCTGGAGAAGAGAAAGAGACTTGGCGTATGAATTTGAGGTCTTCCCACGAATCTCCAACGAACTTTCTCCCCGCATTGTCGATCCAACGTTCCACTTCAGAGAGTCCACTCTTGACGTACTCGCCATTCGAAAACGAACAGCACTCTCGGCGGAGGAGCAACTGATTGAACAGCTGGACATTGACGAAGGCGAAGATCTGTTTGAACAGCATCTGCATCAAGAAATGCGGCATGTGGTTGGCCTTCAACACAAAGAGCAGACTGTCAAGCGCACGCAGCACTTCTTCCCAATGATGCCCCAGTGGCTGATTGGCACCTGCATGTCCATCACCAGGCGTTTCCATAAGAGAGCGCGTGAGATACGGGGAGTACCTTGGTGGGCATGTCTGCCTCCACGGCTGGTCGAACGCATGATTCCTTTCGGTGCCAGAATGCAGGAAGAGAGATGATTGCTGATTTCTTTGCGGACATTGTCTCTGAGCATCGGGAAGATTTTTTGGACAAACGCATCCAGCTGTTGCTTAAAGAGCAATGCTGGATACTTGGCCTCCACTTGAGAGAAACCTCCAGCGCCACCTCCATGGAGAGAGGCATCTGACATCGAAGACGGTGAAGCGGTCGCCACACGAGACAAGAAACTCGTAAATCGATTGGCACCCAAAAAGGACCTTCCACTTGGCGTCCTCTGCTTTGAGTAATTGCCACTGCTCGCTGGCTTGATATTCTTTTGCAGCATGAACAGTAACGTCACGATGTTTGTCAGCCAATAGGCAAGGATGTTATTGTCATCCTGTTTCTCCTCGATCTGTTTGCCAATGGTCTGGATGATACGATCGAAGATCGATGTCTTGTCTGCTTGGAAAGACTTCCATTGCAAACAGCATCGGAAGATGATCACGGCAGCCAAGGGACGTCCCTTCTGGAATCCCAAGTGTGTCGACAAACTCTGTAACAGTTTCTCCTCATCCTGTCGCTTCTGCTCTTTCACCATCTGCTGTTGCTTCAGATAAATCTCCTGTTGAGTTCTGTCCACTTCTGGATACTCTTGACCTGGACCGGCAAAGATGCCATTGGTTGCAGTCACCAATGGAGCTGCTGTTTCTGCAGATGGAGGAGATTGGGCCATGGATCCATCGACCGTCGATTTTGTGTGACGGAATTTGCTGGGATGACCATCCATGCTGGTATTCATGCGACGGCGCATGGCCAAGTGTTCTGGTCGTCCAGGAACAGCCAATTCTGGAGTGGCAGGAATATACTTGCCCGATGCAATTTCCTCTTCTTTGTGTTTCAGTTCTGCCTCCAGACGCAAAGAAGATTCGCGTGCCTCGTTCCTCTGAACAATGGCATTGTCCAACCTACACCCAAACACAGAACATCCATCCTCAATTCCATTGCCATCATGGTAAGATATTGCCTTCTTTTCAGCTCTTCTTCGGCCTTCTGGTGTTTTTCCTCCTGTTCTTTTTGGGAGACCTCCAGTTTGTGCACTTTCTCCAGGAGTTCCTCGATCTGTGTGCTCAAACCGCTCTTCTCGCTCTTCAACTTGTTCTCATTCTCTCTGGCTTTTCGCCTCACATTTTCCAGTTCTGTCTCAATCTACATCACACATTTGCAGATTTCATAAAGAATGAGAGATGAAAGAGTGACCTTTTCTTTGACTTGCCGCTCTTCCCACATTGCTCTATTAAGATTGGCTTTCTGTGCTGCCAGCAGCTCGTCTCTCTCTTCCTCTGCCTTCGTCAGCTTCTCCATGACTTCAGCCACTGCCGCCTTGCTGTCCTTCACTTGTCGTTTCAGTTCATTTCGCTGATCCTGAACAGTCTCCATTGTCGACTGCATCTCCTTCACCTTTGCTTCCAGAATACGTTTGTCCTCCAAAAGCTTGCGAGCTTCACGCGCTTCGGCACGCAGTTTCTTCAACTCTCGTCGCGCGCCCAGACCTCTCCAATGACTCTGCACAGCGATGACAGCATTTCGAACCTTGTTAAAGTGGTCCTTCTCTCTGTGCATCCTGAAGTATGTCTGGATTGTCGTGGCCGCCTTCTGCTTGCGTAGATCTTTGGCAAGGCCTCGTGCTTTGAATCCTTTCCAAGCAGATTGAACACGGATAACACTCCACACCGTCTTACGGAATCGGATTTGAGCTTTGAAACGCCTGAAGCACTTCTGCAGGACAATAGCTGCACGGAACACGCGCAAATTGCGAGCCTTGCGACGTGCAAAGTAGCCACGGATGAAGGATTGGATCACCAATGTGGCTCTGAGTGTCCGGAAGTATTTTCTTCTCTGCAACCATGCACGGATATTCTTCTGAATGGTCGTCGATCCCTTGTTCAACATTTCTGTTCGGACTTTATCCAATACAGCCAGTTGACCCGAGCGCAAGAACACCTTGGTCAATCCCAACTGATAATCCTTCAAAGCGGCCTTCTCCAGAATCATTCGGCTGAGCTCCTTCTCTTCCATTCCGGAGTGGAATTCGCCAGGTGACAACATCCAGAAGTGATCCACGAAGTCTTCGTAGAGGCGCTTCGAGGGATATCCCGCACAGCTGATACGGATTGCTTCCAGGACACCACCACATCGCAGCTGATGCAGGTTATAGGCATTCTCAAAGAGCAGTGGCTTGTTCAAGGAATTCGGCTTGATGCAGCGGATGTAGTGTGGGGACATGGTGTGCAACGACGTCATCAATTCCGAGAGCTGCTTCTTAAACTGTGAGCCGACAGACGAGAACTTGAATGCTGCCTTCATTGGTCCACCTCTGCCGCCCTTCGGCGCTTCCTCCACAGGATCCGGAGGAAAGAGAAGACGAATGAAGGAATGCTCCGAATTGCCCAGCATGTCTTGATGCTCGGCGACCACATAATCTCGATTCTTCTGTAGAAAATTGTCCGTCTGATACGTCACTTGTCCCGCATAGTGCTCAATCGTGAATGCCGTATTCGATCGACGTGGTTTCTGGAATCTCTTATGGGTCTTGATTTGGTCAGTGTTATAGAACTTCAGAGCTAGATCTTCATGGGTTGCCTAAACCAAAAACGCACTTAAGTACAGCGGTGACAAAACCAGATGTGACGTTTTGGAAACGGCAGGTTTCATCGAGGAGGTCGATGATGCCGAACGGTTTCTTTTCGATCAAGTCTAAGACGTCTTGGTTGTCCACGAATTTAATGTAGCTCCAGTCGATCTTCTCCCTCTCGTACTCTGCCTGTTCCATCTTGAAAACGTGCTGATTGAAATGCTGCTGCAGTTTCTCATTGGCAAGATTGATACAGAATTGCTCAAAGTCATTCTCTTTGAAGCACTCGAAGCCATAGATATCCAAAACACCAACAACAGCGAAAGCATTTGGATCTTGACCGATGGATGTGTTCACTGTCTGCACTAACCAGTCAAACATGCGCGAGTAGATGGTTTTTGCTAAAGAGTCTCTGCTATCGGACGCTGCCTTGACATTGATAGGACTGACAATGGGACCGTCTCTCGTATGACGTGTTCGTGTCGTCAGCGAATGTTTTAGGCTGTCTGCAGATACACCCAGAAGCTCTGCAGCTGCAGCCAAATGCATGGCAGCGTCGTCTCCAGAGAGCGTTGATGCATCAGGATCGTTCACTACAGGACCACAGTTTCAAACATCTACCTCACTGAAGAACTGTGTCTCATACTTTCAGTGAAAATAACGTTGCCTAGATGCAGTACTGCCGCGACAGTACGCGATATAGAATTCTGGTCTTCTTCACTAATCCCGACAAGACTCATGGCTTGGCGTGTACGCTACATACACACGACAGATCTCACACAACGGTCTTACTCATGCATTTACCATTGCTTGCCTACCTGATAATCGCGTGCATTGTCGACTCCATTGAGCTCATAGCACGTGCTCTGATTCAGGTAACGAAATTCTTTAGCCGGACGCAGGTAGAAGTCTTTCTGTTCTTTTGGAGAGGCTCCATCACAGAGTTGATAAAAAATGTGATAGTTTCTCTCGGGGTCATTAACCGTAACCACCCTGGATCGCTCCAATAGGTACGTACGAATGGCCGCCCCACAAATACGTCCGTCCTTGTCAAATTGCAGTTCCACAAACTTACCAAAACGTGATGAGTTATTATTTCGGACAGTCTTGGCATTGCCAAACGTCTCCAAAAGTGGGTTGGACTCCAGAATCTACACACCCCGTTGCTTGGTCACGCACGTGCGCACACACAGGGACCCATCACTTGTTGTTCGACACTCCGTGTACCGGCCTCCGCCTCAGACTGGTCAAATCCGCCCATGAATGCCAGGTATCTCATCAAAAGCTTGCTCGTTTCTGTCTTTCCAGCTCCGGATTCGCCACTCACCTGTCATACCATTCTCACTCTTCTCACTCTTTTACTCTCTCAATTCCCTTACCAATACAGATTGAGATTTCTTTTCTTTCATCATCAGTCGGTATGCTTCGTCTGCCACTGCGTAAACGTGTGGCGACAGCTCTCCCAGCTCAACACCCCGATACTGTTCCATCATGTGCTTCCCGTAGAGATGATTCAGCCCGGCAAAAGGATTAATGGCAATGAGAATGCTCCCTGTATACGTGTAGATATCATCGACTCCGTATCGTGCCTTCAGGTTCCATAACACCGCAGGCTCGTTCAAATAGGGTAGCTTGGTCATGTCCTGGTTCGATTTCGTCAACACGAGACAGTCGACAGAAGCACACAGACCTCTTCCGGACGTGACTCGAGGTTTTGCCGCGGGCACTCATCTTGTTTCACGCGCCGCTCATCGTCAAGCTCTGTTCGTACTTTGACAAAATCACCATCCAGTGCGATGACTTCCGCCTTGAGCCACGCCTCCTTCTTATCGGGAACCCATACTTTGCTCCCGACGGCATGGACAGACGCCGCGGAGTCGCCCATTTAGAACGGCGGTTCGAATGTGAGCTTTATGCGCCGAAGGCAGCGAAGCAAAGAAAACAAGAGACGGACGATACGGAAAACGACTCTCGGCGATTTCCAGCGTTGTTGTTAAAGGAAGCAAGCAGTGCTGGTGATTTAGCGGTAAGACGAAGTTCAGCGGGACGCCGACAATTAAAATCCCTACACTATCCACACGTCATTACCATCCATCAAACGTCACATCACAACCACCATCGCCCTTAGAAACCCCTGAAACCACGCAACAGGTGCTCGGATGCACGTCATAGGCCAATTCGATGACGACCTTCCACGAAAGCGCTCTATCCACTTCATCCGTTCAGCCACTTCCTTCTTGTACTGACGATACTCAGCATCACGTTTTCTCTGACGCTGTACGAGACATGGACGCAGACGGCGTTTCTGCCGAATGATGCGATCGAATCCCTCATCGCGAAATCTGGACTCGGCCGCTACGATATCCTAAGCGCGTAAGGGGGGAGACGACACCTGCGGCGTAGTGAAGCATAGGCCTGTTCAACTCGACCGCGCTCCATGATGTCGACGGCCATCACAACGCGTCGTTCGATTTGGCGAGCTTGGTACTCCTCCGTTGCGTACTGGTCTCCGTAGATCGTCGTGGCGTCGACGCCCGTCGGGGCATTTGTGACTTGAGGCAGTGGCGGCGCCGAATCGTCGTTTCCCTCCTCAGACATCCCTCGCCACGTCGTCCAACACGGTCCGCAGCGCCGAAGCGACCGCAAATAGAGACAGCGACCAAGCATCGCCGTGAGGTGGAAAGCAGATAGATAGGAAATGTCTGTGAAGATGATGAGTTGTCATCTATTTGAGCGGCATTGGCTGTCGTGTTCGCGCATCCCTGATACATGCGTGATTGCAGGTGACTCCGTTTTTCGAAGGTTTTGTGTTTTGTTTGCAGGCAGCAGCACCATGTCGACGACACGTCTCACGAGCGAGCAAGTCAAAAGGCTCAAAGTCACGGTATCCAGACGGGTACACACTCTCGATAGTCGACGCGCCGCCTTTTTAGGAGATAAAGGAGGAGTTGAAGAAGCGTGGAGTGGATCAATCAGGCAGCAAAGCCCATTTGATTCGGCGACTCACCGATATTATCGAAAAAGAAAGTCCTGGGTCCCCGGAGACGCCGAGTTTGACTGACAAAGACAAGGCCGAGGACATAATCGTAGATAATAAAGAGGCAGCCGCTGAAATGCAGTCGCCTGCCGAAGAAGATAAAGAGACAAAAGGAAAGGCGACAGTGACGGAAGAGGATGGAGAGATCAAACCCAAACATACGCCTATCGTTTACAATATCCCTAGAACAGATGCAGCATCGATGAAAGCAGATGAAGAGGCAAAGAAGAAACGCCGAGCTGAGCGTTTTGGAATTGTCAGAGCCCCTCTTCTCACAATATAGACGGATGTGACGTTTGATATGTATGCAGGTGGATGTGACAGAGCGCGAGGCAAAGAAGCTGAAATCACGAACGGAGCGTTTTGCTTTGAAATTTTCCGACAGTGAAACGACAAAGAAGGAACAGAGGACCAAGAGATTTGCTGAGTCCTTGACATCAGGCGGCGATAGTGCAAAGAACGATAAAGGCACCATTGATCTGTCACACATCGTTACCGCATCATCTGCGACAGAAGAAGAGAAAAAGAGACGCAGGGCAGAGCGATTTGGCACAAAGAAGGACTGAGATCTGTCATCGGCTCACAGTATACACTTGTTTCTACTTTTTGGAAGCAGGTCGGCGGACGCATCTATTTTTCTTATCGAACTCTGTAATAGCTGCACAACTGAATGGATGATAGCTGTATTGCTGGATGGATGGATCTGGCAACGATGTCTGTCTGATCGACAACAGCAACAGCCTCAGAGACTGCCCAATCCGCGACTGTATATAGAGAGGAGGAGGAGTCACATCAGAGTTCACATAGCAGACTGTAGGAGATCGACGAAATGTCAGGGAAGCAGGACTGATGGACTCTGTGCGATGTTCTGCCTTCTGAGTAAGATGCGGTAGATAGGAGAAAAGGTTGGGAGAGACAGTTGACATGTTGGAACTCAGGATGAATTGATACTCATGTCCTTTTGCAGAGAAACCTTCAGATCTTTCTGTGTAGCTGAACGCAATATCGATCGTTCGTCAGTTAGCAACGGAGAAATATCCATCTTCTCCGCATCCTGTACTGAGGAGAGGACAGAGATAGCGGTCGCCCCGAAGAGAGAGACGATGCCGCGTCACCAATTGGCAGACAGACGAAACAAGCTGCTCGTGCAAGAACGCGTCTACTACATGACCATCGTCGTGGCTGGCCGCCCACGTCCACACCGAATAAAGAGAATCAGATGCGACAGGTGTGAGTGAGCCAGACAAGGCGCGTTTGGCAGAGAATCGTGTGCAACACAGCTTCCTCATCTGTGCTCGAGAAGAAACAGCGCCACATTAAATACTACACAACGATCGTAGGCTTCTTTACGTATCAGTGAGATGGCTCTTTGGTGTGCTAACAGTTAGTAACACATGATCATCCACCACTGTCACCGCAACCGTTATCCAATGAAAGAATCCGTTCCTCCAGAGTCGATACAAGAATCGATCTCTAAGCGAGCTCAGCAGCCAAGGCTGCCAGTTCTTGCTCTTCGCTTGTCTGAGGCTTTTCTGCCTTGGCAGGCTGCACCGTCTTCGCCGGGACAGATGGCAATTCTTCCACTAATACCACAACAAAGAGTGAGACGGTATAAAAATCTGTTTGGGTTGACATCACACCTTCATCAGGTACAGTAGGCAGAGCATTGGGCGCCAGCAGCTCCTCGTCCAGCATTTCGGCATCCAACTCGTTCAGTTCATTGAGGAGCTCGTCATCATCGTACTCTGCCATGAAGGATGCCGGTTCCGAAATCCGGTCATTGATTTCGCGCATAGTGTCTGTCTCTGCCGCAATGTCGTCCATCAACTTGTCCACATCTTCAATCTGGTTATCCTTAAGAGCAGATTTCGACGCTTTTGTGGCGTTTCCAAGCGCCTTCAGTGTCTCAGCCATTGTCTGAGCGTTCTCCAACACCATCTTCTGCTCATTGACTTTCATGATTAAATTCCCCAGATCCTCCATCTGTCATTCACGTACCATAAAAAAGAGTGAGAAGGGTGAAATGTGTGATGGATAATACATTCTTCTCGTACATCTTCTTCTTCTTTAAGCACATAAGGGCTTGGTTCTTTTTGTTCTGCTTATTGTAGTTTAGTGCGTTTTCCAGTTCTCTCGCAATTCGCTGCTCAATCAACTGTCTTCTTTTTTCCAGATGTTCTTCTTTCTGTGTCAAGGCTTCGATAGACTCGATGGTCATAGAGGTGCTGGCAGCTTTGCGTCCGCCTCTCTTGTCGGCCGAAGCGCTGGACGTGCCCCATACCTTCTTAAAGAAACTGCTCATTTTCAACGAACGAACGCACAAACAGCAGGCCTGTGACAAAAGCACGTTCTCAAAACGCTCATCGAAAACGACGCAACCCGCGAATCGACGCGCACTCGGACAATATGTATTCGAAGACCGAGGCGATACGTCAAGGCGTCGGATGGAGAGAAGTCACCTTCGAAAGAGCAACAGGAGATCAGAGTGACAGAAAACTCTTTTTAAGCACACGCACGACGTAAAGTGTTGATACGGATAAAGAAACGCAGTTGCGCTTTGGCTTTTGCGTCGAACAATGTTGTGATTGTAATCCAGCCCTCATTCGACTGCCGATGTGGCAGATGTGATGTGACAGATGGTCAACGAGAATGCAACGCCTCTTCTGCGCTCCCATCGCAAGACCCGCCTTCGATCGAGGAGCACGAATCGTAACCGCTCGATCACCACGGATCCATCCGCAGGTCATCTCGGATCATCACTGCTGCGTCGAAGTTGCTTCGTCATGGCAGAAATGGGTGCGATCTCGGGGACACAGCTCCAGTCACATCACCAAGACCTTTTCAAACAGGTACCCGTATTCAGAGAAGGCAAATAGTGAAGGCGTGCCATAATCGATTATGTCTCTATGCAGGAGACCGAGGGAAGTGCCTCTTTCCAGGAATGTACCGTCCTGGAATCCACAGAACGTTCCGAATCCTCATGTGAGAACTCCTCCCTTGCACTGCAGAGCACCAGATCGTGCTGTAAAAGCGACAATCACTGGAATCAATGTGCCTAGATCATGCCATCCACAGAATTCTCTCCGGAAGAGGTCGTGCGTATTCAGATGTCAGCCATACAACAGAATGACGCGCCGTGGTACAGGACCGTCGTTTGACAAAAAAGAGTGACTGGGAGTGTGATTTGAGGATGAATCATGGCATCCAGACAATGTATGAGTTTGCAGCAGATGTGGGCGAAATGGAAAGATCGAGATACTTTGGCTACTCCAAAGATCTTTATCACTTTGATCACTTTCTAGGTATCGGACCACTCCATCGATGCATGCTCTCTCATTCATGGTCACTCTTTTCCAGGAGCATTTCTGAACACGTTCTCCGATCTTGTCGGATGCCGAGCATTCTCCGTGGCCCAGTCCACAGATTACGATACCGAGCTGAAACGCATTGAAGTGACTGTTGAGAATCGTCAGGGCGATCCTTGTGGTCCCTTCGCTTTTCTTCTCTGCCTCAAGGCCACTGGCATCAAGAAAGGCTGTTGGATGACCAAAGTCATTTTGCGACGTCCCTCCTCCGATGAATAAACATCGAATCATCATTATCATCAGCCATTTCGTTCAATCGCCGTCAAGGACATCTGTCTCAGCGCAGCGACGCTATGTTAACGAAATTCGAAACCAAGAGCAACCGCGTCAAGGGTCTCGCTTTCCATCCCAAAAGGCACAGCACATTTGACAGCATGACGCATGCACCCACCTCATACGGTTTTGTCTCTGTAGACCATGGGTTCTGGCGTCGCTGCATAGTGGCGTCATCCAGGTACGCTCTCCCTACGAAGCCATAGCTGCGGACACATGTTATCTAGTTATGGGACTATCGCGTGGGCACGACTATCGATCGTTTTGAAGAGCACGAGGGACCTGTCCGTGGTGTACATTTTCACAAATCGCAGCCTCTGTTCGTTTCGGGTGGAGACGATTACAAAGTCAAAGTCTGGAATTACAAGTTGCGACGCTGTCTGTTTACACTGCATGGACATTTGGATTATATTCGCACTGTCCAGTTTCATGATGAGAATCCATGGATTGTGAGTGCCAGCGATGACCAGACGATCCGAATCTGGAACTGGCAATCCAGATCCTGCGTTTCAGTGCTGACAGGGCACAATCACTACGTCATGTGTGCCCAGTTTCACATGAAAGACGATCTCGTCGTGTCTGCATCTTTGGACCAGACTGTGAGAGTATGGGACATCAGTGCCCTACGCAAGAAGTCCTACACACCCGGGTCCGGTTCCAACGCTGGAGAGGATGACATCTTGAAGCTCCCACAGAACATTGGGGGAGATCTCTTCGGAGGGGGAGACACCAATGTGAAGCACGTGATGGAAGGACACGATCGAGGCGTGAACTGGGTGGCCTTCCATCCACACCTTCCTCTCATTATCTCTGGAGCAGACGACCGTCAGGTCAAGTTGTGGAGATACAACGGTGGGAATGCAGAGGACATCGTCATGCATTGCTGCTACGGATCATAGCTGTGTGTTGCAGAGAGTAAGGCATGGGAAGTCGATACCTTTCGTGGCCATGTGAATAACGTGTCCTGTGTGATTTTCCATGCCAAACAGGTATCTCACTCTTTTCACTCTCACTCTAGAAGAGTGTCGGCGTTCAGGACTTGATTATTTCGGACTCCGAGGACAAAACCATTCGCGTATGGGATGTGTCGAAACGATCGTGTTTGCAGACGTTCCGTAGAGAGCACGATCGTTTCTGGGTCTTGGCGGCGCATCCAGAACAGAATCTACTGGCGGCAGGACACGACAGGTGATGGACGGATTCCCCTTCTCAATCGGCACTGCAGATGTTGTGTGCAGTGGTATGATTGTTTTCAAATTGGAGAGAGAGCGTCTGCCATGTGTTGCCTACCGCGATACACTCTACTACATCAAGGATAGATATGTCCGGTGCTATGAGTTCAAGACCCAAAAGGACAATCCTATCATCTCCATCCGTCGTCCAGGCACACTGGGTGCTGGCTCTTCTTACCGTGCCCTGTCTTACAATCCAGCAGAGCATGCGATTTTGCTGACGGGCGATGCAGATGGCGGTTCTTTCGAGCTCTATCAGTTGCCCAAAGACATGAGCCGTGGAGAGACGTCTCCAGTAAGTGTTCCTTTGATGGGTCTGCATCCAACGGGGCGATATGCGTCAAGGACCCCAAGACAGGACTGGGAGCTTCGGCTGTATTTATTGCCCGTAATCGCTTCGCTGTCCTGGACAAGACATACAACCAGATTCAGATTCGCAATCTACAGAACGAGATCACCAAGAAGGTTGCTTCTCCATGCAGCATCACCACTGCGATCTTCTACGCGGGTACCGGATCGCTACTGGTGCACTCCGAAGACAAAATGATGCTCTTCGATGTCCAGCAGAGATCGACATCTGCTGAGTTGAGTGTGTCGACGATCAAGTATGTTGTCTGGAATGAAGCCATGACGAAGGTGGCATTGTTGAGCAAACATGCCGTTACCTTGTCCGACAAGAAGCTACTGAATTCATGCACGGTGCACGAAGCGATGCGCGTCAAGAGTGCTGCTTTCGATGCCAACGATGTCTTGATCTACACAACACACAATCACCTTAAGTACTGTCTGCCAAATGGCGACAACGGCATCATCAAGACACTAGAAGACTGCGTTTACGTGACCAAAGTCTCGGGGAATGTTGTTTTTTGCCTGGACAGGGAAGGCCGGACAAAGAGAGTCGAGATCGACAGTTCAGAATACCTCTTCAAATTGGCACTGGTTCAGGGAGAATACGATCGCGTCATGCACATGATTCGAGAGCAGGAGCTCTGTGGTCAAGCCATCATTGCCTACCTGCAAGAAAAAGGATTTCCAGAAGTGGCGCTGCACTTTGTCAAGGATCAACGCCTGCGATTCAATCTGGCCATCGAATGCGGCAACATCGAAGTTCGAATGCCTGGTTCCATATCGCCTGTGGACGTCTGTTGCAGGTGGCGTTGCAATCGGCTCAAGAATTGGACGACAAGGATACTTGGTATCGTCTGGGACTCGAAGCGCTGAAACAAGGCAATCATCAAATCGTGGAGTTTTCCTATCAGAAGACGAAGAACTTTGAACGGCTTTGTTTTCTCTATCTCATCACAGGGAACGTCGAACGTCTGTCCAAGATGTTGAAGATCTATGAGATGTATGATGATGCGATGGGACGGTTTCAGACGGCTCTGTACGTCGGCGATGTCAGAGAGCGTGTCAAAATCCTTGAGGATTCCGGACAATTGCCGTTGGCATACCTGACGGCAAAGACACACGGTCTGACGGAGGAGGCTGAAAGATTGAGACAAGATTTGGCTGAAGAGCCAGAAATGGACGAACGGGAAGAAGGACTGCTCTTTCCTCCGATTCCCATCATGAGAGAAGCCAATTGGCCACTGCTCACTGTCAGCAAAGGATTCTTCGACAGTGCCATTCCGAAACCGGATTCGAAGCAGCAGGCACGGATCGAAGAGATCAATGAAGCCATGGAGGAGATTGAAGCTGGCGGCGCTTGGGGCGAAGATGACTTGGACGAAACGGGTCTGCCGGAGAACGACGTGGAGGACGAGGACGAAGATGGCGGCTGGGACATGGAGGTTTGGCTCCTGCACTAAAGTTCGTTTCCTTCCTCTTGTCTCGCCTTTAGGATCTGGAATTGCCCAGTGTGCCGTCCATGGCTGCAGAATCGTCTGCATCTCTGGCATTTGTGGCACCGACGCCTGGCCAGTCCGTTCCAGCCAAGTGGAGCCAGAAATCCTCCTTGGCAGCTGAACTGTGCTGCGCTGGTGACTTTGACACAGCCATGAGATTGCTTAACCGTCAGCTTGGCATCACGAACTTCGCACCTCTGAAGCCATTCATGATTCAACTGCATCGTGGAGCGCAGCTCGCTGTACCGGGTCTCTGTTCATTACCTTCATCTGTTGCCTATATCGACAGAAGTTGGGATGGCGATGCACAGAGTAGTGCCCCCGTGGCACCTGCCGTCGTCTTTACGCTGGAGATGCTGGAGGAAGAAGTGAAGCGAGGGTACAAATTGGTGACGGCTGGCAAATTCAATGATGCTGTCGTATCCTTCTCCACTATGCTCCATCAGATTCCACTGCTCTCTGTGGAAACGCGAAAAGAAGTGGACGATGTGAAAGAGCTCATCGGCATTGCGCGAGAGTATCTCATCGCACTTCGCTGCGAGACCACGAGGAAAGACTGTAAGGATGACCTGAAACGGTCAGCTGAACTGGCGGCTTACTTCACCCACTGCAAATTGGAGAACGTGCATCTGGTACTGGGACTGAGATCTGCCATGAATGTCTTCTTCAAGCTCAAGAACTTTGCCTCCTGTGCAACCTTCTGCAGAAGGCTCATCGAGTTGAACCCAGGTCCAAAGGTGAGATCCCTTGTGGTTGAATGGACGGTTTGCCCATTTGCTGTCTGCAGTCGGCTCAGCAAGCGCGTGCTGTTCTGGCCCAGTGCGAAAAGAACCCGAAGGATGAAGCAAAGATCGACTATGATCCACGGAATCCGTTTGATATTTGCAGTCTGACCCTTACGCCGATCTACAGAGGCAAGAAGTTCGTGGAGTGTCCATACACCGGAGCACGGTTCTGTCCCGAACGTGAAGGAGACATCTGTCCTCTGGGAAATCTGACTAAGATAGGAGCAGATGCATCTGGATTGGTCTGCTCCCGCACGCAGATACGGACGTAAATGGAACAACAGAAGTGCACAAGATAACAAGGTTCTGCTGATGTCTCACGCACATCGTCGACATCAAACCGTTCAATCTATGCATCGAGTTTCTTCTGCATAGCTGATGTGACAGATGCATGCTGTTGTGCCAATTCAATGTATTTCTGAGCCGAAACTGGCAGAAACGCCGCCTCCTCTTTCTTCAAATGACGCATGTACTTGGCAGGATTGCCACCCCATAGCTGATTGGAAGGAATGCGGGTATTGGCAGGCACGACGGCGGCAGCGGCGACCATGGATCCCTGTTCCATCAAAACGCCATGTCTCACGATCGCACCCATTCCAATCAAGCATCCGTCCTCGACGGTGCACCCGCTCAGGGTTGCTTTGTGACCGACTGTCACATTTTTCCCGATGACGGTCGCCATCTTATCGGATGTGCTGGTCAGACCCACACCTACCACTGCACCGTCTTGAATATTGGATCCGTCGCCCACGTGGACTGGCGATTCATCTCCTGCATTCTCATTTGTGTGACCATTGAGCGAGAGAAGTTAGAGACCTTTGATAACAGCGCCATACCAAACAGAGGTACTGTTGCCCATCGTGGCGTTTCCGACCACGGAGGCATTTGGGGCGACCCATGTCGTGTCGCTGAGTATAGGCCTGAGAAATCCGATGTTCATGACGGAGCGGTGTCGCAGGACTGCACACAGAAGATCCATAACGATTGAAGGCCCATTGAGAGAGGCGTCGACGTACTGTCTTCTTGAAAAGCGTCGACGCCAACGAGACGGCAGCCGAGACGCTCCAGCGCCTGACCCGTCTCGCGAATCATGGTTCCGATACGATACATCATCGCCATCGCACTTGTCCTCCACGCGTTGAAAGATGATGTGGTTGGCGAACAGATCGGCTCGGGAAATGACGATCGAATGGCTGTCGAGATGGAGGAGACATCATACATTTCAGTCTCTACAGATGCTGTTTTTCTTGTCGCCGTCTCGAGAAGAGAGGGTGAGGATCATTCATGTTAAGTATTGTCAAACACATGGGTGACATCATGAGAACGGTCCGTCGCTCTCCGAGCTGCTGTCGTCCTCAGAAGATTGGATGGACAAAGCAGGGATATGTTCGTGCGGATAGTCTCGTCCACAAACCACACAAATGCTCTCCTAAACAACAGACAGGGGTTAGCGTGATATCGTAGGTCATTGCTGGAAATGCTCACGTCCTGTTCCTCATCTTCATCATCGGACTGCAGCTGTGGGACGTGTGGCCGAAACACCTCGACCAACTACACATCCAAAAGTCATTGCATCAAGACATCGCAACAAAGTGTGACCTTGTGTATGTTCAGTCGCTGCTGGACGAGCAGATTTCGAAGTGGACTTTGCATCACCAACCGTCCATCAGTGAATACCGCCAGACCTAGAGAAATCGCCAAGGACGATTGGTCCTGGCGCGTTCTCTTTGCAATGAGCCATCGAGATTACTTGACAAGGAATGAATACCAAAGCAAGAGGCAGCGATCGCCGCTGTAGCGATTTGGCAATGCAGAAGATAGATGTCGTCCTCCTGCTTAGTGAAGTACCTGACCAATATCCGCTCATGTATCTGAACACATAAGCCATAACTGGAATCTATGATCTTTGCAAGGTTACGGCATTCGGTCTGCGGAAAAGATAAGCCATGACAACGCAGTTTTGGCTTCTCAGCCACTCCTGAGGCGACAGCTCATTTCATGAATCGACACCGTCGATGCACAGACCTTAACCCTCTCACTCTCTCCAACCGTATTCACGAAAAATCTCACTCTTTTGCTGGAGAGCAGCTCAGTGTTCTGTTGCCCTTTTCGAATTCGAGACATGAATCGCTGACGAATGCACGCCGGAACTGGAGAAGGCGAAATTCCTTTTCTCTCCAGTTCAGTCTGTAAGAGTGAGAACTACTTTCGTCATCCTCGTCCTCGGATAACGCATTCGGAACCACTCCGACTGCCGTTTTGCGAGCAATGAGTGGCTGCATTGACAGATCGACGCTTCTCAGCTTTTCTCTCTGTTTCTCGGCGACTCTTCTTTGCCTCGCATCTCTTTGGCAGCAGCTCTCCATGGTCGCATCGCATGGACAGCCTGGCGTCTGCATGGAGTCTCCTCATCTACAGTACGGCAATGTTGCGACGTTTCTTGAACGGGGTGCGAAAGTTCTTCGATGGTCGGGAGCTGGTCGGAACGGACAAGAATGGAAACAAATATTACAGGTCGGTCAGATCCAGAAGCCTTCTCTTCGAGTAGTGATGAATCGACAGGTGGAAGCAGAAGGAGCCTACTTACACTGGACGCATGATCGAGAAACGGGAAGTGGATTTTGCCGTGCGGGGAGAGTATGATCCCTTGACACTGCCTCCGGAATGGTTGGCCTGGTTGCACAAATTTCGAAAGGAGCCTCCAACAGTGGAGGAATGCCAGAAGTACCCGCCATCTCACATTTTAGCAAATGTCACACATACACACACTTTTTTCTCAGAATCGAACAGGAAAAGGCACAGCGAGCTGCACGAGTGGCAGCACTGGAAGTGGAAGAACAGAAACGGAAACAAAAAGTGCAAGCGACGAATAGCCTTCGGTGCACTGAGTCATGCATGTGTGGGTGGGTCTCCAGTTGAGTAGCCTGCAGTCGGAAGGAATGACGGCAGATGTTCAACCAAACATGCAGCGATACATCGAACAGCTAACGAATCTCGTCATCCAAGTCCTCGATGGACAGGACGATGCTCTAAGGCGGGATGCTGTGGACAGGGCTACGGAGGTGAGAAGGATGGAAAAGAAAGCGATACGAAATCGACCGGAGAGCAACCGACAAAGACTTGATCGATATGTCAACCTTGCAATGGCTTCGAATTTTTGTCGGACCTCTTCAGCGAACAGAAACACGAAATAAAGTGTTGCCTTTGTGGCGACGTTTTCTCTGTGTTCTCTTCGGATACCTGTCGGCGTCCAGTTGAGCGATCTGTCGATACAGATGGCGTTTCTTTCCGATCCATAGAGGGGAGCGTGAGGGTCACGTTTATCCTTTCCTGACAATGGTACTACAGATTTGCCCATAACTGTTCCATTAGCACAGAGATGCAAACAGACATCAAAGAAGGGAATCCATCACACTTCAATGAAATGTTGCACTTATGCAACAATCAAACAAACAACCGTCGTCAGTTCAGAGCACTTCCAGCATTTCATCTGCAGCCATTCGAGGCAATCTTCCATATTCAGACGTTTTAGCTGCTCGACTAGATATCTTGTTGACATTCTCTTTATTTGCAAAGATTTTCTCCAGTGTTGTAACGGGTCGTAGAAAAGCAACGATGACCGTAATGTTGTCTTGACTGCCACGTGTAAGCGCTTCGTTGGCAAGGCGTTTGGCACACATGTCTGGATGCTTAACCGTATCATGCACATACTGAACGGCTTCTTGGTTTGATATGACATCCCATAGACCATCGCTGCCGAGGATGATGAAACTGTCTTCGGACGTGCATTCGCAGACCAGGACTTCTGGATCGGCACTGACACCGCACTGTTTGAGATCCATATCACCGAGGGAACGTGTGACCTGAATTCCGGCTCTTCCAATTCTCCAACTGCCTTTGCGCCAGTGAATAAAGGCCGTGCCTGATCGCTGAACCCGTATGCGTTCTTGATCGTCCATAGCGGTGTGATCGCGTGTCAGCGGCCAAGCCATGCCTCCGCGACACAACACTGCTCGGCAGTCGCCTGGAATCAAGACATAACTAGAAGAGTACGTCAAGAGCGTAAGGGATGTACCGGCATTGGCGATGTAGAGCGTGCGATGGTGGATCAGAATGGCAAGGGCCGTGCATCCAGGGTATCGTGCCCCTCTAGCTTCTTCAATTCTGGCCGAGGCTGTCGCTTCAAACAGCGACTCAATTTCCAGAAAGCTCGAGGACAAAGCATCTTCGGCCGAGGCAGAACAATGGAGCCTATCACTCAAGACATCCCCAAAGTGATCCACAGCAAACTGAGATGTTTCAGATCCTCGATGTCCATCAAACACACCTGCAAGTCAGAATGAGCATCCACTGAAACAAGGGGTTTGATAGGCGGACCCAGTAGAGTGCAATTGGGTTGATCCATATATTGCATGCACATGAGGTGTCGATCTTCCATCCGATCCTCGCCACGAAATCCAGCCGTCTCGTAGACACCGCATGTGATATGTAACGCATCGTGTCCATTGGATGCCTCGAATAACCACTCTCCATTGCCGGGCATTGTCTTTAGCGGTCCTTGTTTGGACGAGAGACACGCTGGATAACTGTTGATGTCGTCGCCATCTGGTGTCGTGTGGTGTGTCGGCATCTGAACAGGGATATCGAAACGGCCACACTGTGAACAGAAATCTGTAAACCGCGCATGAAGTTCAGAGAACGATGGCCTCGCTGACGGATTCAATTCCCAGCAGGCTTTCATGGTTTCTGCAAAGACCGGTGGACAGTGAGATGGCAGTGTTGGTCGTAGCCCTTCGGCCACCACTGCCGCTGCCAATTCCTGTCGACCATACCCCATCTCCAGCACCGTATGGGCGTCGGGATTCTCTTTATTGCAGTCAGCAAATGGATATACTCCACAGGCAATCTCATTCAAGGTGACTGCAAAGGCATACACATCGGAAGCGTAAACATGCCCTCTGCCTTGCAGCACCTCGGGTGCCATGTACTCCAACGTCCCCAACATCTTCCTCTTGTAAAAGCCCCCAGATGGATGTTGACGGGTCTCCAGAGATGCCGTGCCCAGCTCTTTTGCAATTCCGAAGTCGATGAGCTTTGCATCTCCGTCTGTCCCTCTCAGTACATTGCGCGTTTTGATGTCTCTGTGCAGAATGCCTCGATCGTGGACATGTGCCATTGCGCTTGATAACTGTCTTCCCAGTTGCATCACCTCGCGCCAGTCAGGACGATATCCCTCTTCGTACAATGCGTCATAGTAACTGCTGTTTTCTAGGGATAGAATCATAAAGTAATTTGGCGGTAGAGCACAGGCGCCCAACACTGAAACGATCGATGGATGGTCAAGAGAGGCCATAATTCTCAACTCATCGCGGAAACGTTCCAAATCAAAGGATGTCCGTATGATGGGCTTCTTTATAGCAACGGAACGCTCTAGATATGTTCCTTTAAAGATTCGACTCTCAGCGCCGGACGATAACTGAGGGCCATATGTGACTTCAGAAGTTGTTAGAGACAGAGGCCGAACGCATGCCCTCCCGTGTTGCATAGCGTCTGTTAGACAGCCACGCTTTACGGCGTTCTGCATGAGACGCAGTGTCTCGGGGATAGAACGGCGTCTGACCTCCATAACTGAAGTGAAAGAATGATCAAGAAGACAATAAAACCAAAGACCTATATATCCGTCGGTGTCCTATCCACAAGAGCGTGGGGTGGGGGATGACGAGAGTCATCATTCACCTGTGCGCGCACCGATCCGGCCGCGATGTCAATCTGGCAGAATGCATCGCGAGTAAAGAAGGCATTGACAGAAGCATCTGTGTTGCAAAGACATTTTTTTAAGATATTCCTTTTCTTCCCGTAATCAAGTTGAACTTGATGGTGTTCATTCTGAATCCTTGTTGCATGAGAGGCATAACCAGTGCACCGGTGAGGGCAGATGATCCAGATTTCAAGAGTCCTGTCATCCCTTCCCATGTGAGAGCTGTCTCGATGACAGCTCCCCAGAACGGCTCGACCAGCGAAGACCAGTCCTCTACTTTGACATCTTCCAGGCCGTACGCATCGAAGAGCTTTTGGTATGTTTCGATGGAGACCCAGTCGGGCAGGGCGTAGGCTGCGTTGATCCAGTCAAGCAATGTCTTCTCTTGCCATGTCAAAGCAGAAGATGTCGCTTTTGGAGACTCGAGCGGGCGATGACACCAAGTGACGATCACAATTTGACCTCCAGGCTCGCAGACGCGCACCATCTCCTCAACAAACTTCCTGAATGGGACAGGGATTCTCTCCTTCAGTCCATCCGAAGGGATACGGCGAAACACCTTTTGTTTGGCATGTGTTCTCCGCTTTCGAGAGACCAAATCAGGTCGAACGTCTCGTCGTTGAATGTGAGGTTCAGTGCATCGCAGACGTCGAAGGAGACACGATCTGTCAGATCTGCCTGTTTCGTCAGCTCCGTTGCACGGGATGCCTGCGCAGGGCTGAGGGTCACTCCTCTGGCTGACCCTCCGAACTTCCGAGCCAGATACCGAGCGCTGCCTCCGATGCCGCAACCCACGTCAAGAATCTGCAAAACGCGGCATCTTCAGTGCCGCAGCCCATCTTCTGGTGCTTGCTTTCTGTGGAGATCGGACGTTGGCCCACTTCAGCACCTCCTCGATAAGATCAATCTGAGCTTGTCTGTGACTAGCAGGCGGATTCTCTGGACGGTAGATCCCTGAACAGCGGCAACTCGAATCGGGTGTCGATCTAAAGAGAGAGACCGTGATGCATATGCTCGCCCCATATGTCCTCCCAGAGACCGGAACTGTTGTCGTAGAACTCCGCTATGCGTTTGTTAAGGTCTCGTGTCTGTGAGATCACAGT
Organism: Putridiphycobacter sp.; assembly: GCA_965230195.1. Taxonomy (GTDB): domain Bacteria; phylum Bacteroidota; class Bacteroidia; order Flavobacteriales_D; family Crocinitomicaceae; genus Putridiphycobacter. Next base: position 363,304 of record OZ245997.1, read on the forward strand.
GAATGTCGACGAATCTGACGTAGAACTTCACCTGAGCTCGGCATCGGAACGCTGCGGGTCGCCTCAGGCAGATTCTCTCGTTTGGAGTTGCTGAAAACGTCCGACGAGGAATAGGTGTTTTGCCCTGCGCGGGCGAGACGAACAAGGGCTTCATTCAATGGTCGGACAAATGAGAACGTCGACGGACATTAACGACAGCGATCCGCGGGCAAAACTGGCACGCAAGTAACGAGACATTGAGTTTGCAGCTGTTCAGAACTGCTTAGAATATTCAAACATACGGATATGTAGCATATTAGAAGAGAATTTTCCTAACAAGGCTTGATTCAAAGGCACAAACGAACGCGCTGATCTTCATGATTCTTCAGAGAAGCTCTCCAACGTCTCTTTAATCCATTGCTCCGAGTGTCTAATGTCAGCATATAATCCAGGGAAGTCCCGCAACCCGCACACATCAGATGGATGTTTCAAATGTGCAATGCCAACCAGTGCGTCCTCAAAGGATGTCGTATAAATCAGAGGCCCGCCTCCGTCTCCCTCACAGAACTCCGGTTCAGGCTCTGTGCAGAGGATGCTTGCTTGGAAAGTTGTGCCGTATATTCTATTACATTCCTCCTTATCGAGTCCGGATACCTCGGCCACTCGGTGGTTGGTTGCATAACCACTACTAGCACTTTGCCTGCCCAATCCGACGACCTGCAAGGAATCCCCCGCATCATCGTCCTTTCCCTGAATCCTGACCGGCGTCTTGCTGGATGTTTCGTTCAACCTGATCAGGGCCAAATCATATCCATTGCCCAAGGCTTGGGGCTTCTCTCCCGTATACCAATCTGGATGAATCTCGATTGCTGCTACGCTTCGTATCTGCAGCACAAGGAGTGGATTCACTTTCATAGCCACAGGAAAAGAAGGTGCACTTCAGTTGTGTCGGGGCAGGCAGTTCCGTCAGCTTTAATGCTGTGTGCATTCACCGCCAGAAGTCGAACGTCAGAACCTCCAGCTCCATTCATACAATGTGCAGCAGTCAATACCGCATTGTCTGAAACAAGTGCGCCGCCGCAGACGTGACGGTACCCTTCCTCTATCGACGTACGTAGTGAAACAAAGTAGCGGTATTCGTCGCAGTGAGCATCCACGCTGGGCGTTACCTTCACCCTTGCTTCGTTTAGCATCTTCCTGTTTTGCCCTGGTTTCTCAACAGGTTGGATTACGGCCTGCGACAACGCCATCGAAATTTGTCCCTTTTCTAGAAACTGGCTTACCTCCTCACAAGTTCTTTCGACAAACATATTGATGAAGCCCTGCATCGCTTCCCTTCTTTCATCGTCTTTATGGCAGTGCTTCTCATTTGACAGACGACAAAGCTTGTAACGAAGAGAAATGTGGTCGTCGCAATCATACTCTCCATTGAGCATCATGTCTTCGATGACATCAAAGCTTCCCCAAACGACGGCATAGTCGATAAGTGAGATGACTCGGTATCCGAAACCGCCGTAAGAAACGTTTCTTTCGATATCAAGTGAGGCTCCGAGCTCTCGAAATCGGACAATCGAATCGACATCATTCAATTCAGCCGCCGTAAACAACGCTTCCGCGACGGAACATGGAATGAGAGCAGCACCAATGTGCTCAATGGATTCCATGGGTCCTTTGCAGTCTGTCGAATCTTGGGCATAGCAAGTTGGTTGCGTTGCGGACTCGGACCGTAACATGCATCTCGGCTTTTCGACTTCAACGCCATTGCTCAGACCAGTCGTTGAGCAGAAGCATTCACTCTGACAGACGGCAGGGTGAACCTGGAACACAACCAATACTATCAGAACCCCTAGCGCCACGGCAGCGCGTCGGGAAGACAATTCCGTCTTGTTCATTGCAAATGAATGGCTATGGAAATGTGCGCACTGTCAAGGAAAGTGTTCTCTATTGTGTGGCTCCCGCTGGTAACACGTTTAAATACGGGTCGTGAAAACGCGCAAAGACCGTGCTTAGCTGGAAGCAATTAGCATCACCGTGAAGTTCAGCATCACGTCGTCAGCACAAAAGAAACTCCTTAGCATCTGCTCCGTGACGGGCTTCTAAACACGGAGCTGGCCGCCGGTGTTCGCTTACGAACCGGTCGAGGTGTATATGAAACGCTTGTCGGGTTTCTGAGCTATCTGTTGTTTTCGTGTCTGTTTCTTTGTCAAAGACTGATTACGAACGCAGCGAGGAGCCGTCCACTCGGGAGCATCCGTCTACCTTACTGGGTAACAGATCGGCGATAAACCCGTTCCTGAACGTATACTAAAGCCGCGCACGAATGTCGGAACGAGCAGACGAACAAAATACCGCCCTACCTCGCCATCGAACCCTCGACGATAGCCTCCTAGTGAATCAGATCTACTCGCCATGCTGCCAAGGAACGGCCGAATCAGGATAAGTCATAAGGTATAATCTGATCCCCTACAACTGACTAGGCGGATTTGGACACCAAAGTTATGATCCGAGCAAACAAGAAGTCGACAAAACTGACCAATTCATAAAACCTTTCGATCTTGTTACACACGTCGTTTTAAAACCACTTTACGTATCCACATGACTATCATCGTCCGTTTTCGTTTTCTTGCCAGACAGAGTCACTTCATGTTCATTGGGATCCGTTGCTCGCTTGCGGGAAACTGGAGAGGCGACTTCAAGTTTGGAGACATTCTCTGCATCCGTTTTCTCATGGACGTGAATGCGTTGTTTGCCACGACCGACAATTCCCAAGTCCACAGGAACCTCTTCTTTCTTCTCGTGCATCTCAGGGAGTCTCTGCTGGAGCATCTCGCGCAGCGAATCTTTCACTTGGTCTGTCTCGCGTTTGCTGATCTCAATCGCTTCCTTCCGTTCGATCAAGTCTTTCTCGATCTCCTTCAGTTCAGCGCTCGACTCAGATGTGTCCCCCAACGACGCCATCTCCAGACGAATGGCGTCAATCGCTTTGTCACAACATACGCTGGCTTCTTTGAGATCGTCAAGGAATTCCCAGGAGAGGCACATCTTGTAATAGATCTCACAGAATCGCCTCTGTGTGCCACCAGATCGATCGTGCGACATGCCTTCTGCATCTGTACACTGCTCGAGATGAGAGACCGCTTTTCTGTATTCTGTCAAGGCGGATTCGAAGTTGGATGTCTCGGACGCAACATCTCCCAAAGCAATATGAACATCTAAGGCGTCATATGTGAGAAGGAATAGCTGAAAAGGGTACCTGCCTGTAAGCTGTGAGTGATGAGGGACAGGAGAGGCACTGCTTTCAAAGTTGTGTCTGGCGCATTCCAGCGTTTCCCATGCAATGGCGAGGTCAGCTGTATTATCGTCAGGAGGCTCAGCGTCATCGCCTGTCGCATCTTCGTTCTCTGCAAAGATCTCTTTGGAGGACTGAGCCACGTGGAGTAAAGAGAGTCCATAGTAATAGCCGGGCAAAGCGCATTCGATGGCCAACTCTACGCCACAGGTCGTGTCAGACCCGTCACAGATTGGCAAACGATTCTTGCCGCCGTGTTTTTCGACCCTCTCTTCCAGAATTTCGCCAAAGAACTCCGCTGCCTCCTCGAAATGACCTTCCTGCAGGACGTCGGATAGCGACCAAAGCGTCAAACCAGCCGTCGATGTGCCTTTACCTTCAGCGCCTCGAGACCTTCGCGCAATAACGCGTCGTCTGGTTCGACGGGAGGCGACGTTTCTTTCTCTTGCGCGCCCGAAGGATCCGACATCGAGAGAAAGTGACGAGCAGCAAACGGAATGCGTTGAATAATTTCGTATCTTCTGGTTCGATGTACGACAACTATCCTGGAAACGTCACGTCAGGCAGATGGCTACAAACGCCTCATAAGATTGAGAAATCTATCGTTGTTTTCTCGAGGGTCTCTTTTGATCGATGGACGAAGGACTAGACGTATCATGTCTTCTTCTCTTCTTGCCAAAACGACGTGCAGAAAAAGACGACGACGCTTCACTTGGGGTGTCGTGTCTTCCATCTGTCTTTCGGAATCTTCGGACGTCATCCTCACTTCGATCCATTTCGATAAACGGCCTTCTGTGCTTCACCTCTCGATACGATCTTCTTCGATCTGGCGTTCGACTCCTGGAACGATTTCGTGTCCCTCGAGGCATCGCGCGGAGATTCTCCGGAGAATGCTGGCGGTGTCGGATAAGGTGGGCACGTTGGGGATGAACATCTGGCTCTCTGTATCGTCGATCTTCCACCATGGTTCTTCTCTGGTATCGTCTGTCTTCCATGGGCCTTCTCTCTCCGTAATTGCCATCAGGCGACCGTTGACGTGCCTCATGTCTAAACCCGATTCTTGAGCTCTGTCGCCGATCAGCTTCTCGTTGGGCATCCTGCGCGTCGATTGACCGAGTGGGTGGCATTTTCGACACCGCTTCTTTCGGATGGAAAGATTTCTTCTGTACTTCGGCGTCCACACACGAAGAGAGAGATGCCGAAGAATCGGACGATGAGATATCGTCCGATGACGACGACGATGCATTGCTGCTGCTCTCCGACGATGAACTGTCATCGCTCTCTCCAGACGAACTATCAGAGTCTGATGAAGAAGACGTTTCGCTGTCAGATTCAGACGCATCCGTCATCGGCGCTTTAGATGAAGGAGACGATGCTACACAGACAAACACAGAAATCCTGTTAGCTATGAACATTATCGAGGCAAAGCTGTGTGCACGTTTCTCTATTGCTGGTGCTTCTTCTGCTGCCGGTTCGGGTGATGAACTCTCCAACGCTTCTGGATTCTCTTCTTTCAGCAATTCCCGTGCCTGTAAGAACTTCGGCCGACACTAAGAACACATCCAGTTCGCTTTTCTGCAGAGGATTCATCGTGCCTGTCCACTTTTGGATCCTGAAGCTGTTTCGTTCTCGAAGGACGTGCTTTGTAAAGGCGTTTGTTAGCGCATTCGTATGTCCAGTGCCCGTACTGCACAAACAAACAGCGTGAACGCTGGTCGATGCTTTGCGCTTCCGGACTTGAAGGCAGTTCTGGCATTGCTGCGTGCCATCCCCCGTCGTCTGCTTCTTCGGCGCCTGTCCAAACCTCCAACCACTTCAGCAATCTGTTTTCCGCACGGCGTCCGTTACCCGGGCGACACGCCCTTGGAGATGAATACTTCCAGTGCCCAGTAACGTCATTTCTCGCAATACGATATATCCGTGCGCATTTCATTAAAGCTTTACATCATTCTTGAGTCAGCTAAATTGGACATTTGGCGATGAGAATGCGAAGGTCCAATACAAATACTAGATTTCGAGGCAGAATCACTAAAATTCGCCAAGACAGGGAGTTACAACCAACTCATTCTTCATTCCACGAATACTGGACGGATAGAAAATGTGTAAAAATGCTCAAGCCCTGTTCACCCTTCCTGTCTGTACGTCTGTTTGATGGTTCGTTGATCGATTGGTCGATGGGTCGGTCGGTCCGTGGGTCGATGGGTTACCGATCAGAGCTTCATCCGCTTCCGGAACAAAAGAATTATTACGATTCCAAAAACTGAAGCATGTTTAACAGCTGCAAAACTCAGCCATAGAAACCACACCGACATACATCACTCTTTCACCAATTTACAAATACACACAGCTCTTTGTCGCAGGCAGGGATCGGATGAAGCTCGAGTTTAGTAACCGTCGGATTGCAGATCCAGCAGAATGACGGTAATGTTATCACGACTGCCTCTGTCTAGAGCGATGCGTGTCAGACGATTCGCAGAACTCTGAATACACTCTTCTAGGCTCGCGCCTTGAGCGTGATTTGACGCAATGGTGTGACGTATGATACGATATGCCTCCTCGTTTGTCAACACATCCCAGAGACCATCTGTAGCTAACAGTAAGTATTCATCTTCGACGGTCCGCTGCACCGTCACCACTTCTGGGTCACAGATCACACCGTATGGACGAAAACACAAATCTCCAATGGCTCGGGACATCGCCAATACACCCATAACGCGGGGACCATTCCAGTACGTCACCTTCCCCCCAGCGCTTTCGATCCTTGCCTACGAGCTGTCCCATCATCCCATGCAAACCACAACAGCATCAGGACCTTCTCTTCGAGCTTGTCCAATCGATGATCATTCGACAGTTGAATGACTTCGCCTGAACGATACATGACTGCTCTCGAGTCGCCTGTACATACGCAAAGAGTGAGATGATGAGAGCGTCTGTCTATGGGATCAGACCGCAGCTGCCGACAGTGATGTGGTTTGTTCCGACGAGAGCAGTCAATGCCGTTGTTCCGACCCTCTCAGCACATCGATACTCCGAAAACTGATGATCCGTTCTGCGGAATGTCTCCAAGAACACCTCCTCCTCTGTTGGCATGCTTGCCACGGTCGCCGACATTCGACTTGTGGCTCCATTGCTCAATCCTTCACCACTAGAGAGATGATTCGCTGCAGAGGGCCATCCCTGCATATCCACGGAACTGGCTGTTGCTGTCATTCCCATATCCATTCCAACCGTCACCGATTCGGTATCGCTCTCACCCGAAGAGCAAAGATCCATGTAAGCGGCGCGGAGATTCTCATGCAATCGTCCGCGACAGTGATGTGCAGCGTAGGGTCCATTATGTCCATCGTAGACACCGAAGAAGTGACAGACTTCCGTTTCGATGCTTTCCCGGGATAGACGTCGAACAGGAGGCGACACAGTGCCATTACCACTCACGCCTTCAAGTTTGAGATGATGGTCTTGTCTCGATCGATCGGATCTCCAGAACCCGCCAGAACGCGAGACTTCCAACAGATTCTCCACAATAGATACAGCGTCTTCCATGCGAGCACGGCGTCCGGCACTGGCACGTACACCGTAGATCGGGCAAGAGCATCGCGGTCGGATCGCTGTAGGACGTGGTCTGCGTTTTGGCGGCGATGTCGCGAGCGACTCCCTCAGACTCGAGACCGAGTGGTGATAACGCATAAAACTCGGGGGACGCATGGTGTTGCCGTCGTCCGTGTTATCAATGGCGGCCGTATGGTTCTCGTCGTTGCGCGTGACTCTTGTCGTCGTAGATAATTGCGTTTCGTGAACAGACGCCTCGTCCATCCCTCACGGTGATACAGGCTCTTTCAATAGAGGCCGAGTGCGCGAACTCAGAGAGCTAGAACATCTAAAGGTCAAAAAGCCAAAGATAACAAATCGAGAAACAGCGAAGAACATGAATGGTTGCAGTCGAAGAATGACAAGACGTTGGGTCTGGAAGAGCAAGCAAACTCAGCGTCAGCGTCACTGTCGTCGAAAAGAAGGAGAAAGAGAAGAACAACAGGTCGTTCTTACTTGGAATGGTCGAGCACACGATCTTGGTTTGTCGAATGCCTCAAAAATAATGGGACAGCAAGAATGACGCTGAAGACGTGGCGCAAACGTTAAGGCCGTACATGTCTGACGTCACAACCACGTGGTGACGTGGACCTACAATACCAGACTCTTCCTGGGTCCGTGACCCCGTGGCCATAAAATCGCACAACACACAGTCTAGAGGATCTCTTTGACAGGCTAGGCGTGCGTTTAGACATGCAGAAGAGAAGAAGTGACATCCGCATTCATGCCTTCGTGTATCTTCTGCTGTATGTCCTTCAACATGGAGTGCCAAGATGTCAATTGCTCTTTTAGTCTCTTCCAGTCGCTCCCTGAGTCGAATGTAGACTGTGAGGCTTTGGTGGATGACGGTTGACACGCACCGTCGAATCCTTTGCTGATGCAGGAGGTAACGACGATGACTTCCTGGATCTGATCGATGCGCGCCGACAAGAGTTTTGCACCTGTCGCCTTGACGATCCATTGCTCGACCTCTTCCCTCTCTGTTTGCAGAGCGGACGCCACTTGGTCATAGAGAATGGGCTTGTTGCCAGTCGCTCTAGCCAAACCGAGCAGAGCACTCATCCGCGTCTTTTCGAGGCAGTCCTCGCGAGTGATGCCGAGGCTTTGAAGCAGATCTGGCCGACAGACCGTCTCCAGCTGTGGCACAGTCAGTCGTATCTGTAGTGGACATGTGGACAACGAAAAGAGCGAGACCTGATTAATCTGTCCTCTGGCAACGGCACTGAAGAGCTGATGGAGGTAGAGATGCGTTGGATTCTTCGACAGCGCCTTGACGGGCGCCAGTTCGAGAAGATCGCACGAAAAGGTCTTCGGCGATTTGAGGAAATCGGCGACCGCGGCAGCAGCTTCGCCGGCCATTTCCTTGCAGGCCGAACTGTCCGATGCCTAGATGCACAGCGTGTATTGGTCCACGCAGTCGCCAGGGGTCGGTCACACGTCCACAGAAGCGAGCGCTTTGGACGTCAATGCCAGTGACTGCATGTGTGTCTCCTTGTCTCCTGCATTGGGACCAACGGCACATGAGCCTGAGTGAGTGGGCAGATCGAGGCACCTTTGCTCTGACGGACCAAAACAGCGATGCCCAGATACAACTTGGAGGCCGCCGCATGAGAGAGCTTCCAGTTCTCCACGAGAGCATCGGCGTGATCTGCCGCACACGACTGACGGAGGCCGTTCGACAGCGAGGTTGCGCACTGCCACCTTTGACAATCGGCGCAAGGATCTCTGCCACGCGTGCGGAGATGGCAAAGTCGATCGTCTTCATCAGGACGTTGTACTGATCGTCGTTGCGGGCGCAGGCATTGTACAGATGCAGCAAACACGCCAACCGCGTCTCCGTCTTCGTCTCGTGCTGCATGCAGATGGGAATGGGGCAGGAGCTAGGAGCAATGCGGATGTGACATTCGCTGAGATGGCCGAGGCCAAGGAGACAGCAAATCTGCTCGAATCTTCCGGGCCGAGTTTCGTCAGCAGATGATGGTTGATGATCTGAATGCAACTCTCGATGTCGGCATCGCTGCCCTTCTCGACGAGGAGGGGCAGTTGTTCGACGAACAGGGTCAGGATTTGGGGGATGGACGCCTCGGGCACCTGTACCTCTTCTGCCTCGGCGTCTTTCTCGACGAGACGATAGAAGGACGCGAGAAAGCGGCCTCCCGCCGAATTCGACTCGGCATCGACGGTCTACGGACTCAGTCAGATCTCGACTTGGACGAGTGAGCGGTGAGACACCTGTCCGCCGTCGAGAATCTCTGCGATGTACTTGAAGACGAGAGAGAACGAGTCTTCCTCCGAAACTTCGAAGAGACAGTTGTTCATTGCAGAGCGAAGATGACAGGATGGATCGATTTGACGGTTCTCATGGACACTGCCGCTTCATGGAAGGGGATGTCCCCCATTGCCCTGAACAGAAGCGATGTGATCTGCCTCGAATGTAGCATTGGACCATCGAGCAGCGTGGATGGATCGCAGGAAAGATACGCATCCGGACCGTTGCCGTTGTCTGACGTCGAATGTGGTTTGGACATTAAGCATGAACCTGAGCACAGTTGTAAAACATGAGCCGCTGCAAGCGTCCAAACAGAGAACACAGGTTCTCTTTCATGCAGAGTGTTCGTTATCCTCAACAAGTGTGACAACTCTCAGACATGACGACGTCTGGTCTGATAGAATCATCCCCATCAGAAGGCATCAAGCAGCTGAGTCAGTCGCGCTGGTGCTGCCTCTCGAATGCGACACTGTTCGATATCGACTTGAACGGCGTTTCCTTACCGTCTTAAGGAGAAGCCCTCTTCCATTCTTCCGAAGATAACGTTGTCTTCTCTCGAGGCCATTCAACATCCACGTCACGTCACGCTCAGCTTCGGGCAGCTAACCAAAACCAAGGCATAGTCGTACGGCGCGTTGGTGCATTCGGGACGGTGTAAACGACGAACTTTCACTGGTGAAACTGTCTTTGCGAACGTTAATATATTGTCGTTATAAACGCCTAAGCAACATCACCGTTTCCAACCCCAGTCGTTCTCTAGTTGAACGAACAGTCGCCAGCCCGCACGAACAAACATCCTTGTCAACGGAGCGTGCGAAGGCGAACCGCTTTGTCGAAGACGTCATTCACGTGACGCCCTCTCTGTCGAACGCACACCAGATCTAACAAGGTTTCTCTGTCTGTGAGCAGTAAGATCTGCCATGTCGCGCCCGGCGAGTAAATGGCTGGAACTCGACCTTCTCCAAAACGCACTCAAGTCGTCCGTCGACGGACGTTTGGAACAAAAATCCCTCAAAGACGCCCGCGAATACATCAGGTCCTTCATCGACAATGGCTCCATCGAAGCTGGAAGCGAGGAGCTGACGGAACTCGGGTCCAAAGCCCTCATGCGGTGCATCGTCTACGCCTACTCCGTTCGCGTTTTCGAACAGAAGGGAGCCATGTGTGGACCCTTGGCACGTGTACTTGAATGGTTCGTCCGTCGCACGGATACCGAAACGCAACGCGATTTCTGGGACGTCCTTCTGTTTTCTCGAAAGTACAATGCATCGAAGCTCTCTGTCGGTGATGTGACGGTGGGAAAGTGGAAAAAAGAACAAAGAAAGCATAACGAGCAGCCAGATCTGGGCATCCTGCTGGAACTCCTGTCCATTCCCCAGTCCACGGGACAGGAGGTCGACGCCATCGTGGGTCTCGTCGAAATGGCCCTGCGCGAAATGCGAACGCACTTGCCGCAGCCGGGCTCGTCGAGTGACTCTCGGGGACAGGACGCGGAGCAAAGAGCCTTGCAACACATCGCCTGTTCTCCTGAACTTCTCACGCTTTTTGTCAGCCCTTTGGTTGTGAAGACCATCTCACAGGGGCGAATCCCCTCCGATCAGTGTCTGCAGATCTCTGTAGAGGAAACGACGGAGTTGACGTGGAGCGATGGAAGATACGATCGTGGCCGTCGTTGCACGATTGGTCCAAGAAAGAGGCCCGACGCGTTGATCGTTGATGCACTGATATCGCTGACGTCTCTCCGCGACGTGGCCGGGTTGATCTCAAGTCTCTCGGACGTTTACGATCCGTCTTCTGCCTTTGCCAAATCTCAACTGCGCAGCAAAATCCTGGACGTTATCTTCTTCTCGGATGGCGTCGTGATGTTTGACGCCTTGTGCTCCACTCTTCGTAGCACCGAGAAAAGGAACGACGCTCTGGTGCTCGATATCCTTGTTTACCTTTTTCAATCATCTTTTCGTTTTGGAGATCTCCCTGTGCTTACCATTGCGCGCTTCTCAGGATTTGTGTCTTTTTGTCTCAGAAACATCGGTCACTCGATTCCACAAGATGTCGTAGACGCCTGTCTCAGATCCGTCACTCAGTTTCAGCCTCAGACCAAGAAAGAGAAGGAATGGCGCTTTGAACGCCTTTCGCTCTTGCGTTTTTTCTTTGCGGACGACGTCGCACTCCCACCGGTCGCGAGTCTTGATGCGGACATGTTTCATTCTCTGGGGAGTTTGTTCCTTTTCCTGCATCGCGATCCGGATTTGGCACATCTGAAAAAAGATGCAGAGAAGCTGTCCTCGACGCTCGAGTCCCTTTCCCGTTACTGCCACTATGCGGATGATCAGTTCAGCGTCTTTCCGTGCCTGTTGCAGCTGGCCCGGGAGAACGGAGGGCACTTCTGCGCGCCTCTCCAGAATTCCTGTTCTCTGGACATGATCAAGAGATGGACGAAACGTCCAGGGATCGATGATGTCCGCGTGCTTGTCGATCTTCTTCTGAGCCACGAGGACGAAGAAGGAGACTGGCTTCGTCTGGCGCTGAGCTGGCTGATGGAATCTGCCAACGGACAACAGGCGTTGCAGGACGCGGAGATCGGGGAATCGACATGGGCAGAGGTGCGCGATCGCTTCCTTAAGCTGATGAGCGACGTCGGAGGGCAGAGCATCGACACGGTTCTCTGTTTGACGCGTCTGGTGTACCTTCTGCTGAACCTGCATCCCGAGATCGTCGTGCCAGCCCTGACGCTTGTTGCTCGTGGCATCGTTCATTTCGAAATGCCCGATGACGAATTCGATCTGTTAATGCGGGTCATGACGGCCGACCTGCGTCGATCGGATGCTGTCATGAGGAAGCTGCTGTCTGCTGCCTTCGATGCGTCTTTCTCTGACGGGCAAATCTCTGACACCGCCTTCTTCGACATGCTGGTCGCATTCGTGGAGAGACAGCCTACGGAAGACAAAAGAGCTATCTGTCGTGTCATCCGTCAACTGGTGCACAGAGTCTTCGATCTCATGGAGAAAGATGAGAGCGACATCCAGACGGAAGGTTTGAAGAAACTGGTGCATCTTGCCATCGAAGAGAGAACGGATAGCGGAACGGAAGCAGAAGAAGAGGCCGACTCCTCGCAGGATACACACATGCGTCCGTTCCTCTCGGCCACCTTCCCGGAAGGCAAGACTGTCCAGGTCGACACGGCGTCGTTGGACGGTATGAAGAAGATGGTTGCCGTGTTCGGTCGCCGTCAGCTAAACCTGGCGAGTGCGTCACTGAGAAAAGAGATCCTATCGCCTTCGGAGATGGAAGGCGCAACGGAGGGCGCTGACGATCGCCCCAGCGAGAGATCCGCATCTCTGATCCCAACAGAGACGACAGAAGAGAACATTCGGATGATCGAAGAGATCGTGGAGCACGATCGCCCTGTTCTGCTCTACGGAGCATCGGGAGTGGGGAAGACGGCCACTCTGAGGGAGCTGGCGGACCGAAGGGGCGTCGAATTGGTCCGTCTCAACATGTCCTCGAATCTCTCTCCGGAGGACTTTCTGGCGAAGATATCATTCGATCCCGTCGGGCAGATCGTGCTCGATGTGCAGCCCTTCGCCAGGAGCTTCGAGAAAGGCGACTGGGTCCTGCTCGATGAGATGAACCTGGCGGAGGAGAGTGCCCTCAAGGTGGTCGTCGATGCATTGGAGAGTGGCGAGATCGTGCTTTGCGACCAGAGCTCTGCACTGACGCCTCCTCGCATTCTGAAGAAGCATCCAAACTTCAGGCTGTTTGCCACCCAGAATCCGTGGCAGGCTGGAAAGAGAGAGCGAATGAGCCACGCCTTCTTCTCTCAGTTCTCCGTCGTGCACTTCAAAGAGCTGCCGAAGCAAGAGTGGGATCACATCGTACAGTCGACACTGCACCGCCACTTCGAAGGCGCAGAGACGGATCTCATTCGTGCCGTGGCAGGAAAGATGACCGGTTTCCATTGCGACGTCAGAGAAGCCATCCAGAGCAGGTGCTGCGAGACGGGGAGCCACACCGTCGTCACGAACCGGGAGCTGTTGATGTGGACAGCAATGATATCAACCGCCGAACAGCTGCCCGAGACGGACGAAGAGCTCGGCGACTATGCATGGCTGATCTACGGCAGCCGGTTCAGGGAGGACGGCCAGCTACTGGTTCGAGACGTCCTGAGCGAGAGGGGCTTGTCTGCCAGACAACAGAACGCCCCGTCGGGCACACCCCTTTCCAGTTTCGAAAGAATGGTGCAGGCATACGGCGCTCTGACATCGGAAGGCAGACAGGGATGCGGATTCGAAGCGGGGGCCTTTTGGAAAAGACACTTCCCTGCAAAAGCATTGCCGGACGACAGCGCCAAGATGACGGTCGAGCGATGCATGTCCATCCACGGAGATGTCTCGCGAGCCGTGCTCGATCCAGACTTCATGCGACGTCACGGGGTGTACAGTTCGTTCTCCGAGTTCTGGTTGGCGCAGTGGATAGCGGATGCCCTGCAGACAGGGTGCTTCAGGAGCGACAATCCAGAGGAGTTAGGCCGACTTGGCGCCGAGATCTACTGCTCCGCTTTCAGGACGGACGAAGCCCGGACGGTCATCCTGGACATCTTTGCGGCGAAGTGGAACGTCGATCGAGCCTCCGTGCCTTTCCGCAGCTCTGTCGTGCCGGAGATGCCCGTGGCGCTCAATGATCAGTCATGTGCGTTGCTGACGGCGCTGGTCAATGCGCTGCGGAGCGAGCAGCCCATTCTGATCGAGGGATGTGCTGGATCGGGCAAGACCTGTTTGGCGAAGACGATCGCCTTCCTCCTGACAAACCGCTACGAGCAAGTCACGCTCACCGCGGAGAGCGAACCCTCCGTCATGCTCGGAGAACACCTGCCCAAGGAGAACAGCCGTGAAGACGTTGCAATCGAGTGGAGGGACGGTCCGCTGACGAGATCCTTCAAAGATGGCAGCGTCTGCATCGTGGACAACATCGGTCAAGCAGAGGCAGTGTTGCAGGAGCGCGTCAACCCCGTACTGGAGTCGCCGAAGATCCTCTGTCTGTCGGAGAAGGGGGAGACGAAGAATCTGCGTTGCCGCGTCCTGGCAGATGGGACGGTGTCCAAGGTGCCGGGGCCTGCGGCAGGATTCCAGTTCATCGCAACGCACACTCCGAAGGGCGTCGCTTCGAGAGGATACGACAGCTCGTCGAACGAACTGACTGCCGCCCTGGCCAACCGATTCCTCACAGTGCACGTGGACGATCCCGCACGGCTGCAAGACAGCAAGTTCTGCTCCGTCCTGCACTCCATGCTGCGATGCTCCCTGTGCGACGAGCATTGTCGACAGCATGCCGAAGGCATCTGCGATTACTGTCTGAGAATCCGAAGCTTTCTGCACAGGCAGGGAGGAAGGTGCAGCTTCAGACATTTCGTCACATTCCTGGACATCGCGACAAACCTGATGCTCCGGTATCCGCAGACAGATGCAAGGGACTGCCTGCATTGTGCACTGATGGCAGCATTTGTCTTCCGCGCCAAGGACCGACAGCAAAGCAGTGACCTGCTGGATCACATGGGCTGCCGTTCGGACGTTCTGAGCAGACTGCAACTGCGTGAGAGCGTCGAGGTGGATCCGGAACTGGTGCTGACTCGATCGAGAGAAGCATACGCCGATGCCGTTCTGCTCGGCGTCTGCACGAACAAACCCGTTCTCCTCGAAGGAAAGCCTGCAGTGGGAAAGACTGCTCTGATCAGAGGACTGAGGATGTTCCGTGGACGCAGCAACCCTGTCACTGTTCTGAGCAACAGCGACACCACCACGCTGCAGGACTACTTCGGGACATGGCTGCCCGACAAGGCCGGATTTCATTACTCCAAAGGCGTCCTCGTTCAAGCCATGGAGAACGGAGACTGGTTCGTGGCAGATGAGTTCAATCTCGCACCCCTCTCCGTAGCCGCAGCACTGATGCCGTTCCTGGAGGGCTCGCGGGTGGTTCAGATTCCGGGCACCGGCATGACGATCAACGTCCATCCAGAATTCAGATTCTTCGCCACGCAAAATCCATTCCACGGAGGTGGAGACGGAAGAAAACTCCTGCCAATTACGGTGCGGAACCGTTTCCTGGAGGTGGGTGTGGGCGACTTTCCGCAAGAAGAATTCGCCGACATCATCTACAGGAGATTCCAGAGGGAAGAGTACAGGGACATCGTGAGCATGGCAGACGCAGAGCGTCTGTCCAGTCTGTACTTTGCGTCCACCGGGATCTTCCGTCTAACCATGAGAGACCTGATCAAGGTGGTTCGCCGTTTCAAGCTTCTCCGAGCAGAGAACGCAGGAGGAACAACATCTTGGGCCGCTGTCGCCATGTCACTGCTCAATCCACTGGTCTCCACAGAGGACGAAGGACAGCAGCTCCTGTCGCTCATCAGACAGGCATTCGGCGAAGAAGCAGAGATAATTGCAAGATCCTGCAAGGAGAAGCACATCCAGGAGACGAGTCACGGGCTCTCGTTTTTCCAGGGACCTCTCCGTGTTTCCTTCGGTGGATATCGACTGGATCGAAGCCGTCTGTGGAAACACGGCAGTGCTGCGAAGTTCCCTCCCAAGATTTTTCAAGATAAGCTCGTCGAGTTGGCATTCACGATGAAGGCGAGGGAACCAGTGCTCCTGTACGGAGAGACTTCGTTCAAGACAGAACTGATCAGGACGTGGCTGGAGATCTCTGAGATGATGGACAGGGCACAGATGGTACACTTGACGTCCGATTCCGAAGCGACGGAGCTGATCGGCCAAGTGCGTCTAGCATCCACAGTGGAAGTCCTTGAGATGTTGCTGTCCATCGGCAACTTCATTCTCCGAGAGATCGAGGCAGAGCTCATCGTGAGTGACAAGTCCGAAAACCGACAACGCAGCATTCGACGGACTGACTGCGCGAGCGATCTTCCCAGAAGAATCAGTGTGCTCAACGAACTCTTCAAGAGAAGACCAAAGAACCCAGATGATCGGCGCTCGGCCGACTCTGTCAGCGATACACAGTCTGCACCCTCTGACACGGATGAGAACAAGGAGGATTCGCCGGCCGCCGAGGACCAGGGATCCGGTGATGGTTCAAGCAGCGGTACGGAATGGGGAGGATCTGACGAAGACGGAGGCCCCGCTCAGAGGGAACAGGAATCGATGGATGTTGCTTGCGGTTTCTCTGGCGACCGGCATCCAGATGCAGAAGCAGAAGTCGAGATCAGCGAAGCAAGGGAACGCGCCGAAGAGCCCGAATACAGAGCATTTAACTCAGTCCTCGAAACGGTCAGGGAGATCGTTGATTTGCTCAACGAGGTCTTCGATCAGCACCCACCAGCTGCCCTGGAACGAGCAGTCCATCGAATGAACCAGTTGTGTGCGTTTATGTCGGATGCCAGTCGGGCTAAGAGCCATGGATGCTTTGTCTTCCGTGATGGTCCGTTTGTCAATGCCATCACCCTGAAGCACATATGCGTCCTCGAAGACTACGATCGATGTCCACAGTCTGTGACAGAACGACTGAACAGTGCACTCGAGCTGGATCCGACATTCTCCATTCCTGAGGACACATCGCTCAGCGGAATCGGTGCTGCGACGCTGGATATTCCAGAGACGGGTTACGCGTTCGTAGCAACGGCATATTTGGAGTCCGCTGCCAAGAAACCGCGACTCTCGGAGGCCACCAAGAGCAGGATCACGCGAATCCACATCCCGGCGTACTCCAGTGAGGATATCATGTCGATTGTCGATGCGAAGCTCTTCTGCGAGATGAAAGATGATTATCCGAATGAAGCTTCTCAACTGATGGATGCCATCCGAGCCATCCAGTCTGCATCTGTGGAAGAAACGCACGAGAATCCATGCGCCGATTTCCGAAGAACTCTCAGATGGGCCAACTTTGTCATACACCATCCGAGGGAGACCATGACTTTCGAGAGAATCATCCTGCTGGGAGCCAGATACTTCTATCTCCTCGGCCTGACGCCAGAACAGCAAAAGAACATCCTGTTGAATCATTTCGGCGATGAAGTTCGCGCCTTGGACAACGCACTGGACGAAGTCAAGGCCACGGAAGGGAACAGCGCCTCCTCTTTTGGCATCACGATCGAAGATCGAATAGGTAGAGGCGATCGATTGGCTCGATTGGATGGTGTGGGTCTCGCACTGAGCATTCCCCCTCAGACAGAAGGGGACAACGCATGGCGACCTTCGCTGCATAGAACTCCCACAGTCGTGGACAACACCGCTCGCATCTTCGCCTCCGTCTGCACCAAGACACCTCTGCTGCTCGAAGGGCCGCCAGGGATCGGGAAGACAGCAGTCGTGGTCGAAGTGGCCGGGCGTCTGGGGACAGGAGTGGAACGCATCAACTGTTCGAGCGACACGACCGCAGAGCAGTTGTTCGGATCTGACGTGCCGCAGTACAAGGACAATCGGCGGACATTCGATTGGATGGATGGCAAGCTCGTCGAGGCAATCAAGCAAGGCAGATGGATACTGCTGGACGAGATCAACCTGCTGTCGCCTCAGGTGTTGGAATCGCTCGTTCCGTTGCTCAACGGATCGGCTGTCGAGCACGGATTGGCGATTCCCGGTCAGTCGGGGGCAAAGAATCTAACGGTGAAGGATGTCCACATCTTCGCCACGATGAACCCTGCTGCCGAGGGGGGAGGCAGAACGAAGCTCTCCAGATCCATCCGGAATCTCTTTACGACCGTCGAGCTCGATCCCCAGAGCAATGACGAACTGTTTGAGATTCTGAAGAAGCTTTTCAGCGACCGCATCGGTCAAAAGGTCGTCGTCAGTGAGAACAGCATCCAGCAGCTCTTTGACGTTTTCACGAGCGTACACCTGCTGGTCGAGACGGGAGAAATCAGAGGTGCCAGCAGAAAGCAGAGATTCAATCTGCGCGACCTCGTGGCCGTCAGAGACATCGTGGCTGGCAACGTCGGCGATCAGGTGTCTCACTACAAGATCGTGGCGACAGATGATTCGAGAAAAGACCTTTCGGACGAAGAGAGAGCCGCCGTGGTGGATGCCGTGCTTCGCAACGCATTGCAGCTCGTCTTCAAGCATCGATTCGAGAACCAGGCTGCGCAGGAACGCATCCAGAGAGCCATCGACGATGCGGTTGAACCGCCAAAACTCCTGGTCGATGAAGCGAACAGCACTTCCATTGACACATCCGTGAGCAATCTGGTCCGCATCGGAAGCGTTTACTTAGACAAGAATCCCGATCGCGCATCCTCCGGACTTCTGGTGCACACCAAAGAGACGGTCGCGCAGCTCGAATTGCTGGCGGCGGCCAGCCAGTCCACCAGGACCGTCCTGCTGCAGGGACCGACGTGCTCCAGGAAGACGTGCCTGGTGAAGGAGCTGGCGGCCTTGACAGGCAGACCGTTACTAGTGCTCTCGTTGCACAGAGACTGTGATGTCTCCGATCTGGTCGGCCAGTGGTTGCCGGCAAGGACAGACTCTATTCACGGCCAAGTCCTCCAAGCACTTCTGCACCTTCGCGACAGAATCATAAGAACCGGACTTGCTCTCTGCGAACGCATTCCCAAGGACAAGCAGACGGAGTTTTACCGGGCGATCAAGAAGGCGCGGTGCGGCAGCGATCCTTCCCAAGAAGCGTCCAGCGACAAGCGATTCCATCGGTTTGACTTGGGGATCGGCCACGAACTGGTTCAAGGACTGAAGGATGCCGTCGATTTCCTGGAGAGCATCGATGGAGGATCGACGGTCTCCTTTGCCGAAGAACTGCATGTCCTGTCAGACAAGCTACCGCCGTCGATGGATGATGCAGACAGGACAGTCGTCTTTCAGTTTGTGACCTCCGATCTCGTGAAGGCTCTCAAGTCTGGAACGTTCATTCTGTTCGACAACATCAACGCCGCACCTCCCGAAGTGATCGAGAGAGTGCTGTCGCTCTTCGAAGAGGAGCCCTTCTTGAATCTCTACGAGCATGCAGAGGGGAAAAGGCTGTCGAGGCAATGCGGCATCCATCCAGATACTCGGCTCTTTGCGACGGCGGACCTCAACAGGATCAACACACACAAGCTGTCCAACCCCCTTCTGAACAGAATGATCAAGATCTGGCTACCCGAGATCGATGCAGGGGTCTCCGAAGCAACATTCGAATCCCTAGAGAAGCACGAAGTCGTGGAGATTCTGTCAGAGAGGTTCGCTTCCCACGCCGGAGGCAACATGTCTGCTCAGCTCCTCTGCTTTGTCCACGCGAGAGTCAAAGAGCTTGCCAGGAACTGCCAGGTTACCATTGCAAAGGACTCTGGCATCAGTTTCCGCACACTGCTTGAAGCATCCTCCCTCGTCATCTCTCTCCTCAGAAACGATCAGCCTGTTTTCAATGCTGTTGTGTGGGGCGCATGGCGAGTCTATGCATCTCTCTTGGAGGACGAAGGAGACTGGGTGAAGCTGAAGGAAGTCATTCGAAGCGCTTGCGAGGCGGCAGCAGAAGTGCCACCGTCCAAGTTCTATGCCATTCGACAGAGCAGAGACGCCGTCAAGCCGTTTGTCGCCGAGAGCAAAAACATCCGCCTCATCTTTGCATCCGTCGTCCACGTTTCCCTTAAGATCCTGTTCGGACACATCATGAAGATCCAGGACATGGACGCATTCGAACGACTCGTCCTCCAGTTCATGAATCGAGTGGCGGTGAAGCTGTATCCGCAGGAGGCGTCGACGATCCGGAAGCTCATGGATGAAGTTCCCAGAGGGGCCAGGACCAAGGATACACTCCAACGCGTCTGCGACAGCACTGGATGTCCTCCGCTGACAGAGTTCTTCAAGGCCGTCCATCTCAACGAGAGGCAACGGCTGGATTTCGTCTGTGATCATCCTCAGAAGCTGGTGTCTTTGTGCGAGCAGCTCGTCG
The DNA here is from genome assembly GCA_965230195.1 of Putridiphycobacter sp. GTDB lineage: Bacteria > Bacteroidota > Bacteroidia > Flavobacteriales_D > Crocinitomicaceae > Putridiphycobacter. Next base: position 383,319 of record OZ245997.1, read on the forward strand.
CCAACTCCTCGTACACTGACTGGGAAGACAGGCGCTTCATGATCGAGGACATTGCGGATGTGCTGAAGGAACTCGAGGATCTGCTGGAAGCCGTTTCGGCGCAGTCCGCGTTGTCTTCGGATGGCAAGAAGATCGTCGATGTCGTGCGGCACTGGCGCCCCATAGGAAACCTCTCCGTCTATTTTGTCCCGCTCGAAGATGTCTCCTTCGCGACGTGCTACAGAGAATTGCTCCAAGCGCAAGGCGTTTGTTCTGACAAGGCAGTGAGCTACAACTTGGAGAAGCTGCTGTCGGAAAGGGTGTCGACATCGGACATGAAACTCAGACATGTCATCGTCAATCTCCTGAAGAGTAATCAACGCTTGGCAGAAGAACGCAGAAGAATGGCACTGCAGATAGCCATGACGTCACTCAGATGGAAGACGACATTGATGGTGGACGAACGTCTGTTGACGGTTCAGAGAGTCCCCGGAAGTGGTGGACACATCTTGGACCTGCAGAAGCTCCTGTGCCAGGCGAAGAAGATCGAGGAGCTGCGGCATCTCGTTCACGAAGCCATGGAGGTTTACAAATCGGCCAAGAGAGGACAAGGATACTGGAAATATGCTGTGGATGTTGGAAAGACCATCTGGCCCTTTGGTGGTCGGAGTTTTCAATATTCTTCCGACGGATCTGAAACCGAAGATTTCCCTCCTGACGAGGAGGTCGACGGCGTGACCATGCCCGACATGGCTCCTTACATTGAACGGCTCGATGCTATTGTTCAGTCACAAGATGCCGTGTTCTTGTTCGCGGACGAATGGACAGCCACTGTGGAGTTCCACGCAAAGATCTTGAACGATCTGTCCGCCGGCAGAGAGAGTGGAAGGAAGCATTTGAATCTCGATGCGGTTTTCCCCTCTCTGCTCGGTTCGAGAATGAAGGACCAGCCACAGGATATGTGCGCCAATGAGCTTGCCCTGATATGGCTCGGGGTTTGCTTCTCGGAGTGGCAGAATCCTATTCCGTGTCGGATCGTGTTGTGCACAGAAGAGAATCTCGCACTCGATCCGTTTGACGGCAAGGAAAGCACCGTCTCTGCTGTCATTCTTTGTGCAGAGCTGGCTGCTGAGCAGAGAATTGCAGCATTGGCGTTGCTTGTTGTTTTTGAGAAGACACCTTCAGACGCTGGCAGGGAGACATCCGTAAATGTCAGACCCTACTGCTGTGGGCCGTCCGATCTTTCGCAGTTGACGTGGCTCAGGAAATGGACCGAGATGCATATGGAATACAAGATGGACCTCTCCGATGTGCAGCGGCTGCCTGGAACAGCGACGATTGAGGGACCGTTGTCGCGATTGGGCAGCGGTCTGATCGCTTTCCTCGACGCACTGCAGTCTTATGGCCAGAATCATCCGACTCCTCACAGTACAGCGCCTTCCGAAGCTGTCCGTACGTGGAAGGATCTGATCAGGAAGGTGAAGGAACCCAGCAGGAGGCAGGATTTCTCCCGGGCACCTTTGCTGTACCACGGCGTGCTGAAGCTCGACTCTGTTCTCTACCGACAGCAGTACGGGAACATCGAGAACGAATCTGACATCTCGTCTGTTGAAGATCTTTTCAGCAAGCAGTTCGTGGCATGGGTCGAAGCCGAAATCAGGAAAAGCATGGCGAAAATCAAGACAGGGGCAACACAGCCTGAACGACGAGAATCGGCCTCCATCGCCTACAGCTTTCTTGAGCGCTTTGAGGCATCGAAGAAGTTCCCGAGTGAAGATCTGGTGTCGAAAGCATCTGAGCTCGAACGTGACATTCGAGCAGCGCATGGAGATCTATTCTTCGCGCTGGATTATATCCGTCCAGTACTGCGCCTACGAGAGTTCTTGATCGAGTATTCTCTGGTACATCTGGACACATCTGACCCAGGTCTGTGGACCAAGTGCAATGCGGTGACTGCGTTTGTCTTTGGATCGATTGCCTATTTCAATGGATTTCTGATCGCGGACAGAGAAAAGATCAAGCTCGATAGGAAGAAGTCGGCACAGGAGTTCGACGACCTGGATGACAGTTTCAAAGCTCTTGTCGATCAATTGGGCATATCCAGAACAGCTTTGGAGGCCAACAATCTCTACGAGATCTTTCTGCGACTCAAGGATCAGTACGTCCGCCTCTTGCAATCTGAAGTCCGAGAAAGGACGCTGACCGAGAGCTTGCACGCCGCGGCAGATTCAAGTGCTTCGTCATCCAGACCTCCCTCCAGGAAGGGGTCAGATGATGACAGATCCAGCAACGCCGCATCCGATCTGAGATCCGGTTACGAAGAGCTCTGGCTCAAAGCAAGAGAAATCGCAGACAGAGCCGTGATGGACGAGGCTGCTTCGGCGCTCAGTGCATTGACAAGGCGTTCTGTGCGCATCAGTAAGGCGCTTCTGGTCCAGTACCAGAGCAGGTACAATAGCCTCAAAGCTGAACTCGATCAGGCGAAGAAGAAGAATGCTCGGCATCCACCTGTCATCTCCAAAGAGTGTGAGACCTTCGCGCGAAACCTATCCATCTGTCTGCAGAGCTGTGATTTCTCACTCGTTTCTTCAGTGGCATCTCCTGCAGACCATACAGTCGAGAATCCACACGTGGAGATTGTTAGACGCGTTGCTTCTCTCACGGATCGAGCAGAGAGTTCCATGAAGACTCTGATGTGGATGGCCAAGAGCACGGCATTCCATGCACGTCTGCGGAAGAGCATGGAGGTCCTGCGAAGCTACGATTTTGACGAAGAGGACCTCAGTAAGAAGAAGGATGTCCTGGAAGAGCTGTCGGATTTGGGAGTCTTTCCTGGTGCTCTGTCCATTCGAATGAAATTCCGCGCACTCGACTCCGAGGTCTGCGATGGCCTGATTCAGGAGGCTGCGGTGGAACTGATGAACGCCAAGGCAGACTTCCTTCTTGAAGAGCAGAACAAGATGCTTCATCCTGACAAGACTCAAGAAATACAAAACGCATTGGCCTCGATCACATCACTGTGCACGGAAGACAACTCCTGTTCGATGCTGATGGCTCATCAGGTCTTCGACGCCTTGCGAACACACAGCATGGATCTCTCGACATGTCTGGACGAATCTGCCGCGATGACCAATGTGGCATCTTCTTTCCTATCTGCCGGAATTTCTGTGGAAGACATCGCTGTTCTTTTCTGCGGAGACTTCAAGATGACGCAACGCACACTGATGGATCTGACGGACGAAAGGAGTTTGGCTTCTGCAGGAGACGATCCCGTACAGAAGATGCGTCGAAGAGGTCGACTGGTGTCCTACGGCTACCAGAGGGATAACGGTGATATCATCTACGTTTTCAGTGGCATCACAAAAACGGTCGGAAACGCGGTGGCGGCATTTCTCGATTCTGATTGGGAACTGAAGCTTGCATCAGAATCTGGTGACGCGCATACAGAATCTGTGAAGGAGGCGTTGATCAGTCTGCAGTTCATTGCGTTGCCTCTTCTGATGATCAGACAGAATTTCAGCTTCCTGTCTTCGCTTCTACAACTTTCGGATTCCGTTGAGGAGCAGAGAACTGCAAAGGAACTGAGGATGGTGTGCAAGCATACCACAGACGAGCTGAAAAAGGCACGTGACGAGCTGGAGGAAGTAAAGGAGCGAAGAATCTATCATCCTATTTCTGATTCAGACTTCATGGACACCGCCTGGTGGATGCGCACTGCAGAGGGAATACAAGCCGAAGAAAGGATCGAAACATTGACCAACAAGAAAAATGAACTCGGAGAAAAGATGATGGACGCAGACGATCGGCTTCGTCGATTGCAGCCCAAAATCTGTCAGCGTCTCTCGTCTTCCCTACGGGATCTGTTGCAGGACGGACTGCATTGTCTCAGTCGTATCTTCGGATACGAGACAGAGTACTTTGAGAGTTACTTGAAGGCAGAAGACGACATTGCGGACGCTTATGCATTATTAATCGAGAACGCCGCCCGTTCCGGTCTCGTGATGTTCAGGGATAGTGATGGCATTCACTCAGAATGGATTATCGCGCTTGAACAGTTGTGTCGAGAACTGGATGCATTCAAGAGCGAGCAGCTGTCAGATCTGAACATCGGAGATCCTTTCCGCAACGCTCTGCAGTCTCTTTGCACTGTCGCCTCTCTTGGATCCAGACGCATCATGCAACTCATCTCCCGCAACTGTGCGAAGGAGTCTGTGAATATGCTGCGCGTCACCGATCTGGAGAGAAGGTTCTTGGATGGATGTGACACTCTCAGAGACGTGTGCATGGATCGCTCCTTTGATGAAGACAGCATCGCAAAAGCATCAGAAGACCTCCTGAATGTTCGAAAAGATCTCCGCATCCTCCGAGGCAGACTTAGACAGGATGGGGCGTTGCGGTCTGCCGTGGAATACACCGAAAACACAGCGCTGCGAATTGTGGGACACTACAATGCCCTTGTCGATGCACAGAATCCAGTGACCTGGTACAGGAAAGCGGTAGAGAGCGGAAGACTTCCTCCGTTACGTTCACACGAGAACAGCACTTTTCAGAAGGACCTGGATCGCTTGCCTTCTCTCTGGAAGAGCTGCGCCGCTGGAATCAGATCGGCAATGGAGACCGACTCTCTGTCGAATCCTTTCCAGCTTCTCTCTTTGATGGACAGTCACATCTCTGAGAATGCTGATCTCTACCAGAGTGCATCCTGCTATGCCCATCTATTCTTCCGGAGCATGACGGAAATGCACCTTGCGGTGCACGATCTGTCAAATGGGCCATCACATTGCGGCATGACAAACGAAGAGTCTCAGTGCTTCCGCGAAGCTTTTGATGTCGGCGCCAACCTGTCGGATATGAATCTGGCACACGCAGAGGTGTCCCAGGTCCAAGAAACCTTCGCGAGTCTGGAGAATCGATTGAGAAGACTATCAGGTGTGACGATCCAGACACGTAGAAATCCAAAGCCCCTGTTGGTTCAGTACATGGGAAATCTGCGCACACAGTGGTTCTTGGAATGCGTTCTCTGCATCACTAGATCTCTGCAGAAGAAAACGAATGCCGATCGATCCTTCAAGCCACTGTCTGAACGCCTCGCTGCTGCAAGATACAAGGATGATCATCTCAAGTCTGCCATCATCTTGGCCGATTTTCAGGATGTGTCGTCTCTCCAGGCCACTCTATCGCAAGCGGGCATGGCCACCGTCATGAGGGATTTCTCAGATCACGAGATCGAAGTTCTGAAGACCGCGGCAACACTTGTGTCCCAGTTGCTGTCTGGAGCAGGGCAGAAAATGCTGAAGAAATGGAGAGAGTATCACGCCCTTCCTTCTTCAGTGTCCCTCGAAGTGCTCGAAAAGATGGTGAGAGTCTCCAAGGATCTCATGCAGACAAACGTTCCAAGTATACTGTCTGCGAATCTTACCTTCGATGGCTCAGCTGAGCGCGTCCTGGAAACAATGAGCAGTTACCTGATGCAACTCTGCCGGGCGATCTCGGGAGACATGCGCGAATCCAGCAGTGCCCTGATTGCAAAGCTCGGAGCGTGTTTCGAAGAGGTATCGCTGCGTCAGTCGGCATGTCAGGATTGCGATGAGCAATACAGGATGCAAATTTCGAAGCTCCTCAAAGCCGAAGAACAAATAAAAGCCGCCGAAAGAAAAGGATGGGAAGATTTGTGGATCCAAAGCAAGAAACGGAAACAAAGACTTGGTCAGCAGTTGCGCCTCAAAGCAAAAGAAACTGCAAAACTGTATGCCGAGTTCTGGCGCGAGGTTGATGCATGCTATCGAAGAGAAATGCAGCCGAAGTGGTATGCCACTCCGAGATCGGTGTATCTGAATCAGAGCAAACGATTACAGGACATCTTGGAAAAGCAAGAATCTGTTCGACAGCGAAGCACGGCTCTAAAGCCGATACGTCTGAAAAAGATAGGACTGAAGCTTGTCCCGCTGGCCGTCGAAGTGGATTCCTGGAACATCGGCGTTCAGTTGTTTGAGTCATACGGAAGTCAACTGAAGGTGACATGCGAAGGAGGGGAGGGTGGTCCCTTTTATCTTGACTGGGTCGTCCAGCCTGGCCCCACTGACAGCATGCCGTTTGTCGTTTCAGTGCCAGCGCGCTTCAACCTTGTGATCACAGTTTCGGTAGATCACTGCATCCATTCGATACGGCGATTTCCTTTGAAGCAGCTTTGTCGGTCTCATAGAACGACGGCTCTGGTTGGTCCACCTGGAGGATGTCACATTGAATTCCATGCTGCGACGCATCACATGTACATGGCGACAGCCTCGTCTGCAATTGAAGATCCACAGACGTCGATGTATACACATGCGGCAGAAGCCAGTCAACCTTACGTCGAGCGACTCCAGAATCATTATGAAGAATATGATGATCTGTACAGACAATTTGAGGGCTGCCACGCGAATGAAAACGAAACCCAGAGACACTTGGAAGAAGCAGATCGAGCACAAGGTCTCCAACAGAGCGATCGCACATCTATGGATCATTCGTGGCACGCAAAAGCTGTGATGGAGGGCAAACGATTCGCAGAAGATGTTTCACGACTACTAGAAGAGGTCCTGGACAGTCTCAATGCCGCAGAAGCTCAAACGCTGCGACTGAATCCGATCCGCGACGGAATCGAGAATCTGTTTTGCAGTCTCCAATCTCCTCCGGACGTGTCTTCTCATCCGGGAATGATACTGGTGACGACCGACGAGTCTTCACTGGCCAATGTCCAATCAGGACAGATGGGGCTCATATGGAATGCCGAAATGCGGACGATGCTAGAAAAGCTTAACTACGACGTCGATGCACTGCGACGATACGGAAACGAAGCCGTGAGCATCTTGCTGGAGCTTTATGTCATTGCAGTCTGTCAACATGCGATTGGTGCTGCATCTGAAGAGAAGTTGAAGATGTGTGAGAAGCACCAGCAGGAATGGAAGACCCTTCTCGAGAAGGTCCTTTCTCCATTCGATCAAGAGATGATGCTGCATCGCGAGTCGCATTTGAAAATGGCACTGTCCATGGGAAGGTCCCGAACGTGTTTCGTAAGACTAGTAAAGCAACTCGGCGAGAGAATGGAAATCACCCAAAGGCTGGGAACCACAGCCATGAACATTCTCCCCGGAACACAGATGCGACACTCCTCCAAGATTACAATCTGTGAGAAAGACGGCATGTTATCTTTGGGCAGTCCAGACTGCGCCGTGGACTTTGGCGCGGTCTTACACCAGAAGGACGTTCCCCTGTCGACACCGAGCACGCATGTCTACACGGTCGAGGTGGAGAATCGCACGAGCGAAGAAATCCGTGTCCATCTCTCGCCAGTGGATCCATCTTCCCAGGCTTTTTATGGAACAGCATCGACAGATGTTACTCTGTATGGAAAGACCAGTTGGCACTTCAGATTCGGCATAGATCCTGGTGTCACTGGGCAGATCGCAGAATCGTGGAAGATAACATCTTCCGATGGAAGACTGGATGCCAGATTCAAGATGATCATCGAAGTCCAGAGACTTGCCGTGCAGCTCAGCACAGACGCCATCGATCTCGGCACTGTCATCACCAACTCTCAAGACATCGAACAGACACTGCACATCAAGAATGTGACAGACTTTCCTCTCTTGGTCAAGAGTCAAGTGCAGTTCAGACGCACACGTACTCAGTTCACTCTCTCTCCTCAGTCCTTCCATCTGGATGCACGCAGTTCTCAGTCCCTGACAGTGACGATGCATCCTGGTGACATGGATGAGGATGTCGACAGCAAGATGGTCCTCGGCATCGTCGGCAATATGAGATACATTCCGATGATAGCCCAAGTTACGCGACCTCTGTACGAGTTGGTGACCGATACAGGAAGCAAGATTGAAGGGACGATGTTTCGTTTGCCGGTGGTCCCGCCTGGAATGAGAACGAAGGCTGTCATTCGAATTCGGAACACAGGAACAGTTCCCGTCTTCTACCATCTCATTCCGCAATCGTCTGTGCTGGAGATCGGTGGCGAGGTTGATGGCACTGTCCGTGTTGATGAGACATCCTCCAACATCTCACTCTCAATGACAAGCAGCTTCTTGGACAACCTGCGACAGGAACTCAGAATTCAAATCGTCGGATGCATCGAAAAGAGCCTGGTGATCGCAGGAAAGTGGATAGAACCGATACCGACTTTCCTGAAACGCGAAGTCGACTTCGAAATCCGGCAAGAGCATTTGGATGCCATTGCACAGGGAAGCAGATCCGTCACACTCAAGGCAGCGAACATGGTCGAAAACAAAGCTGGTGTCCATGTCAACATCTACCCTCCTATCAGCAAGCATTTCACATTTGATCAGGAATGCTATCTGCTCGATCCGAACAGTAAAGTGAAAATCGTCATGTATTGGAAAGTGCAGACCCTGAAGGTGAAGCAGTCCACCGTTGTCTTCTGCACTGAAAATCAGAAGAAGATAAAATTCACTGTGTGTTTGGTCATGCCTAAGTTCAACACAGTGATCTGCCATCCTCGCAGTCTCTTCTTCAATCCTCTCAATGTCAGCCAAAAAGAGACGAGAAAACTGGACATACTCACTAAGAAGCCTACTCTGATCAAGACCCATTTGGTAGAGACGCCCCAGATTCAGTCCTTGTCGCTGAAGTCGAAGATGGCCGTGGGAGGAACAGGTTCCAGCAAAAAGGGACCTTGGATATTCGGCTCAAATGACATGCCACAAGAGTTTCATCCCAATTGGAACTGTGTGGTCACGCAGATTGAACTGAAGACTGGCGCGTCAACCGGATGGATCGTAGAGACGTTGCAGATTCAATCCGAAGATGACTTCTTGATCAAAGATGATCTGTCACTGTGCCTGCCGCTGACACACAATGTGGTTCTCCTGGCGTATGTTGGACATGCTTCCTCCGCTGCTCGGCAGATGATGAACTTATGTGCAGAATCCAGTGAAATTAGCAGCTTTCCGAGGAGTGATTGGGAAAACCGCATGTCAAATCTTCATCTTCTCTCTGCGCTTCAGCTGCACCATGCATCCACTGTCCAAGCGTTCTGTTTTCTGCTGCTCAGCGAAATGTTCATGCTGAAATCTGACTGGCCGTTGTCCGATGAGCAAGCTGAACATATTCTCGAAAGCGATCCTGAAGACATCCCCAGCGAACGTGCTCAGTATGCAGGAGATTTGTTTCGGGAATCGGATGGTATCCGTAATACGTCTCAGAACCTCAAAGAGTATTTTGAGCGTGCTTGCGTGCCTTTTCGGGATGGCGGACAGCTGCACTTTGGAGACATCTGTCTGCCTTCCATCATTCTGGATGATCTCTCCCCTGGCCTGCGAAGGATGGCTGTAGCTCTGTACATGCTGCGAGCAGACTGTCGCGAAGATCAGCAATGGAAGGCCGCCATCGCATGCCTCAGCGATACCTTTACGGATGAATCAAGGGCATGTCTGTTTGAGAAGTGTGGCAGAGAAATATGGGAAAGCAGATCCCAGAATGAACAACGGACTATGAAGAACTGCCTCGAACGAGTGAAGAGCATACTTGTACATGACGTGAATGAACGTATCGAGTTCTGTGAAATGATGGAGGGCGTGCTACTGTGCGAAGATGGAGTCCAGGATTCCGAATCGTTCGGTCAGTGCATTGCCCAGAGCCTCACTGAGCTGTGCCCTACGATCCCGCCAGCAGTCATCACGAATCTGATGACCATGAAGACATGGAGTACAGCGGAGATTGACCTCGTTGCCCTCAAACAGTATCTGGCCAATGCAGAGATGAAGGGCGTGATAGACGGTTTGTGCTCCAGAACCGCAGCAGGCGTTTTCGATGCATTCTGCGTCTTGGCCAAGATCAGAGGAGGTGGGACTGGGGAGGCCGTTGTCCATCATCTGCTGAGCGTGCTTCTTGGCAGAGAACGAGATTCTGACAATCCTGTCGGTGTGGTGGGCACCCCTATGGATTCGAAGAACATCACTCAGAAGATCCTACAGAGAGGGAATCTCGAAGAGCTCGTATATCCTCTGTCGATGCTTCACACGGGGAACTACAGAACATTGCAGCACAGAAAACGATACATCCAACAGATCGCAATCGAGTTGTTCTTTGGACAGATGGATGACACTGACATTCCCAAAGAGAATCCGGCGTCGCTCAAAGAGAGTGTACTTAAGATCATCAGCAGCACGCGCGACATGGACACAGCAATCTCCGATGAATTGCATGGATTCATGGAACTACATCGTCAGGAGGCTCTGAAGCGCAGCATGTCCGAGATTGTGAAGCTCGATGTCGTCAGTGAGGGAAGCCATAAGCTAATTGCTCCACTTAGGAGCCTATTAGTTGAATGGTTCAGTCTGGAGACCACCAAGAGTTCTGACATTCAGAAAGAGATTCTGGACAAGAAGGAAGAAACTCTGAGACAGGCGCTTATGGTTCTTAAGCCCGAGACTCTCTCAAGCAGCACCAATCCATTCGACTTGGCCTCGAGAGTTCTCCGGTGTGCTGCAGCCGTGAAGACGACAGAGATCGCGAAACCTGAGGTGGTGAACGGGTTGACAAAAGTGGCAGCCGACTTCACACTAAGCAGCGTCCTGTCTCTCTGCAGAGCACTGGCTCAAGAGATCTCCGGCGTGGATGTTCTATCCGCTGTTCTGGATCTTGTGGAAGAAGAGCGAGAGAGCGAAAGCCTGAGGAGGGAAATCGTAGAAGCCGTCTTTCCAGAGGAACACAGCGATTTACTCCTCGGTGCCATTGATGCCTTCATCAATGGCGGCGCAGAGATCGACGACGAGACCCAGGAAGCAAGCTACGAGACCTGCGACAAAGAGGCGTTTGATACACTCGTGTCTCTGCTGAAGCTTGCCAGAGCCAAAGAGTCTGTCAGTAAGATAGACGGAGAGAAGAGAATGATGCTTTCAGGCCTTCTCGAAATCAAGTCGCTCGTGGATCAGATTGCATCTCTCGAAAAATGGAGCGACTGCAGAAAGAAGAGTGACGTCTTGAAAGAGATCTTCTTCAGCTTCTATGCATGTGTCATTCCGGATGAGCTCTCCTCTGAAGCCCGCATCTTCAGCAGGATGGCACTTCTCCATTCCTTATACCGATACTTTGCCGACGACGTCTGGAAGCAGAAGGAAGCTTTTCATGTCACGCGGTCTGTCAAGCTCGAATTTAAGACGACAGTTGTCCCAGATGCATCGTATCCAGTGGCAATCATCCAAGACAAAGATGAAGGAGAGGGCGACGACGCGGGAGAAGATGATGAGGGTGAGGGTGATATCGCGGCAGAAGATGTGTCTGAGGCGCTGGATGGTGGAGGTGACACTGCAGCAGCAGAAACCAGTGCTGTTGCATCGACGGACGATACGGACTGGAAGTGGTTCTTGCCGTCCATTGATGTCCCAACCAATCAAATCGCCCTTTTGCCAAGAAGTGCCTCACACGATTCTGTCGAGAGAGATGGATCAACCGAGATCGAATCAAACGATCTGCCTGAGTCTTCCACGGCCGTGCCTGCAAACTCCTTCCAGAGCCTGGAGACAGTGGAGGCCGCTCTCAAAGATGTCTCGAAACGTCTCAAGGTTCAGGACGTTCTGGAGGGTCTCCACGATGAAGGCAATTTCACGATCATGACGTTCGGTGACATGACACATGCCATTGTCCATCTGAAAGAAACGACTGAGCAATGGTGCGTTCTCTTCGAAAAGGCTGTTCGCCTTTGTCGCCATTCGAGGCAGGAAGAAGACATGATGGTCGAGAGCCGAATTGTGTGTGCAGGAATTGATATTGGTTTCCTTTTCCAGTTTCTGCGACAGTACCTTGAAGACTTCAGCCTTTTCCAGATGCCTGATGCTATGCAGCCCGTCTACCGCAGCGTCGTGCATTGCTTGAATGCGATTCACAAGAAAAAGCTTCCGACAGAACTCAGAAGTCTCATGGAGGATGCTGGAGCAACAGAGGCATTCCATGGATACACCATTGACTTCAACATGCCTCCGACAAGCGGCCATCGCTCAAGCATATCTCACGGAGGATTGCCGACTTCTGATTCCGCACGAATAACACGAAGACCTGAGGCTACCCGTTTTGAAATCGGCATGCAAGATGGTCCAGATCCGGCCCAGGACAAATCGAGTTTCTATGACTTCTTGAAATCGACGGCCGCGATGGATGGATCTCAGACAAAAGACAAAGTCTCTGTGGTGCTGGAGGGAACCGTGGACATCAAGATCGACTCGGATGCGAAAATCTTGACAGCCGGAACCGGAACAGGGCCAACGGAAGATGCAGTGGACGATGTCAAAGCCACAGGGGCATTTAAGCTCCCGGATCATCTGGCATGGAATACTATAGGTGTGCTTGGACAGACCGCCTCCTCTGGCGAAAGAATCCAAAGGATTCAAAATCTCCAAGGAGACGATTTCGACCTCTTCACCGGGGCCGCAGATGACGACGCTGTATTGATTCGCGTAGGGGTCGATTCCAGCCGCGAAGCTGCCCGTAAACGAGTGGAACAGATGTCTCAGATGCCATCTCTCCACCATCATGACCAAGAAAACAGCGCAGCTGCGAACCTTCATCCGGTGGAAGATCCAGTCCATCCAGAACCGGCGCGCCTCGACAACTGGACCTATCAACTGCTGCTGGACAATGCCACTTTCACCAAGTGCCTGAAGACAATGATGCATGGATTGGAGAGGGGTTACACAGAGCTTTACAAAGCTGTCGCCGAAAGGCATGTGATCGAGTGGTGTCTGCTCGTTGACAATTCGGGATCCATGATCACCAAAGAGCACCAAATGAAAGAAGCTCTTGTACTGGTGATGGAGATGCTCCACAGATTGGAGTTCCACTTTGCCGTGGCTCTCTTCGGCGACAGCACTTCTCAGCGAATGCAGAAGCTCATCAGAGATCCGTTCACTGTCGACGTCGGACAACAGATCATCGATGCTTTCACTTTCGACGAAGGAACATTCCCTGCATCAGCCGTCAGAAATGTGGCGCAGAAAGTGTGGCCATTGAGTCTCTCCCAGGAAGAAAAGAGACAGCATCACAGAGTGATGCTCATGATCGTTGATGGCTTGACTCAGGAACGAAAGAGGGAGGACTATCTGTCCGTGTGCAGAGAGAAGAACATCAGCTTGGTGGTCCTCAACATCCACGATGACCTGCAAAAGGATTTGATGAGTTCCATCAGAGCACTGTGGACGAGCGTCGGTGCGCAGTTTGCCATGCTCCATGTGGATGAAGTCGATGCACTGCCAAGAGTTCTGGTCAGTCTGATCGAACAGCAGATGGGTATCATTTACGACAGCATCACGAATTCGCCCCTGCCTGCATCTGCAACGGGTTCTGTCCCAGTCGTCCAAAACACTCCCGAAACCGATTTTAGAGACGTCGACTTCGATGCCATCTGCGAAGATTTTGGCAAGAACGTGTTGCCTGTGCTGCCAGAGGGGTTCACCAGGGAAGACTTCATCGAATGTGACTATCGTCCAGGCGTCATTCCCTTCGCAGAGGAGATGGGCCGACGGGTCACGAAAGAGATCGAACCGATCGACGTTGAGAAACTGGCAGACGAACTCCAAAGGCAGTACGACGCCCTGCTGACCAATTCGAATGCGAGAGAGCATCTGAAGGCGGCCGAGAAAGCCTGGATGCAGACCGAGGAGCGTCTGGGATCCGAAATCGGTCGCGTGGCCGAAGCCTTGGAGAGCTACCTTCCACACAACGTCTTCAACCGAAAGAGAGCGGATGTGAAGGGACCGACGATTCACATTCCTGGATACATCAAGCATCTGGCGACACAAGGAAGCGAGAAGAAGATCTTCGCGAACAAGAAGGGAGGTGGAAGGGCAGAGTACGCCGTCGCGCTCCTCCTGGACATCTCTGTCTCGATGAAGCACGGAATCAAACAAACGTGTGCTCTGGAAACACTCTTCCTGATGATTGGGGCACTCCAGCAGATGAACATCGACAACTTTTCCGTGGTTCTGTTCGCCGAACAGATCTATCCGATTAAACTGCCGGATATGGCGTGGGAAGATGTGTGCATCGCCATGCTCATGAAGACTGTGGAGCAGGCACATGAGCCTGCGACCATGGATGCCGATGCACTGCTCTTCTCCGAGGAGCTGTTGGAATCCAGCAACGTAAGAGGACCCAAGAAGATCTTTATCATGACGGACGGCTATGGAAGCTCTGGTGTGCGACTCGCCTCAGCTTTGTCCAAACTTGAAGTGTCAGGAATCGATGTTCTGGCGATGAGCGTTGGCCCCGAAGTCTCCTTTGTCAAGAACTGCTACAACAAGTGGATCACAGCTGCCTTTCCTCATCTGTTGCCGAATGCCATCGAACGAATGGAGAATGCCACGCGGACGGCGGCCCATAAGCAGAATGCGACGAGCCTTGGGGAACCTATGGTCTGGCTGAACCTTCGCCTTCTCCCAGAAAGCACGAACGAATCCGTCCGAGACATTCTCGAGAAGCAAGAAGCAGTGTTCTCCGACTTGGCACCTATGCGTGAAGAGAGAGAAGCACGATTGATACGTGGCAACAGACCATCCAGGATGTCAGTGGACATTTGCTTCTGCATGGATTGCACTGGATCTATGGGCATTTGGATGAAAGCCGCCGTTGAACAAATCAACGTAAGGCTCACATCTTGGCTGTCTGTTTGAACGTCCTCTGTTGGCAATGTCTAGGTGATTTGCAGTACCATCTCTGAAAAGATCCAGGAGGAGCATTCTCTCGTGGAACTGGTTTTTAATTTCGGCATGGTTGCCTACAGAGATTACGGAGACGGCGATGAACAGATGTGTCGTTGTCCTTTTGAGCACGGACCGAATCACGTGCAAGAATTTCTTTCAAATCAGATTGCTCATGGAGGAAAGGATGATGCCGAAGACGTCCTTGGAGGCCTAAATGCTGCAGCAGATTTAGAAGGATGGAGCAGCAGGGTGAAGTTCTGCATTCTCATCGCCGACGCTCCGGGACATGGATCCGATCTGCACAGAAGTACTATCACCGATACGTGAGTGACCATCAACACACATTCCTGCTTTTTCAACTATCACGTGCAGATTTCCAAATGGCGATCCCAGTGGACTCACTGTGGAGACAACAATGAAGAAACTGCGCGAAAAGAACATCCATTTGCTTTTCAGTAGAATCAAGGAAGACACTGACATGATGATTGAGAAATTCAGGGAATGCTATGATGAAGGGAAATACTGTCTGGAGTCCAAGGACCTGGTGCCACCTGAAGGCACCTCTTCGACATCTAAGGTCGTCACAGATCAATTTGGAAAGATCATTGGTGACATGTGCTCGGATATCATCATCGTCAACTTTCTTTAGCCTTTACACGAACAAACAAACACGATTGATTCTCATTTTTTGAAACCGATATCATTTTTGCAGTGCTTTACGAATGGGCACACCTTGAAACATGAACGTGGAACCTTGAACGGAGAGTCCTGCGTCCAGTGGCGTCGGGACCAAGTTCTCTTGTTTAGCCCAGTCCATGAAAACTCTTCAGATCCTCGATCGATTGCTGTATTGAGCTGAACAAGTGGTCGTGTAACAAACACCACAGTGTGGGTACGACATGATGCGACGGCACGGCGTCACGTCAGCTCTTTCCTTCCGGATTCTGCTTGCGGCTATGGATGATGCCAATCTTCAGCTGGCACGCACTTTGATCTCCAAGAGCTACGTCGATCAAGGCGCCCAGGCGCTCCGTGGACGCAGCAAACGCATTAAGTCTCTGCTCTCCGAGAGAAGGATTCCAAGAGAGGGCTGGGACGACTCAACAATCCAATCTCTCCTGCATGTAGATGTTAGACCTCTCACACATTCTCACTCCCATTGCACAGGATCTTTCGGCCATGGACTCTAACAACTTTCCAGGAAATGTCGGCGTCGGCGAAAGAGAAGGCAGACTCATAGCACCTCTTGTCGCACAACGGACGTTCAAGTCACTCCTGGTGCTTCGACACGTAGGATCTCTGGGAGTGGTCTTGTCGTGCAGTATGGCTCACGGAATTGGTCGCGCTGGAGATGTGACTACTGAGCAGCCCAAGGCAGCCGGATCATCGTTGATGGCGAAGCTGACCTGTCTTTTGGCATCGCATGCATTGGATTTGGCAGGAATGAGAGAACTCGGAACGGTCACGGTGTTGCCACTTGCCACAGGGATGGCATTGACCATGACCTTGTTAGCTGCAGCATCTCCGAGGCCCAGCAAGGTCACACCTCATCGCAAGCTGCGAAAGCAAAGGGCCGATCTTTCTCCCACAGGCACGATACGTCATCTGGCCACGCATCGACCAAAAGACCTGTCTGAAATACATTGTCTCGGCCAACCTGATTCCTGTCGTGATCGAGAATCGTATCGAAGGGAATGATCCGCTGACGGATGTAGCCAAGATCGAGGAGCAGTTGTTGGAACTGGGTGCAGCGAATGTGGTGTGTGTACTGTCCCCCAGCAGCTGCTTTGCGCCGCAGGGATGTGACTCCTTATCGACATTGCGAGGCTCTGCGCCCGCCACGACGTTACCTATGTCATCAACACCGCCTGTGGTGTCCAATTCTCTTTCATCTGCCGGTTCGTTTAGCTTCCCACAAGCTTCCGCTTTGCAGTGCGCATGGCTGGCTGGCTGGCCAGCTAGAGAGATCACTGCGGCGGTGTCGACACGGTGAGGTGTATGTTTGTAAAGAACTGATGACGGCTGGGGCCGACGGCGAGACGATCGCCCTGGCGAAGAGAGTGAGAGAGGCAGGCGCGAATGTTTGAAGCGTTTTGGTGCGATTACTGCCTACGACCAGAACCAGAAGCAGAGCTTCGGAAAAGAGGCGATAGAGTTCTTTGCCATCCCTGTCTTGTCGATGCTGTGAAGAATTCGCTGAAAACCTCGCGAAAGACTTCACAACGGAATCTAATGTGACGGAGTATCGGAATACAGTTTGATGAAAAGACCTAGCTGGGTCACATCAAGCAGCTGCGGCGCGCATCACGATGCTTATCTACACCACCACTTGACAGTCGCGGCTTCCTGCGATCAAGAAAAGAAGAAATCGATCGTTTCATTCACAAGCTAAAGTCTGCCTGTGTCGCTGCCGCAAAAACAAAGACACTCTATAACTCATAATTGAATTAATTTTTCATTGATGGCTGCTAAGCAGACATTTCCCAGATGTCAGATAAGTAGAGCTTGAGTTTCTCGGCCGCGGCCCTGTCCTTGCGGAGAAGAGTGGCGTACAGAGCAATGGTTTCCTGTTTGCTGAGCACCACCTGTTCCATTCCTTCCACCAGGACTACTCTAAAAATCCAGACTGTGATTCGAAGAGAGACAGCGTCCGGGCAGTTACTGAGGCGAGAGGGGGAGGGGGACAGAGAGCGGAATGCCGCTGTTGAGATCTCGAATAGAATTGAAGATGCACTGGATAACGTTCTTGATGTTCTGACAGTGCCGTTGGAAATCATCTGGCGGCATCAGCGCCTGCAGCAGATCCGATGCCAACACATAGGCCTCTGCAGAAGACAGCGATCACATACACGGGATCCAGCCAGATGTGCTGGTTTACTTTCTCGATCGAGAGACGTGCCGTGCCATTCAGGAACCTGCACAATGCGTCTTCTGCAGTTCATAACTGTCCGACGGTCCACAACCACCATCACGAGCTTCTCGCTCAGAATCGGAGGCCGATTCGAGGCAGACACGGACCGCGGCGGCTCTACATAGCGAAGGCATGCATTCCAGAAGAAATGGCAAAGATGACAAGCGACGTGGCGGCATGTGTGGCAATGCGGGTCGAGGTTGGTGACCTAAGGGCGTTGCTGGGTACTGGGGGGCAACCACAATGGGAATGACGGTATCTGATTCGATGTTCATTCTAGGAGAGGGAACGGAGATATAACGAACGGGTCCTGATCCCCGCTCCGATTCCATCTCGTGGAGTAACTGGAGGCAGGACTTGCCGTCGAAATGCATAAATTCTCTAGAAAATCCTGGACACACTGGACGGTCCTTTCTCTTGTTCTGGCGGCTGTCTTTGCACGCATCATCAGGTGTGGCCACTTCAATCTCCTGACGAACGGTGTCCATTCTTCCTTCCAGCGTTGCAAAATCTGGGCAATGAATTTTGGTACAGTGCGGAGGTAATAGCACATCTCTGAGGGCTCTCTTCAACTGCCTCTGTTCTAATCTGAGCTGCAATGCCACTTCCGAATGGCTCAATGTCGGAATCGGCATGTCCATCAACCTCTTGGCCAAGGACACCCGACGTAACACTTCCTCGTCCACGACCGACCACCCCACCTCATCACCGTCCGAATCTATTGTTGATATTCTGGACGATCCCGGGTCACTGATGGAATCAATCACGATGGAATGACGCTCTTCTTTCTGGTTCACAGAAGTTGATACGGAAGCAAGTCTATGTTCACATCGGTATCTCAAATCCACACTCCCTTCGGTTCTGAGCAGGTGCGGCTTTGGGAGGGCACTGCTTCTTCCATGAGAGATCCTTGTGATGACCGTGTTGAACTGCGTCTCCCTCTCGATGGATAAGACAAGCCATGAAGGAAGTGTGAGATTGAATCCAGACAAGGGAGGCCTTTGACGGACCGCACAGTCAAGGCAGATCACTGGCAGCTCCAGTCCACTGCAGCGTCCCTCTGTGTGCCATCCGTCTCCAGTCGCCGACGCAGAGTCTTCGATAGAGGGACGGAGGTGAACAGACACCAAGAACAGAGGACAGTCACACTTTCCACACCTCCTCTCTTGGCCATGTCCCGGAAAGAAGAACACGTCTGCCACCACGTGAACCTCGAAAACAGCATGCGCAATGATCCGGATCTTCCTCAGAAGGCGGTCCATCAAATCTCGCCGTGATTTTAAGATGTCGGCAAAAATCTGCTTGTCCTTGAGCGACATCATAGATGCACCGATGGACTCTCCTGCAACAGAACATGCTTTGGATCGCGCCTTGATTTTTTCTCGTCTCGGATGGTGATACCTCGGGCAGCTAGAAGGACGATGCTGCATTGAAGGGCAGGCGAAGTGTCGTTAACGGACAGTGATTTCTGAAGCCATGGCTTCAGACACACAGCTGCGCGTTCGCAGATGAGGAATCCGTGAGCAAAGGCAAAGCTCCAGCTCCCCGGAGCCAAGAACAACACATCTCCCTTCCGAACCACCGCTTTAAACACTGGACAGATGCGCTGCTGCACTTCACAAGGAGAAAGCATATCGATCTCATTCTTGGCTACATTTTCAGAACAGATATACCACGTCATCGCATGTCCTGTCCATACAGCCACACCGTGGACATGGGTAGAAGAGGCCCGACACAGTACCCGAATGCATGTAGAAAGCCGTCGGAATCTGGCATTGCTTCCAAGGCTGGTAACAGAAGATAGACATGAGCTGAAGGTGTGGCATGAGTTCTCTCTCGGTAGAGCGAAAGGGCAGGGGAGGAAAGTTGAGGCACTCAGCTTCCGATTGCTGACTCTTAAACAGATCCTGGAGAGCGAGACATCGGGAATCTGTCTGTACAGCTGGAGAAGTGGTTTTACTGGCAGAGCTAATATCTCCACTTGTTCTTCTAGGAATCCTTCGCCGAAACTAAAACGTCTTCTTTGTTGTATGGCTCGAGAGGAGAGAGACTCTGGATGATCCACAGATCGCGACGGGATTGCATCCAGTGTTTCCATTTCCTCCCAAAAACGACTCTGGCGATAGAAATGGCACGATCACGTAACGCCGACCCACCACGATACTGACCTCAATAAAATGAACAGGATATCGAGATTCACGTCCAATAAACTGATGGGCGCATCGCTGAGCATGTCTCTCGTAACTCTGCACGGTCCATGATCTGCATCACTCTTACATGATGGGACAGTTGTGTGGAGGCATTCAGAGTGCGGACCGCGTTCTATTTGGTTCAGGAGGCGCAGGGGGCCAGGCGAGACGCTGGGGGTGACACGACAGTTCCCATTCGCCGATCTAAGCAGCGTGTGTCATGCACAAGATATCCGAGGTAATAGCGACGTGGTCTGGTGCGAGGGGCAACGCAGAAACATCGAGTCCCCGTATCACACATCCCCCTAAGAACCAATGCAGATGAATAGACCACGTGAAGAGACACCTGTTCGAGCGAGTGCCTCGCCCCCAGTTTGAGAAAGCGTCTCAAAGAGCGAGGCGCGCCGTCTCACGTCGATCGAAGGGATTTCTTCAAACGACGATTCAGCGACAAACATGGCAGAAACACGAAACCGTTTGCCTCGGCTCTGCCGTATACCATGCACAGATATACGGTCGATGCAACCGCGGACAAGTAGCGTTCATCACTCCGTTATCTGTAAGTCCTCGTTTCTATTTCCGCAATATGGCATCGGTGAGCCATTATCCCTGCTGACAGTCTGCATAGAGTATGCTGTCTGTGCAGATATCCAACGAAAAACCGAAAGAAACGGCGCCGTTGTTGCCTTCGACAACCACAGTTGCTGCCGATGGGGGCAAGTGGACCGTGGACGAAACATTAGCGCACATCGGAAAGGGATGGTTCCAGTCTCTCGTTTTCTACACCCTTGGATTTGCCTACACAGCAGATGCGGCAGAAATGCTCCTTCTATCGTTTGTCGGCCCTGATGTACGCCGAACACGACCCGGCCGTTGCATCCGTGTTTACCATGCACATGTTTCTTGTAGGTGAAGTGTCAATGGAATCTGACATCTATGCAACAGAGTGTCGTGACCATGGTTGTGTTCCTTGGCATGGCGACAGGGTCTATGACTTTTGGAACAATTGCCGATTTCTTTGGACGCAAACCTGCAGTCGTGATAGACATTGCATTATCTGCTTCGGCCGGTCTGCTCTCAGCTGCTGCACCCAATGTCATCTGGTTTGCGATTTTTCGCTTCTTGGTTGGCATGGGCCTGGGGGGTTTTATACTGACGGCAGCATTCTTAGCCGAATTCATGCCGATCGAGAAACGCGGCCTTACACTCTGCAGTTACCAAATGTTCTGGTCCATTGGTGCATGTGTGGAGGCGTTGTTGGCCTGGGCTGTGATGCCTCATTTCTACTGGCGAGGTCTCGTCATCGCCTCGTCTGCACCGTTAGGTAAGAGGCACTGCCACGAGGGCAGCGATCCAGAAGTCCCATGTTCTGTTCGTAGTGTTATTGTTCTTTGTTGTCCTATTTCTTCCAGAATCGCCAAGATACCTACTTGTCAATGGAGAGGAGGAAAAAGCAAAAAATGTTTTGGCCTTGATTGCCAGACTTAACAGAAAACCTCTCCCGGCTGATCTGGAACTTCGTGTTACCATTCCTGCATCCACAAACGACGCATCCAGTCTGCGTCAGTTCTTTGAGCAGTTCAGAACCCTGTTTGTCTTTCCCCTCAGTCACATCACACCCGTTCTATGGCTCTCTTGGATTACAGCCGCGATGGGATATTACGGTGTTGTCCTCCTGACAACCAATCTTCATGCCAACGACGACGATGGCACATCTTGTACAGGAAATCACGTAGAATTCACCAATGAAGACTTCTTGCACATCTTCATCGATTCCTTAGCAGAAGTTCCTGCTGTGCTCTTCATCATGTTCACCATCGATCATTTCGGCCGAAAGAAGTACACTTCATAGAGTGAGGGTATGTATGTGTGATGCCTCTCTTGTATGTAGAGTGTTGCTTTCGAATTGGATTGGTGCTGCCTTATCGATGCTTCTTCTGCCGGTCTCATCTGTCTTGCAGACCGTTCTATTGTTCTCAGCTCGGTTTTTTATCACGAGCGCTTTCGATCTGATCATCGTTATGGCTTCTGAGCTCTATCCCTCCACATGTCGTTCTTTTGGCGTGGGAATGGGAAACCTGTTCTCTCGGTTTGGTGGAGCCATTTCGCCCTTTGCCGCGCCGGGATTGTTCGATGCATGTGGCCTCACTGTCGTGGCGCTATCGCATGCCGTTCTCTTCGCAGTGGTGGGTGCTTCCTCTTGGCGCATTCCAATAGAGAAGGCTGGGAAATCGATGACAGATACACTTGAAGATGTCGCAGAAGAGCTTCGTAAAGAGAAAGAAGCCCGCAGCAGTGCTGCAGAACCTTTCATGCCTTAGAACACTGTTTAGTTGTACAGTACACGATATTCTGCATGGGGATATGACGGTTTTGCACGTATATCCCCGAAGACAGATACACTGGACAGCGCAATTTTTGTCTGCTGTCACGTGAGAGAATCCTTTTTTGTGTTAAGCGCCGGAAATTGCATATTGATTGTGGTCATGAATGTGGTGAGAATCCTAACGGTTTGTTGTTACACTAACAGAACGGCGTTAATGCATCCATCGTTTTCCGGATTGTTTGTCACTTGAGCATACTTACCCCACACAATCTTACCTCCAGGTGTCACCAATCCCAGCTCACTCACATTCACCTAACATCCACCGCCGCCACGTCACATCATGCCACAAACGTGCGCAGCCGCCCCTTACTTCGATGATCGTGCCCTTCGTGATGACACCCAGCGTGGTGTACATTGTGCCGTTGGGATTCTTCTTGATACCAATGATGTCCAAACAGAACGTCGTCTGAAGCTCAGGATGTGTGACATGCGCCTTGGTCATGCGCAATCCCGTCGGTCGAATGAACCGTTCATACTTTGGCGGCTTTCTGGTAAACGATGGCCCAACAAACGTCACCTTCGTGATCATTCTTTTCCACGTCTTCTTCTTTCGTTTGCCAGAACGCATCACTCGGAACATCTCCTGTTCCGAAACAGGCCGCACCTAACAATCCCTCTTTGATGTGACAGGAGCCCATCGCCATCAGACACACCTTAGGCAATGGGACACTCCATCTTCCGGCCTTCTCTTTTCGCTTCTGTTTCACCGAATTGCTCAAGATCTTGGATCGATCGACGTGGTCACGCTCTAGCAGATAAGCAGGAACAGCATTCTGTGGAATTCCTTCCTTCTGGCGATTCTGTTTGTCGCTCTGTTCGTGTAAAGCGATCGTTTTCTTCATCGTGATCTTCTCTTTTCGCATCTTTTCGGCGTAGCGTTTGGCTGGCAGTCCTATAAGCGTTTTCGCTTTGGTCGCCTTTGTCTTCGGAAGGCGAGCCCCTCTCTTTCGCTTTGTCTCTTCATAGTCGAACCTTCGCCCACAGCGTCGCTGAAAGACTTCGGTATGTTCGTTCTGGGGCATGGTTTATGACCCAAGACCAAAAGACGATAGACGGCGTGTAACTGAGTGTAGAACTCAAACGGCGTTTGCTGTTGCTGCAGAAAACGCGTCGCCAGTTGAATTTTGCGCGGCATAAAAAACGGCGATCGATCCCAATGAAACGCGTTGGACTCAGCGAACGATGATCGAATTGACAAATGTGTTCCGTCTGCGTAAAGGAGGCTATCAGTCAAATCGTCAAACAGAAAGTAGTTCAGAGATTCCTGCATTCTGCAAGAATCTGCAGTCAGCAGTGAGGCGACATGTCATCGATAAAATAATGATGAAATACAGCAAGCACTCTGAAGCAATATTATGGTGACGATCTCCATCCTCCTCTACGCGTCAGTGTATCCCTCCTCCACAAGATCCATCCCCTCCTGCTCATACAGATAAGACAGGTAGGCCTCTTCACTCGATGGGGCTTCTTCAGAAGGCTTGGCTCCAAAGAAGCAGAACTCTGGATGTCACATCAGCCATGTGCCCCGCAGAGAGAGAGAGAGAGAGCCATACCGTAGATGCCTCCCTGGAGGAATGCAATGAAGTCGGCGGTGTCAGAGCCTTTAGGATGGTTGAGTTCGATGCACCTCATGCCGGGTGCGCCGAGAATAACGTCAAGGCATCTATCGGAACACATGGCTTCCTCCTGCTCCGGCGTCTTGGTCCCGTAGACACATTCGGCGCCACCACAGAATTCATTGTACAAGTCGGTCATGCATTCGAACTCGCAGACGTCTGCCACCTTCGTCCGCTTTTCTCTCTTGGCGTCGAGCATCATGGGCAGCAGGCAAAGGACCACGACAAAAGCAAGCTTCATCTCGCACAGCAATCACTACACCGTCGAGTGCAACGACATCTCATTGTCTCACTCCAAAAACGGAGACAGAGGCTTACCGAAGACGGACGGAAAGGCAGAGGTCAATCAAGTATGCGAAACGAAGCGTAGAAAATGCGAAGCGTTTCGGTGTCTGGAAAGACAGAGAGGTATTAGTCGATGCAAAGAGCTGCCAGTCATGGACTCTACCGTCTGAGGTGCGTTGTTGCGTTGCGTTGCAGTGGTGTCAAAGGTCGAAGCGATGGCAAGAACAAAATGGCTGTTGGCGTGTGGGGTCTGGACTTTATCCTCCTGGGACCATATCTCAACCGATGCATCAGCGGTTCTTATGTCTGGAAAGATGGGACAAGACGGAACCGACGCGAAAGCGACGGTGAATTCTGCATTGCTTTCACAAGAGGCTTAACGAATTCACAACCGCTGACCTACTGAACTTCACTGGCAACAATTGGAAGGCAGACAGAGCACAGACAACAGACATGACATCCCACAAACAGGCAGAATGCTGCTCACCGCCAGACCACTGCTTTGTTACAAACACCCCCAGCTGCTGTCTCCTGTCACCTGCGGTCAGTCCTGTGGACGTCTCCAATGCCACGCGGTCGGATGAAGGCCGTCCGCTTCGGGGAAGCTCCTATCGCGGTTTGCCTTTTCGACGACGAACGCGGCGGGTGTGGCTAATGAAGGCCATTTGTGAGCAGCATGGGGTGAATGTGGCGGTCCGTTGGCTATGAACGTCACGTCGTGATTCGGCACAGTATCGTTTCGCATGTCTCTCGGTGCTAGCAGCAGTCAACCGACGTCGATGGAGGACGTAAGCGTCGAAGGCCCGCTCTTCCATCCGCCTCGAGACCTGATCTGTCCCATCACGCAGAACCTATTTGCAGATCCCGTTGTCAACTCAGTCGGCCAAATCTACGAACGTCAGGCATTTTTGGCCTATCTGAACAACAGTCAGGACAAAACCGATCCCGTCACGCGTCAGGAACTCGACGAAAATGTATTGACATCCATCTACGCCGTCAAGGCCCGAGCCATGGAATACCGCGAAGAAACGGCACGCAAATGCGTCGAACTTGCAACGAGGAACGACGAAACGACGGCGATGCTTTATCTCAAACGTGCTGCCGAGCTCTGCTCCGAAACGGACATCTTGGTCCAACCTTCGAATTCCATCAATGCCGGTCGGGATGATATGGAGATGCTTAGGTGCCTGGACTGAGTCGAGAAACGATGGGACGTATCCTGCGCCAGTCTGGCAACGCAGGATACGCATCTGCCATTTTGATGTCCTTTGCTGAAGATCTCATGAAAGAAGGACAGAGAGATCGAGCTGCTTCTGTATACTACACCCTCCTCAAGCAATGCATCACTCTTTTTATCGAGCAGCAAAAAGAGTGAGACGGTCTAGGTCCAGAGACGGGAACTATACACAGCAGCCAGATTTAATGAAGTGCTGCATTGATTGTTGGACCGGAAATCCGGAAGACGGTTCTCCGGATGCACATTCGTTGGCGAAGCTGCTGGACTTTGTTGAAAAACAGCAAGCGTTTTCGTGGGGAGAGATTGTCGAGATCATGCATCAGTCTCATGTGAATGAGCATCTCATTCTTTGCCTCTGTGAGGCACTTCTGGTCAAAGACGATCCAGATCCAGCCCTCTGGAGAATGCAGAAGGATGTGATGCTCAAGTACATCCAGATCCGCTGCCACGATCTCCAAGACAGACAGGTAGCTGCCCGTCACATCACGCACGGAGGGTATCACACAAATGAGGGGTCGGATTTCAGGAAGCTGTTGAGAAGGATGTGAAGGCTTTGATGGAGTGGAAGGAACGTATGTCACGTACGGGAGGGGTAAAGGCGCGTCGGATGATTCCGTTGTCCGTGCTGAAGGAACGGCGGAAGCCATTTTTCCTGAAGAAGAGATTCATTGCTTCCATCATTCTGGGCGCATTGGAGCTCCTGAATGGAGGGTGTTTTGCTAAACGTCTTTCAAAGACAGCAGCCATACTGTACGTTGTCAATTCCTGTTAAACATACATACATCTGACATGTATGCTGCAAACGTCACATCGCGTAGATGTTACTAAGAGGCGTCATCCAACACGAATCCACCAACGATGCTGAGGTTTGCTAAAGACGCCGTTGCCACCTGCATCTCGCAGCGCCAGCTGCTCAGATTTCTGCCAACGGCGACCAGAAGTCTCTCCAAGAAATCTTACGGTCCTCTCGCCAGCCGTCGTCGTCGCAACGGACAGCAGATTGGCTCTTTTTTCAGATGAGCTCGTTCGTGAAGACGACTGGACGACGCCGCAATTCGATCCCGCAACGGACCGTCCTGTGCCAAAGGACTGGGCAGGAGGTGATCGCAGCCCCCCGTTCCGTATATCTGATAAGACTTTGCTCTCGTGGCAGTGTTGGACGAAAATGCCAACACACTGTTCCTGACAGAAATGGTCCGCGGCATGGGCCTTGCTCTCAAAGTGTTCTTTGACACTCCCGTCACTGTCCGTCACTCTCTTGCCTCGTGACCATCTCTGAGATGTCCCCTGCAGATTAACTATCCATTCGAAAAGGGACCTCTGAGTCCACGTTTTCGTGGGGAGCATGCTCTGAGACGCTATCCCTCAGGAGAAGAGCGCTGTATCGCCTGTAAACTGTGTGAAGCGGTTGAGATACTATCCTTGCACATCCGGCTCATCCATCGTGGCGGCTGTTGCTCAGGTGTGTCCTGCCCAAGCGATTACCATCGAAGCCGAGGAACGCGAAGACGGAAGTCGTCGCACTACAAGGCAAGGCATCTCTCATCCCTTCTTTCAACAGCGTATGAGATAATATTATGAAATAGATATGATATTGACATGACAAAGTGTATTTACTGCGGCTACTGTCAAGAGGCGTGTCCAGTGGATGCCATAGTGGAAGGGCCAAACTTCGAATACTCCACATTCAACAGAGAGGTAACATGCCTCGACATGGACTCTGTGGAATGGTCTTCTGTGCAGGAACTGTTGTACGATAAGCAGAAGCTCTTGGACAATGGAGATCGTTGGGAGAATGAGATTGCCATTAATCTTCGATCCGAAGCCATGTTCCGTTGAAGAGAGCCCGATGACATATCTCTTCATTAACACTCAGCAACTGTCCATTTATCTTTGATGAACCCATCGAATGTCCGATGCAACGCATCATCTCCCAACTGCGACAGACGGATGACAAGATAAGACGTGTGTCAGAACAGGAAACCAAAGAGGGTCCATCGGGTCAGTCGTATAAATAAGAACTGAAAAGGAAGGCAGCATCCAGCCAACAGCAATGGGAGGAGAGAAATGGAGGAGACGATGCGTTTCCAATCACCAAAGAGGATTGGACGCACTCTTAGCGTTCTGCAAGACAGAAGGTAGTGATGGCCTTAAGGCATGATCTGTTGACAACAGTGGAGCGTACTTTATCAGCAATGCGTGCTTCTCGGATGGGGCGGATGACTAGGATGAGATTCAGAGCCATCATGAATAACAACATAGACAGGAAATCGATGAGTTTGCAGAACTCATGAAAGACATGGCCCGGTTCCCGAATGACACTTAGTCCTCTAAATAACAAACTAAAGAACAACAAGACACACACAGAAGACCTAGAAGCAGAGAGTGTGTGAAGCTTGATGTGACAGATGAGTGACCTGAAGAGTCTCATTCTTTTTTCTATGTATTGATTAATAGCCAGCTGGCCCATTCGTACGGTGATTATCCAAGATTGGTACAAATAAAAGCCAACAACGGCGGCCGAGATAAGGGTTGAGATGAGGGGCAAGACACACACTGTACAGGTTGTCGATGGGGAGTGATCATCACTCCAGCACACATCCGACTCGAGATAGGTCGCCAAGGTGGAACGGGGGAGATGCAAATCTGCTTCAACCACTTGAACATCATTCTGCTTAAGCATGGCCACGATCAAAGGAATCAAACAAATGGCAACGGTGCAGATTCCTGCCCTCAAGATGATTCGTGAATTCTTGGGCTGCTGCTGTTTCTTGTTGTCAGATCGGCAGCTCATGCTACTCGACAGATACTTCCAACTCGGCAGGCAACTGCACAACAGTCATGCATGCCTTCATTACTGTCCAGGAGGACAGGATATCGTTGCTTGCCTTTCTGTCACCGAGAGGAATTGCCTGAAGGTGAGGAGGCTCAGTAATAGAAAAAACGGTTCAAGCAAACCGACCCGAAGTACGACATAAACGCGACACAGTCTCCCTTGGGTCAAGACGGGGGCATGCAACGCAGGAAGGTAGGAACTCCAGCTTTCATAGAGCTGTAGGAAGGGACACAACTAGGCACAGTTATGTGAAACGTAGGCTGAGCAGCGAGACGCGCGTTACCAGCCATGCCGTGGCCGTGACTTGTAGACAGAAACGCACGGTCCATAGTTTGTTGTACTCCCTGGAGGCACTCTCGCTTGGAGAGCACCTTGACCACGGAACGGCGTAAAAACCGCCAACAAGCGAGCCAAGGGCAAAAATACCTGTAGGGCGTTTAGTAAGAGTGAGAGTCTATGTCTTCTATACCTGCTAGAGTGAGAATCGTCGAATCTATCAACTGCAGAGCATCACTGGAGATCATAACGGAATGCCATTCACCGCAAGAATAGGCCGTCCAGTGCAAAAGACTAGGAAGACGAGCACTGTCAACGTCCTGTCAATGTGGCAAGTGTGTGCAGTACGAACGCTGCGAGGCGCGCCTCTCCAATGCAGTCGACCGATGGACGCGCTCCTCGGCGACGCGACCCGAGAAGAACAGACGAGCCGCGGATTCGAAATAGGGAAAGGACAGGAGGCGGTCCGCTTTAAACAGACCTGCAGCGATGAATAGATGAAGTGGACAAAACAGAGGTTCTGACAGGGCAGAACGAAAACACACTTGTAACTGGACGCTGTCCGGTCACTTATTCTTCGCAGAATGTCTGCCGCTTGTTGCGATAGACATCCAGCGACGTGTATTTACCAAACGATCACGTAAGGGTTACGGAGGAACTTTATCAGTGTTTCTCCGATGATGTCAATGATGCAAACCAGTGATATTCAGAAGCAGCACATTGAGATGGACAGTGATTCAGTAACGAGCAATTTCGTTTGGGGCGTCAGCACGACGCATCTGCTGGTAAAGTTCGAAGAAAGAATGGCGATCGGTGGTCGATAGGGAGCCAAGGCATCATCTCTGTTGTTTTCTTCATTTTAGCGACGCGATTCTCTTCATTTGCGTCGGCAGAACCAAAAGGGACGACACATTCTGCGCGGATAGCAGGCGTGGCAGAAATTGCTTTCGACCGGGGTGCCGCCAGGCACACAGTTCGTGTTTGTCGTGTTCCCTTCCTGCGATGATCCTGCTTCGTTGCCCTCGGACATGGTCGATCCGCCGGCGGCATCCTCTTTGCAGATTCCACTCTGGCACCAGCAGCGCGAGCAGGTCTCGTTCAGACATTTACTGCAGTCGGCGTTCGGGTCGAGGAACGCCGCTGGCACTTCGTATTCGGGGCAGTCTTCGGCACAAGACGGTCGTCGCGTATCGTTTCCAATTCCACTCAACGCCTCGAGAAAACAGTAATCTTCGCAGTATTCTATGCGCTCTTCTTCGTCCTACGTCGCCATCGTTGCTTCGTGGGAGAGCGCGTTCCTCGTTGGCACATACATACCTCGAACCGAGAGGCAGAGCTTTCATCATCACCACCACCACCACCATCGCCACAGGAGACGTTCGATGAAAGAAGAAGGCAAAGGATGTATGCAAAGCGGACAATGACGCATAGCTCCATGACTTCTCTTGGCGAATCTCTTTCAACGACGACGTCTGTCTTGTGAAGAGCGCTGTCAGCTGAGGCAGGACTGTTGGTTACTGCATGAGTGCCTTGTGGAAGCGGTCGACGGTTTTCGGCATTCGCCTTGTCAGTGCTTAAAAGCACAAGAAGGCGTCCAGAAGTGGCTCTGCTTAGCTTTATTGGCCAGAGGTCGGTGCCATCGGAACAGCCCACAAAATGCAAGACGGCATCGAGTTGTCAGAAATCTTTACATGCATACAGTCAAAGCCCATCCAATCAATAGTTGATCAGATTGCTTGACAACGAAGATTTACAATCAGATCGACGAATGGCCAAAATGCGTGAAAACTCAACTGCGCTTTATATCGCAAAAGATGGCGGACTGCAGAAGTGTGAAAAAAATGAAAGTGCTTATTTGTTTCTGCAATGCCAAAACGGAAAACATCGACGACGAGGATGACAGGATGCACAGTATTGAGCTACCACGGGCGTACCCCCGACGGGCCCAGCTCCTGCAATCAAGGCTCTCGTAATATTACTTTCTGTGCCATTTCCCCCAACAGCCGCATCTCCTGAGCCAGTTCCAGCCACTGCGATTGTTACATTCTCACTGGATGTATTTTCTGTCTCGAGTGGGGATTCTGCAAGAACTGTGGTATCATCGAGACATTCCCCGGTGTCGCAACGACATCTCTGACATGTGGCGGCTGGGCAAATGATGCATTCGGCGTCTGGATTGAGATACTCGTCCGGTATTATATAATCCGGGCAAAGACGAGAGCAGAAAGCCGGGAGAGTCTGCGTCTGGTTCTCACTTAACGCCTCCATGAAGCAACTTGTTTCGCAGAATTCCATCATTGCATCAGACTGTTGCTGAAGGGACGCTTGAACGGCAGTCGTTTGATTGTTCGATACCGTAACGGAATCAGAGCTGTTGCTCTGGCCAGTAACCTCGAACGCAAGAATACATAACAGAAAGGCAAGACAGATAAAGGTCTGCATTGCTCCAGCTGTCGTTGGTTTGCCGTAAGGTATCTTTCGATTTCCGCGAATTCTATTCAGCTAAAGCCAATGCACCTGGTTTCGTGCTAAAGATGCGTTGATGTGACAGGAGGTTGCACTGAATTGACTGGCAGACATTGCACAAAACTGTTGGGAGGTAACAGCAGACACATGCCTGTCACATCACGTTATACAAAGCCCTTCTCAAAGGCCATGGAACCATGCTTATCGCAGGACCAGACGCTCGCGCATTCGTGAACTGCCATGAGTAACGCAAACCTGATGTTATTACAACATAGCGAGTACGACAATGGAGTTCACTTCGACATCGACCTGATGGATGGTGAGAGAATCACAGAGCTGTGATGTGACAGCTCTTCCATGTAGCAAACGAAAAACCAGTGTCCTTTTCAGAAATTACGCTTACTCTTCTTCTTTCTGCAAAACCAAAAGGGGCGACACTTTTTGCGCGGACGACATGAGGCACAGTATTGAGATTCCACAGGTGTACCGCCAACCGGGCCTGTGAACTTGGCTCTAATAAACCCTTCATCGGCAGTCTCGTCGCCAGCACCTTCATTCGATTCGCTGGACGTCCCCTTTGACGCGGTAGTGTTCGAGATGCATTCTCCAGTATCACATCTGCATCTCAGACAGGCACCATCTGGGCATTTGGTGCATTCGGCATCCGGGTCCAGATACTCTTCGGGTGTTTTATAGCTTGGACAGCGCCGAGTGCAGAAGTCTTCTTTGACTCTCGTCGCATTGACTTGCAATGCCTCGACCAAGCAATGCTTTTCACAGCGTTTTCTGAGAGACTTTGGCAATTTCGAAACGTTCTCCACCGTGGCTGAATTTTCTTCGAGTGTGTCAGTGGAGAGCGGCGTCGTCGGCGAAGGTTTTTTCGCAGCGGAGCTATTGCTCCTGGCCTCCGTCGACAATAGCAAGGAACTGAGAAGACACACAAACAACAGAGGCATACGTGCCGCCACCCAATTCATCGTAAAAGAGCGATGCTTGACGCTAACGAAAAGTTTGAGTAATGAAACAGATGCCCACGTAGACATCGTCCGCGCTACGGTTACAGATTCAGTAAACGACACTGTCCCAATCCCTTATTCTCGCGCCCACCACCACCATGAGTCCCTACGCTCGATGGTCGATGTCTCTCCCTGAGCACCGAAGACGCGTCTACGCCATTAGCAGTAAAACCATTTCGAAGCGCATTCCTGAGATTTGGGATTGGGAGAGAGGCACAATTGCCAGTTCGGTCACACTTGAGATTCGAGCTGCAGAGGTGACAGGCTTCATGGTCCATCATCCAGCGCCGCTGCTTTTGTTTCGGTCCTTTTTTTGTGTTTCCAATCGAGTCTGTTTTCTCGAGTGTTTTTGTTCAAGTCTCTTTCCTTTGGTAATGTCTTCGGCAAACACAAGCGATCCCTGGACTTCGATCTGCCTGTCATGCAGGATGAGCCAGAAACGGGTGCCACTCTTGTCAACTCGCCAACGCTTTTGATCATCGTCCATGATCCACAGATACAATGGCGTCACGGCAAATGTGATGCCCCGGACTCCGACGAACCGTGGGTCAGGCGCTGAACACACCTCCACTTCGGCGCCGTGCCATTCGAGCGAGCGCATAACCTCGAGGGAAAAGCCATGGTGATGTGTCTGAACGCATGCTTGCATCGTATCCAGCCAACGACGGTGCAGCTCATGGAGAAATCCACGATCGATCTCGAAGTCACCTGCGACGGTTACACAGATTAGGCCTGCAGAAGAGTGAGATACATGAGACACCCACCTATGGCATCGAGATGTTGACGTCTGCGCCATCGCTCGGATCCGAGGCGGCAGAGAATGGCTTGTGAGCGCTTTTGTCGGTTCGCATCGCGTGCTCTCTTGGCAAAAGGCTGATCGGATTCGACGACGATATGACGCCGTTCCACTTCGCGGTGCATCGTTTCGCGGTCGTTTGGAGGACACTGTGCGAACACTCGATGGACCAGGTCGCGGCATTTCATCTTGGGATCTGTCTCCGCGACGCGTCCCTTGCCTGATGCCTTGCGTTTCATCACACCAAGTCGGCCAAAACGAAAAATTGTGACAGGACCGTATACAAACCGTACGCATACGGCACGCCTTGTAGATGCGTATTCGGAGAATGTTACTTGTTGACTGATCACGTTCAGTAGCTGTGCATAGAACTCGGGAAAGGGCAGTCGGGAGGCTGACCATATGGAGAATTATCTCATAATGAGACGTCTGCCAATCCTAATGTACAGCTCGCTAAACACTAGAGACTGCTCATTGCGCTGAGAAGTCGGATCAGATTCCAAGAGCTTTCGTCACTAACCTCTCCACGCTGAATGCAGCTCCCACTCCAAACAGCCAGTGTTTCGAAGAGAGAGATGTCACAGAACTGACACACGCGTTCACTATATACCCTTTCCTGATAGGGATCCATAAGACAGATGCAAATCTGGCACATGAAGCCGGTGGCAAAATGACAAAACTGACTGCTGCACGATCCAAACGCTCAATCGTCGAACATCTCATAAGCCTCCCGCCACAAGAGATCAAACAGAAAATGACATCCCTATATGGCACCACAATCAAGAGTGGTCGGTGTTCTCAAGAGCTCAAGCGCCGGTCATTGGAGAGCAGTTTTGGAAGTCGTTCGTTTTCATGGACTTCACACGAACTTCCATTTTCCTCGCTGTTTTAACGCCGCTGTAAGTGCATACGCACCAAGGTCGTCCATCTGTTGAGCCATATGCGTTTTAGATGCCATGGAATAGACGTCAACATCGACCACGTCTCAAATCTGACAGAGACTGTGCCCTTCCCAATGCGATTCAAAATTCGAGGAAGTGGATTCGGCGTGCAGTTCAGCCCATTTGTGGCAGACAAGCTCGCTGTCTGTTCATCGCAGAACTTCGGCATCGTTGGACGCGGCCACGCCGCCGTCTTCCATTTCACTCCCACCCAACTCGACGAAGTCAGTCCACCTCCCTCCCCAACAACGTCACCATCATTGATCAGAAAGAGCGATCCTAGATCGCAGTGTTCGAGACACCGGACTGTCTCTTCGATTGCTGTTGGAGCGAAGTCAATGATGCCGTACTGGTGACAGCTTCGGCAGACGGTGTCATTCGGCTGTTCGATACGATGAAAGGCATGCCAGAGCCTCTTATGGTGATGGCCATGGAGCACAGCAAAGAGGTGGCCAGTGTTCGGTGGCATCAGCAAAGACAGGACGCTTTCCTAAGCTGCTCATGGGATACCAACATCAAATTGTGGACCACGCAGCAACCGGCTTCCATTCAGACCTTCGTGGGACATGACCACTCCGTCTATGGCGTTGCATGGAATGTCATCACACCCAATACCTTTGCCTCTGCGTCTGGCGATCAGACCATCAAAGTGAGGCCACTGAGTGCATCAGGGGTGGTGATGTGAGAATGTGTGAGGTGTGGGATGACAGACAACCGCATGCGGTCCTCTCATGGATGGGACACCAGAACGAAGTGCTCTGTGTCGACTGGTGCAAATACAACGCGCATCTCGTCGTATCGGGATCGGTTGATAAGACCATATGTCTATGGGACACGCGGCAACTCCAACAGCCGTTCCAGCAGTTGATAGGTCGGCGCAGAAAACGGTCGAATGTTTGATAGTGGTGGAGATGTGTGTAGGTCATCGTTATGGCGTCAAGCGCGTCCTGTTTTCGCCGCATTCGCCTGATTTGGTGCTCTCTTGTTCGTACGATATGTCTGTACGTCTGTGGGATCTGTCGCAGTCTGTGGACTCGCAACAAAGGCAGCGGATCTGGGAACATCATACTGAGTTTGTCGGCGGGATCGATTTTTCGGTCCATGAAGAAGGACGCGTCGTTTCTGTGGGATGGGATGAGCAACTCGAATCGTGGAACATCCATGCATCCATGTAAAGCAACGCAGGACTCTCTCTTAGCGCCTGTCCATCTCACGCGACTCGCGCACGGATACCGACGCAGAATCTTGCCGCGACGCGCTCAACGGCATCAACAACCTGGATGGAAGCAAAGTCGTTTCACAGGGAGATGTGTCTCTGCGTCATGAGAGGGTCGTATGGCGCGTCGTGCCGTCGTGTTTGGATGTCACGGGGCGTCATCGTTACGTTATAAACGACGGCCGTGTCTGTTGACGTGCTTAGGAGCGGATGCGGATCTGTTCGTTTCGTCTGTCGTGGGCGGTTTCCAGAAAGACTGGTCTCTGTTGGATAGAAAGCATCAACGACTGACGGTGATCGTGGGATTCAAGAGATTCTCGGCTCCGATGGCTCTTCTTGTATCAACCGTTTTTTGAAAGCAGAGAAGCCATCGAACGTCCTCCGTTGGAGTATTACTGCAACAGACGGTGTACTGCTGACAATGCAAGTCCCGCGTCATGCCTCGCAAGACGAAAAACCTCATGCCGCACGCGCCTCGGCCATGCTGAGGTGCATTTTGACGTAGCCGCGCGCGGTTGCTTATGGAGATGCCGTCGAACGCCGCACAGCCGAGGCGCCGGTCGAAAGCTACGAACCTGCGGTGCGTCTTTCCTGAACGCGTCCGCTCTCGCAGCAGAGATCTTTTAGAGAGCAGCGTATCTCGCGACACCGTCGGGATATGCCGTCCGCATCGCAGCCGGTTCATACGGAACGCATGCCAAGCGCGTATACAGCACGCACGCTCCTCGTCAACCCGGGATCCCTGGAGAAATTTTCATAAGCCAGCTGGCGGCTTTGTCGCATCGCCACGTCAGAGCTTCTCCACAACGTCCGCATCTCGCATGACCAATCGATCTGTCATGCTGTACGTGCTATGAAACAGTCTGGAAACCATCCATCACTATTCTCAACGAAACGTCCAACCTCGAGTGCTTTCGTCTTGATCACCTTTGCTGTCATAACTAGATCCCCTTCAATGCATTGCTGCACAGGAAACACCGAAGGTATACCAGTTGGCATTGGTTTCATCTCTAATCTCGCGAATCGTGTGCAGTCTATAGCAACATGACCCCATCTGTGCGTTACGCCTGGTCGCTTCGGTCTGGCGCTTCGTTGTCTAGCACAGCGCCACTGTTCCCCTACAGCCCCCATCTACGAGCAACGTCTTCGCGAAGGTACAGCCAAAGAGTG
Organism: Putridiphycobacter sp.; assembly: GCA_965230195.1. Classification (GTDB taxonomy): domain Bacteria; phylum Bacteroidota; class Bacteroidia; order Flavobacteriales_D; family Crocinitomicaceae; genus Putridiphycobacter. The sequence continues at coordinate 419,338 of OZ245997.1, forward strand.
CATACAAGGTCACGACGATGCGTTTAGGCGATTGGGCGTCACGACCGCCGTCACCAGCGCTTTGGTACCGAATGAAACCAGCGTGCTCGTGGCTGGCGGCGGCGGTGTCGCTATGAAAACAGCACAGCGACTCCGAGATGCGGCATGCACTGTCTATGTCCTTCAAAGATCTGATGCCCGCGGTGCCGAGATCTCAGCCATTGGTGCCACGATGGTCCGGGCCGATGCCTTGGAAAAGGATCAGCTAGCCAATGCCTTTGCAGGCAACGACGCTTATCCTGTCCCGCCTCGTTGTGTGAACACGACTTTAGGGATCGGTAATGTGGATGTCGTTATCTCTTCAGTTGGTGGAACGCCAAGCGATCCTTTAGCAGATTCCGAAGGAAATATCAACCTCATTAATAGCGCCCTCCAAAAGGGCGTCCAAAAATTTCTTCTGATTACGAGCATTGGCGTTGCCGAGACCAAATCTGCTGTCCCTCCCAATATCTACGAAACGCTGGAGCCTGTCCTTCTGGCCAAAGAAAAAGCCGAAAACCGCCTTAAGGTCTCTTTTCGATCAGCATTCATCCCTGTTGTGCCACTCTGAGACGGCCGCAGGAGTGTGGAGATCAAATGGAGTATGTTATCATCCGACCAGGTGGACTCAGAAGCGACGGAGCAACAGGAAACGGCATTCTGACAGAGGATGTCAATGTCTGTGGATCGATTCAACGGGAAGATGTCGCCGAACTCGTTCAGCGATGCGTCTTTAGCGCTACAACTAAGAATATTGTAAGTGTCCTATTCGGCATCGTCGTGCACTATCGTGGATATCTGTGCAGGTACTCTCTGCTGTGGACAAGAACGCATTGTTTGGTGAACCGACGTTTGAGGAGTATCTGGCGTCCTCTGTCTGAATTCGCAGGACGACGGCTGTGGTGATGGGTGATGCGAATTGACCGAGAGAGTCCGCGTCACATCAATCGACCGTCTTTCCGAGGGTTCGTAGCTTCGTTTTTGAACATGCCGAGTCGGAAAATCTCTTATTGACGCCATTCGTTTACTACTCGCGTTCGTTCCTGATTTTCGCTCTCGCTTCGAATCGCCATTGGTCTGGTGTGTTTTCATCGAGCGTACGTATCGGCCTCGCTTCGCTGTCTCGCGTCCCTTGATACCCGAACGAACATACGCGAGCCGTCCATCGAGCAGGAATCCATCTTTGGCCCCACGGGGGCTCGCTTTGAGTCGACCACAGGCGCACCGCAGAAATACGACGACGCATACGTTTGGGGTGGTGAATGGGTTGTTTGTGCGACTGTTGACGAACAACAAGAGTGCAACAACAACAACGAGTCGTGTTCAGTCGCGTTCGCCGAAGGGAAGAATCGACGCCGTTCCGTCAAAGCTTGAGCATTGTACGTATCGTTCAAAGCCATTTCGAGATGGACAACGACGATAGCGCTCTTCAAAAATCACCAGCCGGCGCAGTCGAAAGCGACCCCAAAAAACGTTATTGGCGGGTAGAGAACGACGCATGCTCATGCGCCTCTGCAGGACTGACCGCGTTTGTCGCAGTTCGAGGACGTCTTGGGCCGTGGAGCCTTCAAGACGGTTTTCAAGGCTTTTGATTCGCGGGAAGGAACGGAGGTAGCGTGGAACAAAGTACCCCTCACGACCGCTGTGAATGAGGACCCTTTGAAGAAGCGTCTCTTCTCCGAGATCCATGTCCTCAAGAGACTTAAACACAAGAACATCATGACCTTTCACGATTATTGGCTAGATGATAAGACAAGTACACTCAACTTCATCACAGAGCTCTTCACTCATGGATCTCTCAAGAAGTGCGTCCACCGTCCTTGCGGATGCATCGAGGGAGATGTGTGTGCGTGCAGATTCCGTGCGAAGCATAAGCATCTGGAGCTTAAAGTGCTGAAGAAATGGGCTTGGCAGATTCTTCAAGGGCTTGTGTACCTGCATGGGCACGAGCCTCCTATTATTCATCGTGATTTGAAGTGCGACAACATACTGATAAATGGAGTGACGGGAGACCTCAAGATTGGTGATCTCGGCCTGGCGACTCTCTTTAAAGGACTTGAGGCTCCATTGAGTGTCATAGGTAAGCGCCGCCACCGCCGCCACTGCGTCAGTAGCATCGGTTGTGTTTGACGTGGCCGGTGTGTTAGGTACTCCTGAGTTCATGGCTCCCGAATTCTACATCGAGAAGTACAATGAAAAGGTGGACGTCTATGCCTTCGGCATGCTTCTCCTGGAGCTCGTCTCTATGGACTACCCTTACTGCGAATGCACGAACCCTGCCGCCATCTACAAACGCGTCTCCCAGGGAGTTTTTCCGGCGAGCATACAGAAGATCCGAAACGAAGAGCTGCGCAAATTTATTGAGTTATGTATTGCATATCAACCGGATGCGCGTCCGGAAGCTCGAAAGCTTCTGAAGCACGACTTCTTTAACGATATCCGCACAACCATGAAGCCAGAGCGACCGCACTCTGACGAAATGGACGCGGAGACCATCGCGCGTGGGAGTGACTATGGAGGCAGTGCCGATTCGCTCAAGGGAGATGCGCTCTCCAGAAACGGGTCCGCACACGTCCCGTCGCCCTCGGCATCCGAAGAAGAACCTGAGGACAACGATCAGTCTGTAGCAACTTCAAACGGGGTGAAGATTACCATCGAGTGCAGCAAAGTGGAGGGAAAACCGACATTGAACTTTACACTGAAGTACACAAGACCCGGGGGTAAGACCAACGCCTCCGCCTCTCCCTCTTTGCCATCGTGCTCGCACGCCTCTAGGGGTTCCAAAGAAGATACAGTTCCCATTTGATATTAAAGACGATACGGCTGAACAGATCGTGGCCGAAATGCGAGCGGAAGGATCCACGGATCTGGACATTATGATCACGGAGGAGGAAGCGAGCACCATCGGCCACCTGATTGCCATGGAAGTGGAAAGGTGGAAGCTAAAGGACGAGGGAGAGTTCACTGGATACGTCTGCGTCGTGCGCAAACCGTGCGACAATGATCTCGAGTCGGCTCGTTGTCTCATGGGTCCAGGTTCCGTCGGGGCCAGAGAGGTGCTAAACGACATGTGCCAGAGTGTGGCAACCGATTTCACAGCTGATCACGTTCTCCATACGCTAAACGAGAAGACCCGCGTGCTGATGGACTACGTCCATCCAGACAACTCCCGTCATTCCGTGAACTATGCAGGAGGCGCCATCTCTCGTCGTTCCGTGGACCATGCAGCAATGGAGCATTCTAGACGTTCGCTCAAGCACAAGCTCGAGATCATCGGTGACGAGGGTCGATCCGGAGAAACGTTCTCGGAGACGACCGTGTTGTTTTCTAACAGGGATGAGATTGCCGCTCCCCTGCTCGAAGAACCAGAGGATTTTTCGGAAGACGAGGACAGTGTGAGCTCCGGTGCGATCGATATTCCGCAGAAGAGACGCATATCGGCCAGTTCACTTGAACCCACCCATTCCGTTACAAGCACATTTTCAGATTCGTTTTCGCACACACCGCGAGGATTCAACGCCTTGAGCCATTCGCTTCAGAAGCGTCTTTCTGAGCGCATGAGTGCCACCGACGGTTCCTCCGTCAATGCAAGACCATCCATTTTGAGATCCATGAGTATGACAGTGGAGGGCAGCTCTCATGCTGCGGAATCTCCGTTGAAGGTCTGCTCTCCACAAGTTCCTGTAGAATTATCGCTTGTCGTCGTCGAACCAAAGACAGAATCCGAATCGCCTATCGTGAGCGGAATGGAGACTGGATTGGAGCACGAGATGGGGCAAGATGCAAGGCAAGGCACAAACACTTCTCTTATTTCAATGGTTACTATGAAGCAGACCCCTTCCAAAAAAGGAATGGAAGTGTCCATGCCGACAGTTCCGGAACTATCGACGCCACACACGTCACAGACTGCGAGCCCGAAGCCGTCGATCTCCGAGTCGTCCCTCGTTCGATCCGTTGCCGATGACTGGCAATACACCGTGACCGCTGGGTCTCTCTTAGCTGAAACGGAGTCGACCGCACATCTGTCACGAACGCAATCGGTGGGCGTCTCGCCCCTAAGCTCTTTTCGACGCATGGATTCGAGTGGAAGCACAGTCGATCATGGCATCAAGAGCCCTTCGTTGTCACAGGCATACACTTCCTGTGGCAGATCGGACGCACCACTGATGTTGCCGTTGAAGACGACAGCAAGCGCGGGGTCTTCGAGACCGTCATCTGTAGGTATCGGACAATCCGTAGAAGACATCAGAGAGCTGAGACCTCTAGAGCATTCTGCGGGACCACACGCCCTGATTCCGCATCATTACCATCTCCAGCACCACCATCAGCGACAGGAGATCCTGAACAAGGGACTGGGAATGGCACTTCAGCCGATGAAGCATCCGCGTAGTGCGACGGCGGATTCTCTGGAGTTCAAAGACGACTTTCTGTTGCCGCCCTCGCCCTCCCACTGCAGATCTTCCTACGATTTGACAAGCACATGGGATACCGAATCCATTCGGGCTTTCAGACGTGATGAAGGTGCGGCGGTCGTCGCTGGCCCTTCATTTCCACTGAGGAGAGCCATCCCCTGGCCCAAAGGTCAAGGACTGGGACCGGAGGACGCCAAACAGAGGGCGAATAGACTGTACAACTCCTGTGCTCATATTGACAGCTTTTACCGCGAAAGAACTGGAATGCAGCCCCTCTCCAACGCCACAAGTTTTGATAACTCTATACAACCCTCTCCGTCTGGCGCGGTCCTGACACATTTGGCCGATCCTCATCCCCATCTCAACTATTCACTCCCTATTCAAAGAAGAGGTGCCATCTTCCGTCGCCACCCTACAGCTTGCCCATGAAAAACTCTTCTCTGCTGTGACAGGCTCGCATCCCGAAGGCAATAGAACGGCTGCAGCTTTCACGAAGACCAGTTCAGATGTCATGATCGACTACTGGGCTGATTTTGAGGAGGATACGATGACCAGTGCGACAGGGAAGCAGCAAAGATCGCGTTCGAAAGAACTGAGACCCGAGCAGGCAGCAGAAAACACGCACAAGATGCAACAACAGCTTGCCGGGCTCTGCCACGGAACTGGTGTCGGTATGGCCGGTAGCAGCAAACCCAATGGCAGCAAAGGTCCTCAGCGACCTTGAATGAATGGATCCGTCCATCTCTAAAACACAAAAACATCAGCAACAATTTGACTGCTTCTTGGTGTGATCGTTGTGACAGTGTGTTTGTTTGGGTGCTTTCCGAAACGGTGCATATCTGAAGAAATAACTGTAATTTGAAGGAAGCCCTTTTGTGTGACGGCAGTGTATTCCAATAAGGATTCGTGGAGAGCTAGCTCAAGAGACTTACATGATTTGTTGACCTTATCGTCCTCCTCCTATGGTGTTCCAAGATTTCTGATACCAATTTCATAGTCATAGCAGAAGAGACACTTGTCCCATTGGAACGGAGCTCAGGCGCAGTCCCCATGCGAATCTACTATTTTCGGACAAATAAGGTGGTCGTGGGCAGGATGTTTTTCGCAGTTCCACTTGTTCTGGCGTCTCCATCGATGTCGTCTTCTGTAGACTGTGATGGAGACCGATAGCTGCCCAACGCAGTTTATTACAATCCTTTCTGATTTTTCCTTCTGATGCGATCGCTCGCTCGCTGGCTTGGAGCTGGCCTGCAAGCCCGCTCTCTTAACTGTATTTCACCGAATCTGCTTTTATCTCTCTCAATTGTCTGGTGTTGTTATATGAGTAGGAGACAGAGAGTCGTGCAAAGTCCTTTATCTTTGATGTCATTTGACGAATGAGTTTTTAGCTACCTGCAGCTCACCTATCCCTTCCTGCTTCATGAAAACAGCATCACGAATGAACGAACCGTCGCATCTCACAGCAGCCGTTAAACAACCCCCAACGACACAAATGCTGTAGAGGCCGTCCACATTAATGATCGACACACATGTGAAGAACGATCTCTAACGAACAGCGTGATGCAAAACGACGGCAAACTGAAAATTGTGAGCTGGAATGTCAATGGCCTTCGAGCCATCTGCCGAAAATTCGACACACTCGAGAAGCTGCTGACCCATTTCGACGCAGGTGACGACAACGACCGTCGCTCCATTGCAATCGTCTTTGGCAGATCTCCTCTGTTTACAAGAAACGAAGCTCACCAGGAACGAACTAACGGCCGAACTGGCCATCTCGGCGAACTGGTCACTCTCCGGCGGACACACGTCCTCTTCTGACCGCCGTTGTTAGCAGGGACTCGTACTTTGCGTTCTCGAACGGAAAAACAGGTTACTCAGGCGTAGGAACGTTCTGCCGGAAATCATGCTGGCAGCCACGTGCTGCGTTCTCGGGATTTGGTCCCTTGATAAAGGCAGAGGGTCTGTCGGTGGAGAGCTTCGATGTATCATGGGTGGATATCGATGAGATCGATGCCGAGGGTCGATGTCTCGTCACGCGGCATGGATCATTCTTCCTCTTCAACATCTACGCCCCTGCTCTCGTTTCCGAGACGAATTTCGCCGAGAGAGTGGAGTACAAGATCAAATGGTTCGACGTGCGGTTCGTCTCAGCAAGAAAACATCGACCATCGTGGCGTGCCTGTTGCTGCAGCTGCTGCATCGATGCGTCGCAGAACTGACGCAGCAGCGCGGTTTCGGAGTGGTGGTTGCGGGAGACTTCAACTGTGCCTTGCGGGAGATCGATCACTGCCGACCAGATGATACTTTCTCGCTTCGACCCGATCGGGCCATTCTTCACAAGATGATGTCGGAGAATGGAGGTCCTTGTCACGACATCTACAGACAACACCACCCGATCACGTCACACGTGGCCGGTGCACTGGATAAAGTGTGAGAAATCTATGTAGGAAAGAAGCTTTCAGTTGCTGGAATCAGTCGACGCGATCGCGCGTCAATAACTACGGAACGCGGATCGACATGATCTTGGTGGCCAACACCGATGACGGGACATTTCATGAGAGCTTCGACGAGAGTGTAATCTCATGATGCCGTTCTCACTGGAAAGAAGGCTGCTGTCAACTGTCAGGGAATCATGTGTGAGGTGACGGGCTCAGATCATGCCCCTGTTTGGTGCCGTGCCAACGTACCCCGACCTAAGCTTCCAGAGCACTACCAACCTCCGTGCCTCAGCTCTCAGTTTCTCTTTAAAGGTCATCCATCTCCTCCCAACGGTTCTCACTCTTGTGCAAAACGATCACGCTCTGCAGGGAAGCAGAAAACGTTGGATGCTTTTCTTGTGACACGACCGGAAAGGACGTCGGATTCGCAGTCGACGACACCGAAGAGAGTCAGAAAAAGACGCCGACTTGCCCGTCAGCCAACGCTCAGATCGTTCTTGGCACCATCCAAGTCGTCGACGCCCTCCTTGGAAGAGTCTTCATCCAGCCAGGATGCGATCCAGAAGGCTTCCGTCACGTCTAAGGGGCTGACCGGTGTATGGAAAGAGTTCTTTGCCAAGCAGGGACCTCCTCTCTGCGAAGGTCACCAAGAACCGTGTGTCGTGCGTCACGTCAAGAAGAGTGGAGCGAATAAGGGGAGAAGATTCTATGTCTGTGCCCGACCAGCAGGACGACCTCCGATCGGACGCTGCGATCATTTTCAGTGGGCATCCTAGATCTCCCTGTCTATGGATCGAATCGTGCGTGTCTGTCTTTACACGCGGACGTCATGTCCCTTGCAAGAATAGAGTTGTTTGTCTCTTTGTCTTCTCAAAAATCGGCGCAGTACGCTCTGTACAGAGAAAAGCAAAAATGGCGACCATCTGTTGATGTCACATCAAAATGAACAGAAACTCCCAATATTGCTGAATCTGTGGTGGCAGCTGCTTTGGATCCATTCAGGCGTGCGCGAATACGTTTCGCAAGACCTGTCCAACCGATTGATGTTCACCGATCCACAGTCGAGAAAGAGTGCAATAAGTGTGACCCACTTGAAAGCGAGCAAAGTCTCCGAGTTGAATGGCGCTGCCGGGATACAAACGCACCTTCTCATTCATCTTCAGTTCTTTCTCGTCCACAGATATCTTTGTCAAACCGCCCAATACCTGGTGAAACGTCACATCATTTCGCATCGCTTTTTCAGCATACGCACTGTCATGTACAACTCGGCTGGCGAATCCAAAGGATTGGTCGCTCCGACGCTTTCGAATTTCACCTCGACGCCGGTTTTGTCGCAGCCCATGTCGGGGATCGATGTAACGATGCGCTTCACACGAATCGGCTCTCAGCGCGAACGACGACGCGAATGAACACTCAAACGATAGCACAGGAACTCGAGATTATTTACAACAGGAATGTCAACCTTAAGTACCCACGGTGGTTACAGTTTTCCTAACCTTAGTACCTAACAGTCGTGAACTTCTAGCGCAAGTTGATAACCACATGCCTATCGTTATGGGGAAGTTAGCTCGGGAGCCGACATCCGTCGCGACCGATGGTCAGCGCGCCTGGATGGTTAGACTACGGCTCTCCTACTTCCGGTGGTTTACAGACGGCAGTTAAATGCTACATCTCCTACAGTGACTCCCCCTCACTTAACACGTCACGCCCCGACGTTTAAGTGACACACGAAAAGGGAAAACAACCTTGCCTAAGGAAAGGTAGAACCACGAGCGTTTAAAATAACGTCGTTTATAAGAACACCGCCACAGATGCTCACAGATCCATAGCGTTACGTCTTACTCCTCCACCACGTGAGATCCAGATGGTCAGCAGCCACGTCGGTGCACCTCTCTTGAACACGTCCTCTGGCTTCCCGTTGTCCCCGAGTCGATAGACACGGAGCTCCGTCGCTGGTTCTACGCGAGGAACGATGACTTCTATCCGTCCACGACACGTTGGTCCTCCCCGGAAACTCGCGAAAAAGCGCGCAATGGAAAGTGCTTCACTCACACGGCCTTTCGCATCGACTTCCGCAAGAAGCCCCACAGACGACGGGAACTTCTTCCGTCGGGCGCATGCTGCAGTCTCGACAGCCGAAAGGTATGGTGGCGCCATTCGCCGTTCGGTTCCCACGTCTTCTGCGTCTTCACATTGGGTACCTTGAACGAATTCTGCGAAGCGTCTGGTCGCCGAGACCAACTCAAGCTGCCCCCGTGGTTCTTCTGCGGCTACGAAAAAGAGACTTCGACAAGGTTCTGCTTCGTCGTCGTTAGTGAGAACTTCCATATGTTTCACAGCCCTCGTCCTTTCGAACGTCAGGAATGATAGACGAGGTGACATCTCACACCATCGGGACAGGATGGGCAGACGGGTTGCAAGTCCATCGACACAGCCACTGTCCCACGGAATCGTGAGTTCTGCGTCGAGGAATTCGACGACAGAGTGCTGGAGTCGGATACCCGAAAGCTCTGCCGGTTTCGGTTCGGAGAAATGGTAAGGTTCGCATGTGCATTCTCTGCTGTCATTTCCGTCGCGGTCTCCGTAACCGCCGCGGGTTCGCATCGACTCATCCTGCGCAGCAGTCACCTCAGACTCGCCGCAGTAGCCGCGTGCACTGTTGTTGTCGTCGTCTTCACAGTCGGGAGTCTGCGTCTCTTCAACAGACTCCCCCAGAGCGGTCGCCATGTCTGACTCGCTTCTGGCTTCGAACACGTCGTCTTCCAAACGCCGCTCTTGGCGTTTCTCCTGCTTCTTCACAGGAAGAATGGTCATGCCAGCTGGCAACTGGCGAAGTGCTTCGTCTTCTGCATCAGCCGTCGCAAACTCTGTTGCGTCGGTTGGCAAATGTCGACTCGTCTGCTCGAGTCTACGGGCTCCATCCGGTCTGGAGACCGTCGTACGGTTGCGTCCGAGCTCGGGCTCTGGAGCTTCGTCTTCGTCTTCGTCCTCGTCGGTTTCGTCGAACCAACGGACACGTCTGCGTGCGCCCGCCTCGTCGTCTCCGCGACGGAGAAAAGATGCACTGGTCGATGCTCGCCGAGTACAGACGGACTTTTCTGCGCGTTCCGCGCGCAGTCTCCTCTGTTTTCGACAGAGGCTCAGGAGCTGCTTTCCTGTCCGGTTCGGGTCGTGCCTCCCGAATCGGTCGGTCAACCGACGGCTCCACTCTGCCCACTGCAGAGCAACAGCGTCGCTAAAACCGAAGTGCAGTTCGGCCCAGTCTGCCGCTGGTCCGTCGAGAAACGCAATGGCAATCTCGGCCCGTGTGCCTGGCTCGTCGTCTACATGGCGCAGACGAAAGAACGAGGTCATCTCGTCGACCCATTCCTTCGGGTCGCTGCGTCCATCATAACGCGGGCAGGGTGTCGACTCGATGCGCATGGTCTGTCACAAACGATAGGAAACGCTTGACAGTTACCCCGGAGGTCCACCAGTTGTCGGGGATCGATGTAACGATGCGCTTCACACGAATCGGCTCTCAGCGCGAACGACGACGCGAATGAACACTCAAACGATAGCACAGGAACTCGAGATTATTTACAACAGGAATGTCAACCTTAAGTACCCACGGTGGTTACAGTTTTCCTAACCTTAGTACCTAACAGTCGTGAACTTCTAGCGCAAGTTGATAACCACATGCCTATCGTTATGGGGAAGTTAGCTCGGGAGCCGACATCCGTCGCGACCGATGGTCAGCGCGCCTGGATGGTTAGACTACGGCTCTCCTACTTCCGGTGGTTTACAGACGGCAGTTAAATGCTACATCTCCTACAGCCCACCGTCTACGTGACCATCCATGCGACCATAACCCACCCAATTATCACAATAGAACGCACAAAATCGCAGTTCTGAGTTTCGCCGACCAGGCATTTGAGTTTCTCCGAAATCGTGTCTGTAAGGTCGAGAGATGGCTCCAACTTATCACACTTTTCTTTATTTACATCACACCATGCTTTATCGACTTGCAACGACCACAAGGTTCTATTCTCGACGCAAAAACGACGACACGTCTTCTGGGTACATCTCGGCACGGATGCCACAACACGAGTGCCGTGAAAGGACGAAGAGCGCAAAGAGATCGAACGCGCACGCATCGACATCGAAAACGCTGACGGAGTCGATTCGCCGACGCGATGTTGACACGTCTTGTGTGATGTGACGTTCATAGGCGAGATTCGATTTCTGCGATCTCCTCTCTCCACGCATCGAGCTTCGCCAGCTTGGTCGTCTCGAGGTCGGTCAGTGCCTCTCCGGCATCACGACGCGACTGAAGGGCTTCGCATTGACGCACTTTCTTTTTCAAGGTCCTCAGCTGCTTCGCTTCATGGGAGAGATTCGAAGGTGACGCGTCGCCCTCGACATCACACAGTTTTGTGTCTTCCATCTAACACAAACGTCACATCACGCAATGATGATATGGTCACACTTTCTGCGTCAAAGTCTGTACGGCATCCTGTCCCATCTCCTCCATTTGTTTCTTCTTCGAGCGCCTCTTCTCATTCTTCTTCGCCGATTTTGACTGAGACGTTTTCTGTCCGTCACTCTGAATAAAGTCCGCTCCTGATAAAAATGATGACGTGACAGGTGTCACAGGAGCGTTCCTTGTGGCCTGCCTGGACATAGAGGGATGCCACGTCGACTCAGGGCTGCACGGGATTGGTAGATAGGCTGCTCTTCTTGAGGAACGTAGCCTTCTCGGACACGTCGTTCGGGACGCAGAGAGCCATCAGCACGTTTCGATGCTGGAATGACCTTCTCGCCTTCGCGATTCGTTGCGTAACGCAATTGATGTTGTTGGTCGGCCATTCTTTGCCAATGTCGACCATCTGCTGTATATCATCCCGTCCTTCACCGCCCAACGGTCGCAGTTCTCACTCTTGTTGCAAATGAAAGAGTAACGTTGCAGGGGATGAGATGCGACGCAGAAGTCTGTTGGTTGGTACGTTCGTTGGTGTCGCCAGTGTCAGCGGCGAGGCGCAATCAGCGAAGTTTGCCTGTCGGGGACGAAGTGGATACGATCTGCGTCGATGCTTAAGGTCACACGTTTTAAATAACGTAGAATGAGATCAAAGAGTGAGACGGATGTGCAGCTAGAGAGAAAAGGGAAGCTGCTTCCGATGAGGAACTGCGCGAACAGTATCTAAAAACACGTCAATTCGATCAGCCTGGCGATCTGGTCACACTTTCCAACGGACTACAATACAGGTCACACAATGGAAACAGCACGTGTCCCATCACTGTGTGTGTTGACCGGCAGAGAGATGGAGACGGGGAGTGGCAAAGAAGTCCAGCAGGCCGCACGGTGCAGCATCTCATACATTGTCTATCGTCTATCCAGCGGCGCCTATTTCAAATACTCCTCTGGCGGGACACCCGTCTATCTCTTCTCAATGGGATACGGTTATGAAGGGAAGGACGATGTTGACAGCATCTATTCTTTCCAGTAAATAGACGTCCCGCGTCCGATGCGTGTGAGGCAGAATGGGTATGGTAGGTATGGAGATCCAGAGGCGTTGCCTTTGGCTGCCGTGCTCGGTATGCAGGGTATGCGAGAGGGTGGCCGGCGCAGAATCTTGATCCCACCACGGTACGGATGGCGAGATCGAGAAGTGGGTCCCCGTCCTGATACGTTTGGTGGCTATCGGCGTTTGGAAGCGCACAAAGATGAGCCTCTGTTGTTTGAAGTGGAGCTCAAACGGGTACAGCTTCCTTCTGATGAAAAAGAGATCTCGTCCTCGATCTTTCCGAAAGATGGAGATGTTACATCGTCTTTTCGTCTTCCAGTTCCCCCGCCGGCTACTCAGAAATGAAATACGTTCGGTTATTACACAAACAAGAAGGCAAATGTAAATGCAGAAGTGCACCAACACAAGATCCGTGGAGATATGCTATGGATGTCAAGTGATATCTGCCACCGTTCTGTTCAGCAACTGAAGTGTAGCAACGATAGCCGTTTCCATTTCGTACAGTTGTCTAAAGGACTGTTCAAGATAGTGCCCCATTCCTTCAACTGTTGCCGGCACAGAGGCACGTGGATGTATCACCATCCATGCCACAATCAGCATGACTTGACAGAAGAGCATGAACAAGCAAGCGAAAAAGAGGACCCAGTTGATAGAGGATGGAAGGAGTGGTGGTGGGACGGAGGCAGAGTGCATTGGCGGCGTTTTAAGTTCGGTCTTCGACACGTTTCTCTCCAAAAGCTCCGTCGACTCAACGAGATGTTCAAGCCTCTGCAGACCTTCTTCGTTATTCAACAAGTTCTGCAGTTTGGACAAGGCATGTGTCGACGGCTCGACCGATTCGTCCTGTTCTTGAGGGTCGATGCCGGATTCTGTGAGCTCGTCAGGTAGAGTGGGGTGCAATGTATCTTTGAGCATTTCTGACATCATCTTGACTGAATCTTGCATCTCTTTCATCACATTTGTCTCAATCATCGACCGGAAGGGAGCCAGAACGGAACGGATGAAAGGAACGGCAACGTGGATGGAGATTTGACAAGACGTCGAGTCCGGAATGGGCGTCACATCCCAGCGCAGCTCAACGCTGAAATTATCTCCGTAGGGAATATCTTTCATTACCTAAACATCTCACACATTTCCCAATGGCGATATCACACATCGTACGCATCCCACCTGCGATATTTGGAAGACCAGATGATCTCCACGATAGATACAGAGTCTATGATCTTGATTGCATTCTGTGTTCTTGGGACTCATGAAACCGATCCCCCGGACACCCTTAACGGGCGAAACGAAGGTGGCTTGTCGGACAAACCCGCTAATCTCACTCAATTGTTCCCATCCCGTGATGCGATATCGCGTATCCCCTCTCCGCTTGTGATATCCATCGAGGAACATGGAATCCGTTGACAGTGTCCGCGTAAAGAACTCCTGAACGCAGACTTCGTAGCGATCCTCGTAGAGAAGGACCATGTTTTCGGGCACAGCAGGAGCGGCACCCGTGATCACAGACCAAACATCGGTCTCTTCATCATCCCCGTCCAGATCCGAATCATCCCCCGGATCGCTCACGACGGATTTGATCGCTCGTTTTGGCGAACGCCCATCGCTGCGTCGCGATCCGAGAGATGATGAAGATGACCCCTGTGGGCTCTCTCGTTGCCTCCCTGTATGCACGCCATCTCCGATATGCCCACGACGCGAGGATCTGGACGTACCATCGCTAGAAGTCGGCGAAGGCACCTCCACGTGTTTAACGGCATCACACAGCAGTTCATATGCATCCGTACGGTTCAGAAACGAGGTAAAGAATTCCCGTTTCTTCCAGAGGACTTCAATGGAATTAGGGAATCCATAGTTTCGCTTTTTGGTAATCTCTTTCACCTGATGCAGCGGTATAACTTTTCGCTTTACCCAGCCGAATACATTGGAGTAGAAACAGAGATGGTGCTCAAAAATGTACATGCGTCCCTGAAGGAGAATGCGTTTCGACAAGGCGCAATAAAATTCGTCAAGAAAGAGTTCATCGGCAGGCAGTTCGAAATAACGGCGGAGTTCTTCGACATGGTCTTGAACTCGTGAGAAAGCGGAACAAGGTTTGGAATCGGTCGAATGAATATCCCCGTTCGAGCGACTAAGGGGAAGAAATCTTGTCAAGTGTTTTCTCATGGAATCGCTTCTTGTTGCTTGCTGCCAATACAACGAAATGGAAAATCGAGGAGCGGCGAATATGGCGACAATGACGGTGGGCACGACCCGTTGATGGGACATTTAAGAGATGCTGCACCTAACTATTACGTAATGTGTGGTTATCATATGATAATCAATGTCTTTTTTTCTTCCGTCCTGTTGCCTTGCACAGTCACGAGGAACAGACGATGGATAGGAAGCGACTTGATCGTGAGGATGTTGATGTGACAGGTGGGGACTCGCGTTTCTCCTCGGTTAGCCATGCTTCCCAATCGGACGGCGGTTTAGGAGAAGAGTGAACAGGCGTATACTGCATTCTGTCAAGGAGACTGAGCCGCTTTGGTTTTGGCGAAGGAGCAGAAGGAAAAGGGGCAGCGCACGGAGATCCCTTCTTTCGTTTGTGACGATGAGGCTGTTCCAGATCCCACTCTTTTGGCCGATGCACTGTTCCTCTCTTTGTCATCGTCGGTGGCGGCGGCTGCATGACGTAATCTGTAAGCGCTGATGGATGTTCTTCATGATCTTTGCCTTGTCCGATGCGAATCTCGATATGGGGCCCTTTCGAGACGCACTGTAGCTCACTCGGGACTTTCAGCAACAGCTCTTCCACAGAAGGGGTGCCATGAGCTCTTGGAAGACATCCATTCACTGGCATGCAACGGTTAAATGTCTTCACATAAACATCCACCACACGATACGCTTTGTCCTGCACTGCCATCGTGAGACATATTCGAAGAGAGCAGTGCTGGAACTCGAATGGAAGCGATGTTGGACAGGGCGAACATGACAAACGATGGATGATGACCTAACGACGCCAACTGCATCAAACGCTTCGCCGCTTTGAGAATCGTGGGAAAGAGCTCGCGAAAGAGTAGACATCCTGTAGAAGGGAATGTATAGCCAGAAGCTTGTCATGTCCCGTCGGATAGAACAGACCTGCATGCAAGCGATAGAGGTAGACAAGCATGGCTTCACGACAGGGCACTGCGTTGCTTTCGATGGCCGATCCGAACGTCGCGGACAGAGCCACGAGACGCAGTTCGTCGATGTGTCTCAAGATCCTGACCGTCTGTTCAGCAGATGATGATGACAGGCGGAGATGCTCGATCGCACTTCGTCGAGTTTTGAATAGTAAGGTGTGCCTCGAAACGCACGTCGCTCTTTTTTGAGAAAGGCATCCAGGATCGCCACCTCTTCCCAGAACCGCTGCATCTCAAATTCCTCCTGTAGGAATCGATGGTATCTCGGGTGCGACCGTTAGGTGCCGACTCTGAGCGTTGCCATGGCTGCAATGATGCGTCGCGGTAGCGCTTTGCCTTTCTGTAGCGTCGCCACGCGGCATACCGACACGTGTAGTTGCACCTTGGCTGCATCCATTACGTCTGTTAGATAAACAGGAGATGCGTTCGGTTTAATTGACGGTTTTCTGAATCACTATGGATCGCGACCATGCACGCGGTTTCGTGCAGCAAGTGCTGAAAAAGGAGGAGGAATTCCTGGAGGAACTCAAGGCGTTTCAAGAGAAAATGGAGTCGGTGGACCATTGGGATAGTGTCTCCCGTGATTTTGCGCCGCGTGTCAAGGCTTTCTATAATGCTCAGCTGGAACAGTGGCAGCGCTATTACCTCGGACTCGATGGTACGGACGCATGCTCCCTTAGCTGCCCATCAACATCTCCCCCTCTGTGTAGCGGCCAACATGAAATTCGGATTCAGTGTCATGCACACGGCGCAGAAGAAGGAGAGAAAAGCGGCGGAGGCCACGATTCCGCACTCCGTTTTTGGAGAACTGAAACAAAAGTGCCTGCATACAGGATGGGTGGATGCCTTCGGTTTTCACTGAATGGAATGTAGGATCAAGGTTGGCCAGACAACGACAAAGCTCAGTGCGACAGGAGGAAAAGCAGCACGGGAAATCATCGAAAAGAAACTGGGACAGGGAGGCGTAGTCGAAATCGAGACACGAGGGAAAGGAGGCAAGGTTGGAGGAGGTGTCGATGTGGCTTATGATGAAGACCACAAACCGGCCGACCATATTGCTACCGAAGCAAAACCGCCCCTCTCGACACTTCTCCCAAGCGAAGGCACGAGCCAAGGGATGCATGTGTGGCTAATAAGTGTGATTTGTGTGACCAGAGGCGGCAATTGCGAAACAGGAGCCAAAACCGGCACCATTGCCTCCTGGCAAAAAACTCAGTCCTGCACAACTGAGATTCGGTGCGGCAAAGCAGGAGACGGAGAAGAAAACAGACCCACAGTTGGGCAACATTCTTCAGAGACGCAAAGATCTGTATGGATCTGGAAAGTACTGACGGAAGATGCGCGAGCACGTCTGCCCAGATTTCGTTGCTGTATCCCTACGTACCACATGTTCCATACACGTCCCATCAGCACAAGCTCTTTAAAGGGTGTTCTTGTCCTCGTAAATCGACTCTGCCAGTTGCCACACCTGCAGAATGTTATCCTCAGCCGTCGTGGCGGCTGTCATCCCGTGATCGACATCTGAGTTCCAGGAGAAGTCCAAGACGCGTGACGTATGACCGCCGTGCACAAAGAGCAGCTCAGGAGGCCCGTCTTCTTTCTCTTCATCTGTCTGCGGCATGCCGATTCGGGAAATGTCCCAAACCATTGCCCGGCGATCGGCGGCACACGATCCCAGCAAAGAATCCCTTGTCGGATTCCAAGCCACCTGACATAGCAGCTTTCGCTTTCTCCCCGATCATCTCACACAAAGGGAGATACTCACCATGTAGATCTCGGCATTGTGGCCCTCCAGAAAGTGCAGTGGACGTGTCAGGTTTCGTGTATCGATCAGGGCAATGGTCTTGTCGCCGCCGCCTGTGGCCAAAAGGGTGTCGTTGATCGGATTGAAGGCCAAAGCATTGATCTCCGAATCGTGCGCTTTCATTCGTCCAGTCACCGCTTGGCCAATCGCACATCGTGTGTCGTAGAGATTCAGGTAGCGATCATCGCTCACAGATCCGAAAAGAAATCCGTTGTCCGGGTTCCACGCCACGTCCATCACCGTCTGTTTGTGCTCTTCGTAAAGCAGCACAGGTTCTAAGGACTGAAAAACAACAGAGTCTGATCTGCCGAACAGAGTGAGAGGTGCTTGCCCGTTCGACAGGAGACTGATTGACATCCCATACACAAATCCGACAATCGTCCGATCCGCTCACGAGCCATCCATCTCTGAACGAATTCCAACTCAGTCCATAGCCTTCTTTTGTGTGACCTACTCACTCTTTTTCACACGATACAGCAGTCATTCAGCGATAGGACTGACCCAGGAGACATAAATCTGGGGAACAGATGGTGTCGGTTGTGCGTTCCAACTGCTTTCCCGTGTCAAAGATGAACACTTTGCCAACGATGGCCTTGGTGGCGATGATCTCTTTGTTGAACGGATTGCACCGTGCTCGATTCACCTCGCCATCGTGAGACATGACTTTCACAGGCTACACCATCACATCAACAACCGTCGCCCGTTTTCATCCGAACACATCCAGCCGACCTTAATGCGCTCCGATCCTCGACCCAATGCCCCGAACGAGACCAAATCTTCGGACAGGCTCTCTAACGTACATTCACTCGACATCGGACTCGGCATCAGCACATGAGCGAGAATCAAAGAATTTGGCATCTTGTCTGAAGTGTGCGTGCCCAGCAAGAGCGTGTGAATGGTGCTCTCTTTATCGGGCACCGTATCGTAGCCCTGGAGGTCACACCGATGAATCTGATGGTCTCATGGCGTGGATGGATATACAGGGAGCCACTGGACGGTGAGACTCGGCCACTCGCAAGCGTGACTGATGACGAGATCTGTACCGCATCGATGGATTCCGTGAGCACGAGAACACAACGAGCGGACCGTAGAGAAAGGGCGTGTTCTTTTTCCATATCTTGAACTCCTCGTGGCGGAGCTTCGTCTCCTCTTCGGTCTCTTGCATCGGAAAGGCGTCGTGTCAGGTGGCGCGACCGTAGACAACCGTAGACACCGTGCCTCCACGCACAACGCGCTGGGCGATGCTGCCCATCATGGTCTGCTACAATTTCTACATCTTTGATCGAAATGGCGTCTGCCTTTACTACCACGAGTGGCACCGCAGCAAATCGGTGAAGCAAGGGGCAGGGTCAAAGCTAGATGAAGAGAAGCAGCTCTTCGGTCTGCTGTGGACGTTAAAGAACCTCACCACCGCTATTGACCCCGACCAGTAATGCATTCCTATGACCTCGGTGAACGTACCAACACCATCTTAGGGCCACAAAACCAAGACTGGGATCTCCACTCAGAATCGGCGAGGGGTGTTCCTATCGGGCATTTCGCACAAATGTCTATCAGCTGCACTTCTTGGAATCGCCCAGCGGACTGAAATTTGTGCTCAATACCTCGCCGGATCAGGATTCCTCTTCGATGCATGAAGTGCTGAAGGCCATATACAGTCAAGTCTACGTCGAATGTGTGGTAAAGAATCCGCTCTACATTCCCAGTTCGAAATTCGATTTCGAAAACGTGACGGAGCAGCTGAACTCCTACATGAAGAAGCGTGGACTCATTCCTTGACCAAGGACTTATATCTTAAACCGTGTCCTAGACGCGTTCGACGCCATTCATGAGCTCATCGATGCGAAGGGGGGTGGGTTCGTCCAGGTTGGGCATCACCCGTTCGGCCTCGGCAAAGGATTGCGATTTGGATGAGGCGGTGTACGTTACGATGCATCGCATGCCTGCCTTCGTCGCCGCTTCCAATCCAATGGCACTGTCTTCGATCACCAGACAGCGATGCGGATCGACCTTGAGCTTCTCGGCAGCGACCTGATAGATCAACGGACTCGGTTTCTTCTCAGGCACATCGTCACCGGCCAAGAAACAGTCCAAAGAATCGAAGATCGCATTTCCTAATAGATTCTCCAGCACAAAGAATACAGATTCCTTCGTCGCTGCGCTGCACACAGCGATTTTGAGCCCCCTATAGGTGCACCGTTAATTGCTATGAGTGTTATCTCACTCTTTTGTCACACTTGTCACGCGCTTCTTGA
This sequence comes from Putridiphycobacter sp., assembly GCA_965230195.1. Taxonomy (GTDB): domain Bacteria; phylum Bacteroidota; class Bacteroidia; order Flavobacteriales_D; family Crocinitomicaceae; genus Putridiphycobacter. The sequence continues at coordinate 438,939 of OZ245997.1, forward strand.
AAAAGGCGCAGTATACCAGGTCGAGGCTGGACCTCTCCACTGGCAATGATTTGCTGATACATGTCAGTCTTCCACGCCTGGAGTTCATCGATTAGTGCCTCCCTCGAGTCTGTCGTCTCTGGTGGTGTCGGGGTCGAAGTGGAGATCGGCCATCCGTGCTGATTAAAGTACCATCGCATTTTGGGCTTCCCTCCACCCACTCGGTTCTGGAAATCGTCATAGAACACAGGATCCCATTCCACAATCGACGCTCCTCCGTCGGTCGAAACGGCAAAATGCGCAAAGCAACGATTGTAGGCCACTCGGTGTAGGTGCTCAGACTCCACGATCACACCATCGCAGTCGAAAACGAGCGCCTCCAGTTGAGCCGAAGACGTGACGCGACACCTCGCCGCGCAGCGACGCAGGGAGAATGGCTGTCGCTGAGTGACACGGGGCACCGAGATCGCGTGCATTTCCCCAAGACGCGCCTCCAAATGAGTCATCGCATTGCGCTTGATTACAATATAAAAAACGACAAGTGCATCTAGGAGCCTGTCTCCAGCTCATCTAGCTTTCGTTTGTTGCCAGGCGCCACGAATTTCACACGGGGCACCTGTGATAGACACCCACATGCATCAGGGGTCATGATGGGACAGTTTGAGGGATCTCACTCACCCTTGCATCAGGACTGGATAGATTGTCTCTTTCCGTCGTGTCCATCTCTTCTGCCGGCTCTTCCTCTCCATCCTCTTCCATTCCTGCCTTCTGTGGGACAGTCTTGGCCAATACGAGTTTCTGTATCTTGGGCCAGTCCATTGCCTCTTCCAATGACTGAACCGCACGATCCAGACTGAAAACGGTCACCTCTTTTTTCTTGTGATCTGCAACGGCAACATCTGTGTGATGACATGACACCATTGGATGATGTAACACGGACCAAATATCTTGACGATGTGTTCGAGGACCATCCGATGTGTTTGCTTCTTGAAGCACCTGGAGTCGATCTGGTTGCTCAACGACTGAATTTCAAAGGACATCTGGTGCGGGGAATGAATGCGTTCGACACGATCTCGCCAGATCTCTCTCGTAGGAAAGCTCTCTTTGCCCAAGAACATTGATGGAATATCTGATTCCAATCCTAATAGCCTACACACACCATCTCACTCTTTTGAAAGAGTGACTGTGCTCGAAACCTATTACGAACGAATGCAATGCTGTGTTTCTGTACGATCGCCGATGCTCTTTTCTCGCAGGGTGGATGGGTGAGATACTCCATTGCCTCTGCACAAAACAGGTGTGAGAGAAAACTGGCAAAAGAGTGACCATGCCTTTAAGCGATCGCCGGAAAGCAAGATCGCACGGTTCTTCGGGAGATTTCAAAGATTCTTTGTATTCTTGCAGAGCCAGTGTCCCATCCCACGGCTTGCAGAAAATGGTCGGCACCCATCCAAAGGCATTGGTACCCGGTACCATCACCGGAATGTAATCGCTCTTGCAGCTCATCAGTTCCTGTGCAGCCAGCCAAGTAGCGACTTCGATTCTCTTGTCGACTCAACAGTGTGGCGGCTAGTACTTTAATAGCGTACGGAAAAGTGAGCTGCCTCGCCTCTGGTGTCGCCTGGCCGTTGCGGATATGAATGGGCAGATCGTTGTAGCGAGAGACAAGTGCTGGCCAGTAACGCTCTTCATACATGGCATCTCTTGCCAGAATCAAGTCCCCAGATCTGTCGCCATCTCTCAGTATTTCTGTATAGGAATGAGATCGCACTTGAATCCATGTATTCCTGATTTGAGTGCCTCTTCTGTCACATGCACCACAGGTTCATCGGCCGCCTTCTCTTCTTCGTTCAGTCGACGGCACTTCTGCTGTGGGGCTTTCTTCGTGGCCGGATCCAATCCGATCAACACTTCAGCAAGCATCAACAAATGTGTCGTCTGCGGTTTCAGCTCTTTATCCTGCATCTCACGGACCGCACTCCATTGGCAGTGATAAAGACGACGCCAACCTGAAGGGACGTGTTGGAAGTGAATGATAAAGGCACCTCCAGATTGATGCCCAAGTCTCTTCTGGAGCGCGTTTGCCTTTTGGTCGGCGGCGACACTGGATTCCATTTTGCAAAGAGTGCGATATCTTGCTCGTGCCAAATTCGTTCGTAGTCATACAAATACTTGCGATAATTCACCAGCAGTTGATTCCCTGAACAAACGCACACTTCTTCAGTGGCAGGCGGTTCTATTGGACGATGGGATGACCGATAGAGGTGGCGCGATGTCCAGGTGTATAGTTTTTGAGATTTGGGAAAATCTGCCCCGAAAAGTTGATCGCTCCAGTATAACGTCCTGCAGCATCGTACGACTCATTCAGCATCATCCCACCCCACTTCACCACCTCACAGTACAGTCCAAAGAGATCCATGTTGCTGTTATTGCTGCACGTCACATCAACACAAAAGTGTGACCAACCAAGTCTAGAAGAGAGGTGCACGCACTCACCATTGAATGCGCTGCAGGCGAATCATGTCGGCGCGACTGGTTTCGCCCAAGAACGTCCAGAATCCCACCAGATCTTTTTCAAAGTCCTCTTCGGTGCATTGATCCAATGGAGGCCTCCCACTCGTGATGGCATAGAAGTGATCGGACTCTTCGTTGCACAAACGATCCACCGCAAAGCTCGGCAACTCTTGAGGAATCTTGCACGAAGCATATCTGCCAACATTCCTTCCATCATTCATCCCACGTGTCACACGTTTCTCACTTTCGATCCGGATTCAGTTCACAGAACCAAGGCGACGGAATACTGGGATCGGCACGAGACCTTCGCCATTTCTGACAGTTGTTACAGAAGAGCCATGTCTCGTCTGCCTCGGCCAGCACATCCAACAACATATTCTGCGTTTCCTCGTCGTTCCGTATCAAATCCATGCGTTTGACAGGAGCTTTGTGACGGCCTCGATGTCCGCCTCTTGGCGTCGGACTCTTCTGTATGTCCTCTTCGAGTTCCACCAGAGCTGCAGCTGTCGCTGCGTCGACACTGTTGGTGCGTTTTTTCAGTCTCGAGGAACGACGGACGCCGTCACGCGAAGACACTTTCTCTTCTGCCGGTTCCTTCTCCACTTCCATATCGCCCTCTCTTCGCATGCGCTCCACGCGCGTCTCCGTCGGGAATTGTTTCTCGTAGAGCTCTCGGTAGTAACTCAGTTCGTGGCCTTCGTGCGTGAACTCGTGATAGCCGTCCGTCGGAATTTCGGGATGCGACGGCGGATCGGAGTTTTGCCAATGAATGTAAGCGTAGCACGTCTGAGGGTTCAAAAATCGCAGACCATCATAGAACACTTCGCCACCATTTCCTAAATCTGCAATCGATGGAATGAGTGGGGATCGAAATGCCCGTCGACGATCGTGTAACGCCAAGGCTGAGAAAGCGGAAGGTCGACGGAGGTGCGATACCTGCACGGAAGGACTCGCCGTTGAGATGACAAGTGAGACATTTGGGACCGGGCTTGAGGAAACCTGCACGAACGAGGGGTTTCAATTTCCGACTCCGCATAGGCGTTTTCCTTGTCGTCGTCGACATCTTCGTCACAGACAATGTACAAAATGGGACGCTTTGTTAAAAGAAACAGCGCGAAGTCATGTCAAGACAGCGATGTGATGGATGTGACGTCTGAGCACAGACGGCTCGCGGTCGTCGATTCTCACTCTTTCGTCGATCGTACCGTGACGAACGTCGCATCTTGTGACGCTTTTCGCGTCGAACAGTGAGGTCGATCGATAGCGGATCATCGAGCTGCGATGGTCGGAGGGCTATCGCCGCAGGCAACGCATTTTCGCCACCTTCTATGGGACAGTCTCCTCGCTGAAGGGCTCTCTCGACATCGATGAGGTATGGCAGGACGGGACCGTCCATTCGACCTTGCAAGGTCTTGAACGCTTCACGGAATTTTTTCTGGACAAGGCGGAAGCGTAACGATCCGCGAGCGAGATTGCGTCCCGTCAGAGGATCCTCGACAAAGGGCAGCGGTTTGCCGTTAGTACGGCCCTGCCATCCAGACGTATTCCGAATCCATTCCAGCGTCTCTTTCTCCAAGATCGTCTTCTTGATGTGGACTTCACTGCGACGCATCGACACGGCGTGCCGCACGACATCGAAGTCGTAGCCAAACGTTTCTAAGAACCCAAGGAGGACTTTGCCGTAGTCGACATCCGGTCTTCCGTATCGTCGCAGATGCATACAATGCGCCAATACCATAGTCGTCAGTGCGTAGCCTCCAAGACCGCCGACGGACACATCGTCCAGTTCTGCTTGTCGAAGAAGACACTTCATAGCGAGGATGACGGGAATGGCGGCGGGATATTCTGGCAGCGTCTCCCGCATCAGCTTCGCCGTTTGGACGCCGCTGCGATTGTACAGACTGAGATCGACAGACGGGCCATCCTTCAGACCGATCTTCAGCAAAGGAACACGAGCTTCGGCCAAAAGCTACATCCGAACGTTCCAGTACTTAAGAAGCATTTTGGTAGACAGACGCGATGCTTACGTCTATGGATTGGATATTGAGGTTTTGACTTGCTTCGAGTCGCCTGGCAACGGCGTGGAGGATCTGAATCGCTCGGGCCCTTTGACTGGCGCTAAATCCGTTGCTGTGCAGACGAATGACGTTCAGGATGACGAGGTCGATATCGGAAGCGTGCGTCGACAGACCCATTGCATAGCTCCCGAAGACGGCCACCTTTGCTTTGCGTCCAATGACTGCTGCGGCACAGTCGTCCACGATCGTCACGACCTCTTCGCAGAAGACTCTGTCATTTGGCGTCGACGCCACATCTGCAGCAAAGACCTCCAACTCGCGATGTAACGCAGAGAGACGCCCTCTGCCATACAACGCCTCCAAGTTAATGGACATGACGACGAAGGCGCGGAATGCGTGCGTTAGCGCATGAATGGATGGTTGTACGGCAACGAGCCCGCTTCCGTCGGGAAAAGAATCTAAGAGAGATGCTGTGTATGTTCGTTCGTTCGTTCAAGTTCGTCCTTCGTTGATCTCTTGAGCTCCTGAAAAGAGCTTGACGGATCGGGCAGCGAATCGCATGAGCATGTCTCGGCCGAGCTTTGAGAGGAAATCTGTTCCGCCTGGCTGGCGGAAGGTATCGACGAGTTGAGGAACGGCCTTCTCCCAAAGGCGCTGAACTCTCTGAATAAACAGCTGCAGATCTGCCGGCGTCACCGCTCCGAAGGGACCCGTTCCAGCAAAGGATGGAAAGAGATCGGATGACGGCACATTCCAGAGCGAAGCCACCAGATCTGCCCGTTCACGTGCCTCTGCCTCCTGCGGCAGTTCCGGCACCAAACGGAGCACAGATGCCTCATCGAATCTCGATCGCATGGACTGGCGTGCTGAATCTGAGTACACAAGACAGAAGGGCCCAGTCAGAATTGGAAGCAGGAGTGAAGGGGAGATATTACCGGCCGCCATGGCGTCGAGCATCGAAGCCACTTCTTTGGCCAGCTGATCTCGAATGCTTTGGGAGGAGGGCAGGACGAGCCAGTCCAATAGTAGCCACATCTGGGAGGCGTCAAAGCTCTGACTCTTGCTTCCTTCCCGTACCAGCATCTCGAATCGATTCCAACGCAAACGGCCGTTCTTAAAGAGCACTTCTTCAAGGGAATCCCGCAGACGTGGCTCAGGATCTGTCAGTAAACGGCTGGCCATGTAGGTGTACGCTTGGGTCAGCAAGGCATAATCTGGATCTGCCTGAAGAGCCAGGCCTTCCAAAACTGTCAAAGAACGAATAATCAAGGCGTAGTAGCCAGGAACCCTGCAGCAGAGAGGGCGGCGTCCCTGGAAAGACGCAAGGTGCGGTGCATACTTGAATGGAAATTCAAAGAGGACGTCTCCCAGTCCATCGATGATCGTTTTGAAATTGATCTTCGACACCTTTGACTCGTCCAGTATGTCATCAAAGAATCGAGCCAGGGCTGGCGCAATGGGAGAGGTGTCGACCGATGGATCCATGAAATCCAGTTCATAGTAATCGGCACACATGGCCAAGTAATCTCGATTGACTAGATGCACCACGTGGGCGATCAGTGCATAACGCGCCGCCACAGGTGCCGTGCTCATCATGCCGAAATCCAAGAAGACTAAATCACCTTCCTTCGTTGCCAACAGGTTGCCTACACGACAGCATCGACCGGATGCGCGAGGAGAGGGATTGGAGACCTGGATGGGGGTCGGCATGAAAGAAGCCATGCTCCAGAAGTTGCCTCAGACTGCATTCCAGTCCAATATTGATAAAATCCGTGAGTTTGTAATTCAGCTGTTCCATCGCCGCCTTGTCTGTCAGTTTGACGCCTTCGATCCACTCCATGGTCAAAACCCGACGCGCTGTGTAGTCCCAATAGACGCCAGGCGTGCGGATGTTCTCCATATCGCCATACAGTTGCTGAAATTTCTCACCGTTGTGGCCTTCTTTGACGTAGTCCAGCTCAGCAAAGAGTTTCTGAGCGAATTCGTCCACGAGTGGGACGATGGGCTGATAGACTATGAGACTGCGGTCCACCACCGTCATCAATCTTCTGAGCAGAATCATGTCGAAAGCGATGTTCTCGCCGATCCCTGGGCGCTGGACTTTGACAGCCACCTCCTCTCCTGTTTTGAGCCGACCCCGATAGACTTGCCCCAAACTGGCGGCGGCGACGGGCACTTCAGAGAGCTGTTCGAAAATGGCATCGGCAGATTGGCCGAGTTCCTGCTCGATTACGGTCAGAGCCAACTTCTGTGGAAAAGACGGCAGCTGATCCTGAAGCGTCGAGAGCTCTTCTAGATAGACTCTGGGAAAGAGATCTGGCCGAGAAGACAACGCCTGGCCAATCTTGACGAAAGCAGGACCCAGTTGGGTCAAGATCTTCGTCAGCTCCTTTGCGCGTTTCCGTGCATTCCTCTCGAATTGTCCCGTCGCGTAGTCCTGACCCAATCGAGCGATCAAGGATCCCAGTGCTGTCGATATACGCAGGGCTCGAGAGTAGAGCTGTGCGCGTTTGCTTTGGAGTGCCGATGCCAGACGATCGGGGTCATAGTTCATACCCATCTCTGCGATCAGAGAAGGCAATTCGGGCGTAATGGTATTCAGCTCCATCGCCTCGACCTGGGTGCGGTACACACACGAAGGCAAAATGGAACGAGATGGGAAAAGGGTTACCCACCCATCCCTTCTGTCCACTCTCGGTGAAGAACCAATCATCTGGATCAAGGGTTGGCTTGGCTCTTGGGGCCGTCGGCAAGAAACGCGTCGGCCTATCGCGATGCTCGCGGGAGATCGGTGGATTCCGTGACCTCGTGTAAAGAGGACGCGTCCGGACGCCGCGGGACAGACCCGTCCTTAATCGGCAGGGGCATCCTACGTGCATCGCTGCAATCAGGTGTGTAGGTACGTTCGGACGATTTCGGTGCGCGCACCGTCACTCAGATGCCTCAGCCAACAACACGATCAAATCAAGCCTCGAAACAACGCTTAAAAAACTGTCCCTAAGCGATCCCTTTGTATTACTCGTGTGCAAGGATGTTTACACAGTTCATGAAGTCAACGAATAGAGAGAATCCTGAGTTCAACAGTAGAGGTAAGCGAGTGGGTTAGTATAGATAATCGACAGCAGATCGACAAGCAGACAGGCAGTAGGGGGTTGTCTTTTCACAAGCACACCATTTCAACCGTATCCATGAAATACATTGCTTGCAGCGTACGAGCCTCTCAGCTCCTCACATTCGGTTGCTTCGCAATGGAATGGCCGTTGCTTCACGCATCATCATCAACAACATCATCATCGTGATTCATTCACGCCCAGAACAATGGCGTCATCAGAGGATGGTAAATAGCCAAAGTGCCTTTGGTATTTTCTTCTCAGCAGAAATCGTGCAGATGCACCAAAACACTTATCACACACACCAGCAATTGTATGATGAAAGCAAATCCGAAAGTGCAACGGCTGGATGGCATCACGCTATACTACTTCCACGACCCATAACATCAACGAAATTGGTAAGAAATGGACAGCGGTATGCCGACGACTCGTCTAGACACACACCCGTGCACCACAAGCAGTATTGTAATTGCATGTCTCTTGGACTATCCCACAGAGCTGCATCAAACCGTAGAGAACGGATAAAAAAGACTAATGCCATTGAATCATTCGTCAAAAGTGTGACGGTGAAAGTGATTGATTAATTCTAAACCGAACGGATCAAACAGATCAGATTAGATCCTAAGGTATCAGACAAGATCAGATTCGTGTTCGACTCGAATCGGATAGTGCTCCGCATCAGGATAGCCGGCATCACTACCATCCTCATCGGCCGAAGACAGACTTGACATGTCACTGAAAGAATAACGCACAGATTGCTGATCAGCATCGTCGTCGATATTCCTGGTGGCAACAGACGTCATGGTTTGACTCGATTGGGCGCGTTGTGGTGGAATCTCAAGTGTCGTACTGATCATGGATGGGGTACCAGGTGCTTCGAATCGAGGAGAATTGAGGCCCTTGATGTCGGCGGACTGGAAACCAAGACTCGAAATCGACCGCAGGCGGCCATTACCATCACTGTATTCGCTATTCATAAAGGACGAACTTGCTGCCGGTTCTGTGGCAACAGGTTGGTTGAAATCTGGCATGGGCTCGGCAAAGTGATTCGTCATGATGGGACTGCGAGGTGGTGCCTTATTCGCCAAAGCAAACTCTGTCTCCAACATCGCAATGCGTTGATCTCGGTTTGCTATGTCCTGCTGCTGTCGTTTGTATGTTAGTCGCAGTTCCTGTAACTCAGTGGACTGATCCTCGTTATCTGCTGCCAGATCCGAGGCAATTTGATAGACCTAGGCACAAGACGTATTCTTCATCGATGCTCTCAGAAGAGATGCATACCTGTAAAAAGTGCTCTGTAAGTTCGCTCACTTCGGTCTCCCTCTCCTCCAGCTGCGCACGAGCTTCGTTGATGGCGGTACGCACCTCGCTGAGCTCGGATTCCAGCTGATTCTTCTCCGCGGCTAGTTCCAAAGTGGCGGTGGTCATCTCTACAAGTTCCTGGGCGGCTCCGAGCAGATTATCATTCAAAGCAAACGTCATGTCCTGTGGCCAACTTAACCGACGGTGAATCTTCCGCTCGCGGATCGGCCCAGATGCCGGCATCAGGTTACCAAATATCTGATTAGGTTCCTGCTCATACGGCGGTGCGGTTGCAGCCATGTCTCTATCCTTTGGCATGACACCCCACGGATCGACTTCTGCCTGTTCCAACCATGTCTGCACTTTGGATCCGCCAGGAGTGGAGTAGTCGTCATCCTCAGCCCCTTCCGCCGGTATGATAACGGTCGACTCTTCGGCCGAGTCCGAATGCTTTATTTCCCCACTCGTGTCCTGCTGCAGCTCCTCCTCCCCTGATATCTCTGGATGATGCTCAGCGAAGGGAGACGGTTCGCGGACTGGCTGAATCGGATCAGAATTGGCAGATCCAGTCAGAATCGCATCTCCCTTGTATTGTTTCTTCAGCTCCTCCATCTGTTCCTGGAACTTATTGCTTTCCTCTCTCAAACAGTCTTCGAGTTTTGCCTTTGCCTCTTCCAACGTCTCGCATGTCTCTTTTATCCTGTCCCGATCTTCGCAGGCGCTCTCCAGTTGATCTTTCAGCGTTTCGATCTTGCCCATGTACTGTTCGTGCAGTTCTGTGCGGGCAGCCAACATTTCCTCGGCTTCCTGCTCCAGCTGCTCCTTCTCTCTCCGTTCATGGTCAATATTCGAACGCAATGTCTGAGCCACGGCATTCAATCTGCTATTCTCGTTCTCGAAATCCTTAATACGGTGTGTCAATCCAGCCAACTGAGTTTCCAGATTGCTCTTTTCTGCTTGGAGAGCATCGAGCTGATCCTGGGCTTTCTTGCCTTCGGAGAGCACCTCATCCAGGGAGCTTCGCAGCTTGTTGAGGTCCTCTTCGTTTAACTCAAGTTTGGATTCGAGAACATTCCGCTCTTCACTGATATTCTGGAGAGCTTCGGTCATGTCTTCTTCTGTCTGCTTAGACACTTCCAACAGCCTCTTCTTCTCGTCCAGCTCATTTCTGAGATGTTCGATATCTTTGTTCTGCTCCTCACGAACTTCATCCAGACTTGTCAATTCCATTCTCAGTTGTTCAAGGGAATCGGTTTTATCTTCCAGTTCGTTCTTGAGCATCTGGACATCGTTAGAGAGACTGCACTTGGCCGAAGTCATGTCGTTCAGTTGTGTGCGCAGGCCTTCGATGGTGACGGATAGAGAACTCTCCTCGGATAACGCGCCTTCCAGATCGCTCTCCACCTTCTTCAAATTCCCTTTCGATTCCACTGCCTTTAGAATACTCTGCTTGGTCTGGTTTAGTAACTGTTCGAAAACGTGAACAAGTCGGTCGGAAATACTGCGAGAGACGTGATCATAAGGCTCCGCCGGTTTCAAATGATGCTGATGCAGACTCTACAGAAACACAACCGTATGTGGCATAACTGAGCCATACGGGTGGAGAGGCGTACTGTCAGACATGCATCCAAGAGCCCCATATGTTCGATTCCCATATCCTTTGCTTCGATCTGCAGAATGAGCTCTCGGGTTTTCTCCATGATCTGTGTCAGGCTTTCGATATCGGCGACCTCTCGCTGGATACTGCGCATCATGGCCGACAGCGTATCCTTATCACACGTTAACTACAGCACGAAATGTAAGGCGGCTGTGCAAAGGGCTGAGGGGAGATGGACCTTTTCCAAATTGCCTCTGAGCTCCGTTTCGCGTCTGGATGTACCATCTAAGTTTTCTTGGGCTTCAGCTAAAGTCTGCTCCGTTGCTGCCAATGTTTGTTCAATGCTTGCTTTCTGTTCGGCGAGGCTATCGTACTGCACTTTTCTCTCGGCGAGTTCAGTGGCGAGTGTGTTTTCATCTTGACTGCGTTGGGAGAGTTTACCTTGCACGCTCTCCAGCTGTCTGATGTATTTTGAGGTTTGCATAAACCCACGTCGCAATTCAATCATCATATTCTCAAATACACACACCACACGATTGCCCACCTCACGAATCGGCGACAGATGTCGACTGCCAGTGGGTTTTAACAAGTACTGCTGCAGAACCTGGACGCCAGAAACACCCGTTACTCATGACATGACAGCAGGAGAAGGGTGAGGGACCTGAATGCAGGAGTTGGCTTTCTGGATTTTGTCAGCGTAGGATTCGTCATCTCCGGAAGAGACGAGACCCCTTGACTTCTCAACGATCTCCAACAGATTCTCAATGTCATTCACATCTCTTTGCAGAGACTCCATTCGGCGCAAGACGGCATCCCTTTCTCGGGATGTCACGCTCAACTGTTTTTCCAGGAGTCGTAGATTTGTCTTGTGTGTTTTAACGGTTTTGGTTAGATCATCCACTTGTCCAGACGTCTGATCCATGTCCGGAAAAATGCCTGACAGCGTTCCCTTTGCCTCGTCCAAGATGCGAACCAATGCATCTTTCTCATCACGAATCTGCTCCAAACGGGCTTCGATCTGCAAAACACCTCCGTTAACACATAACCGTAGCTAGCCACGAGCAAAGGATTGCCTTTTTGTTCATTGCCTCTTGTGCCTTGATCTTTGCCCTGAGCGAGATTTCTTTCTCCTCGTTACGCGTGTTGCTTTCCCTAAGATCTTGGATTGCTTCTTGTCTCTTTGTTTCAGAGTTCTTGAGCAATTGCTGGACTTGATGCAGCTTGTCCATTAAGATACTGAGCTCTTCGGAGGATTGTTCGGGTTCCGGTTCAACATTGCCGTTTCCCAAGACGATAAGATCTTCCAAGGATCGAGAGGCCCATTGTCCGATATTCTCTATCGATTCGTTGTGAACGTTGCCCTCCTTGTCCACGGCTTCCACCCAGTCTCCGGGTTCTGGACCCACCAATCCGATAGATTGCCTGTAGAAAGCCCCTGCGTGGACTTGGGCCGGCGGATACAAGGTACCAGTGAATAACCCTACACACACGAACGAACGCACATACAACCAGACGCCATCGCACAATCCCCAGACAATACCCAATACCCACCTCGATAGTGTACTTTGCTCGACTCGAGGGCCCGGCAAAAGAGAATGGCACATCGTGCGGCTCTTCCTCCCGACTCGGTCTTGGAAGGTCTCTCTGAGACGGTTGAGTATCCTCGCATGGCACTGCGACTGGAGGCCTGGGAGAGGGATCCTCCTTGATGCATTCGTGCGACGAATCCATCGATTTCGGAGCTGCCATTTGCTGTTCTGGTGACACCACCGCGACTCCCTTTTTTGTTACGGGAGGAGGGGCTCCCCGCTCCACGAAATATTTGCGCGAAGATTGAAGTCAACAGACAAATGGCAGCTCCGACGAGTACCCAACTACCCATACCTATCAGCACGATCGCATAGGGATGGAGCCTGTAGAGGAACACACCTGCAATAAAGAATCCGTCATCGCCGCCAAGACCACCAAAACTAAAGCCGTCGTTGTCCGATCCTCCTCCACCTCCATCGCCCGTCCCTTTACCTCCGTTGTTGTCTCCACCATTGTCGCCGACATCTGTACCAGCAACAACGACATTGGCATCCATCATGTATGGTATGAATGCCGTCGGTCTGTCTCGCCAATACCTGACTCTTTACCAGCGTCGTCATTCATATCCCGCATACGAACTTGAATCAAGGATTTCAGAAATGCTCGCCGCGATACCGATGAATCATGTGAATCGCACAGACCGCCAACGGATCCCTGTGCTGCTGACGGCACTACATCCACATCGCCGCCATTCATCTTCCGTTATCGACCAGGTTTGTGAGGCGTACTGTAGCCAGGTGGTGCATCGGCTGCTAGCTTGTTTATTCGTGAACGGTAAGACGCATTCCATACAGCAGGTTTCGAATGAACAGTACTATGGAAACCGTTGGACGTTTCCGTTCCAAACGGCTCATCTGAAGCGGCCAAGCACACGGGATGGCTGCGCAGCACAGCAGACCTATCACAGCCATGCTGTAGCGGAATCCTCCACAAGATGATCGACCTTCGATGGACGGTTGGTGGCACATACGTCGCCAGAAGCGGACGCGGAGTCATGGCCCGTCCCTGACATGTGATGAAGCGCGAGACCTAAGCCACCCAATTCTCCACCATCGAACGAAGGCCATATGCGCGTGCGTACATCCGTCGTATAGAAAGCAGTTGTTTGCGTTTCACGACTGCTGTTCTTCTTAATGAGACGGAAGCTTCGCAGACGGATTGGACTGACGCTGCTGGAACCGACCACAGGGACGGCGCCGCTTCGCGTAAGGAGGAAAGTATCCATGAGACCTCTCAGTTAAGTACGAAGCGAGCCAACGAATCTTGAGCAACGCGTCGTAACGCGAAAAACTCAGCAATCTCAAGAGCTGCACCGCACAAAAGCGATCTTTAGAAACACGCTGAGGCATTTATTGGCAAAGGGGACAGGGGAATGCGTTGACAATGTTTTGACGCCGAGGGTTCTTACGTTTCCGGATGTTGTTTTTCCAGCGAGCCGCGTGAATACTCCAACGGGAAAAATAAAAACGCTTCAAACAGGAAGTAATAACGATAACACGCGACGTGATGCGTCAGAAAGTAAATAATGCAAAACACGTTGCGGACTTTATATATAAGAATCGTTCAAGCAGAACGCTTAATCTTCTACCAAGCGTCCTCCGCTAGTACACATTGGAGATACGCATGAACATCTCAGATAGTGACGTCAGTGGTCTCGATGCAACCATACAATGCTGGGTGTGTACCCCATGGCTGACCCAAGCAATCGAGATCAGACACGCGTATATCGACCGTCCAAGGCGCATCGGATGGACTGTAGGGTTGGGGAGGAAGCTGAAACGGCAGGCAGCATTCGACAGAGAGAGATGGCTCGGAATCGATGACAGATTCTTCATCCTTGGCGCCTGGATAGCGAACGAAGGCGATCTCTTTGGGCACCGTCGAGGCGGCGGCGGCCAGATGTGTACAGCTGAAGCCACAGAACGCCGACTGATAGTATTCGCGCTCAAGGGATGGGAGAAACAGGACGCCGAGTTCGTAGGAACGCACCATGAACTGTGTCTCTTTCTTCTGAAGCACTCCCCAGGCGGCTTTGCTCAAATTGTGTGACGTCAGCAGGACCCATGCCAGTTGGGAATCTGCATGACGTGCGTATGTCTTGATGTGTGGCATGGCACGCTCGCGCATCATGTGTGTCCCATCGAATTTGTGCCAGTGTTTTCTGAGAAAGGTCTTCTGTATGTTCTTTGCCGAAGCGGGGAGACTCACACCGGCAGCCCATCCTTCGATGGACGTCCGCACTTGTTCGGAAGTGGGCCAGACCAGTTGGAGACCTGTGCCATCGGCAGAAGGCGTTTCGAGCATCGTATTGCCGTCTTCTGTGCTGCCAGCACTTAGGGAGTGCATAAACTCACCATACAGCCATTTCTCATCCAGAGATCCCAGAGAAGAGAACTGACAGACGATTGGCGAACGTTTGAAGGCAGCAGGGAAGACCTCCTTCTCTAGGCACTTTTTCAACGCCATATGTCCATACTTCTCAATCGTGTCACCCTTGTGGTAACCTACATCGCCTGTTGAGAGAAAAAGCAGCGATGTGGGAGGCAGACCTGGTACTGAAGCAATCAGTTTTGCTCGGGCGTTTGAGAAGTCATGCTCCTGGATGTACTGAAAGAGCTTTGTTTTCTGAGCTGTTGGCAATTGCACGGCAGCAAAGTACTGGAGCAGATCGTTTTCGAATGGAGAGATGCTGTTGGAATGCGCTCGTTTCTTCGGGAAGTCCTGAATCCAGGCGCCTTGCGTCTTGTTCCCGCAGTCGACGTAGATCAGATTCGCCGTGTGGATCACCACCCGCATACCCGTGGCAAACTTAATCAAGAAAGCTTTGCTGTGATGCGTTCCGTAAGGAATCGGTAACGGCGCTCTGTGCAGCACCATCTGATGCAGGCCATGATGCTCAATGGCATCTCTGAGGTGCGCATCGCTGTATCGCTCTCCGTGAATCAGCAGCAGTTCAGGAATGGAGGCGATGGATGGGACGGCGGAGAGAAGCCAGGCGAGATCGACAAGGTAGTTGGAAAGACAGGCATACTGGACATCTCCACGAAACCATGATGCCAGATCTCCATCGACATCGCTGTGGGAGGTATTGTGGCGCAGACGGTAGAGATGAAAGCCCAATGACATCTGCCGCTTCCTTGTAGCTTCCTGCCGCCGTCTCTTAATCCTCCCCGTCGCTTCCTATGTACAGATCTCGCGCGCGCGAGGGCAACGAGACGACGATCACGATGCTGTGCTCCGTCGTTGTCTTCTCTCCGGGGAGATGGAAGCGACAGTCCGTCGTCAGCTGCTGCGTGGCGTCTGGCTGCATGACGCTGGTGCCCTTTTCGCTAAGGAGCTGCACCGAACGCGTGCTGTCGTTGCGCAGTCGGTACGTCGTGCCGGACACCACGATGGTCACACGGGCATCCTCACCGAGGGTAATCTCGTGGGTATCTGAGATCGCGGCGTCGCTGCCGTCAGGGAAGACTAGACGAAACGACGCCATTGTCGACAAACCGTCATTGACGACGCAGACAAGACATCAGGCGCCACATGGTAAACCCCCAACTCGCGATGTCGCCCCTGAAGTGGAATGCTTAGCCGCGCTGGCGTAAAGAAAACGTCGACCAATTTCTCCAGGCGCTCTCGCCGCCATTGAGGCAATCCGTTGAGCAACTTCGGCTCCTCCAACGAAAATGCGACACACTCAAGCAGGAATACAGCAAAGAACTCAGACTCCTGAACGCCAAATACAAAAAACTCTATGGTACTCGCCCCGAGACCCTCGCCTGGACAAATCTCGCTTTCATAGATCCCGTGTACGATACACGCGCGCGACTCATTCGCGGCAAGAAAGGAGGAGACGCGTTCGCAGGTATGTGCGTTGGACATGTGCTTCCTTCCATATCTACGGCGGCGATGTGTCCAGTTCCGCATTTTTGGCTGAAAGTGTTTATGAGCTCTGCCACCGTGGGAAGCACCATTCACAAAACAGATGAAGACATTCTCAAGTGCTCCCAGCCGCTGTCTCCAGCTTCCATACAGCTTCCCCTTCTGGATTAGGTATCTCATCGATGTCCGTGTTGAGGTGCTCGAAGGAGAGCGGAACGGATTTCGTCTTGCCTTTCTCTTTGAGCCAAATGCGTACTTCTCCATGAGGGAACTGAAGAAGACCTATATACTGGGAGATGAAGATGAAAATCTCTTGGTCTGTTCAAAAGGCTGCATCATTGATTGGAAGCCACACAAGAATCCAAAATACAAGACACAATGGAAACGAGGCAAGCAGACGATCGTCGAAACGGAGTCCTTCTTCGATTTCTTTGAACCACCTGAAGTCTGCTCACACTTCTCACTCTTTCTGATAAAGATCGCGCATTAGTTGCCAGTGAGTGACGGATCGGCGGAGCTCGATTTGGAACAGATCCATAACATCCAGGAAGCGATTGAAGAGGACTTTGACGTCGGCCTCGTGATCAAAGACGTCTTGATACCCAATGCCGTCTTATGGTTTACAGGTCAGATACTGTTGCCCTCCCCAAACAGCATTTCACAGAAGTGGCTGCATTTCTAGGCGAGATTGTGGAAGAGAGCTCAGATGAGGGTTCGTCATGTGAAGAGACCGAAAGTGAAGGAACAGAGTGATGGACAAAGTCCATCCACATAAACAGAACACGATGCTACATGGTGGATGGATGAAAACTGTGACGGACAATCAGCTTAACCAAAGGCATCGATGATTTCGCTGTCGTCTGTACTGTCTCCCCGCCCAAAAGAATTCCAGAAATCTCGGCGGCGCGTATGTCGATGCTGCCATCGACAAGAACGAAGCGACTCGGAAGCTGCCGTCAGTTCTTTCTTCTCTTCATCGGAGCCGATCTCGTCGTTCTCCTGTGCGGCGTCTTCTGGCAATGCCTCTGTGTGCAGAGGCGTCTGAAGCGGCGTTCGATTTCTGCGATTGCGCCGAATGAGACGCGCCATTTCGGCTTTCTTGGCGGCTGCGATGGCCTTTGTGAAATCCCACGTGCGTACCTGAGTGACACGACCCCCCTCACTCCACGGAGACACATCACCTGTCACCTCACCGTCGGTTGCTCCGCACCGCAAGCGATCCACTGATGTGACATGTCGACACAGTACACTGAGCCACTCTGGCACTGCAGCTGCCGTGTGTGACCTGCATTCTGAGATACCTACACACAAAGCTTCTCATTGCTAAGACGTCCAGAAGAACAGACCGTGTGCAGTTCAGGATGGAGCTGCTGTTCGAGATTGACAAGGGATAAGGTTCCGTCCAAGGAACCCGCCACGATCCACGGATCCTCAAACGTCACACTTGTCACTCCTGATCCATGCGACGCAAGTTCTGTGATCTGTACGGCTCAGTGATCGACTGCTGCCAAGAAACGTCCGACGCTTGCCTGTTTTCGACATCGGATGTCATGGAGACGGACACCTCCATCAGTTGCCCCCGTCATAACGAACCGCTCATCTTCCGTCATCTGACAGCAGGTGACGTGACCCTCTGTCAAGAAATCAGAGATCGAGGTCGATTGGCTGCCCGTCTCGATGCTTTGAACGATCACTTTCCGTCCACAGCACACCACAAACTGATCGCGTTTTGCATGCACGGCCCAGATCCAGTCAGGATAGACATATCTCGACGTCAGCTGCCACGATTCCCTTTCTCTCCACACATGGACACTGCAGTCCCACGATCCAGAAAAAAGGAGATCGCCAGACATGGCCAGACTCGTGATCGGTCCTGTGTGGTTTTTGAGTTTCGTCGGTTCGTGCAGTTTGAGAGACAGAGATACGCGAGGCAGCGTCCAGATACGGATCGTCCCTTCTGAACCGGAGACCAATCGCACGGCATCCTCGACAGGATGTTTCTGTAGTACAAGGGATCGGACTGTCCCATCATGTAATCGACTCGTACAAAGGGGCATTCCTTGCTCCAGATCCCATAGCCTGACGGTCTTGTCAAGAGAACCGGTGGCCAAAAGGTTCTCCTGAGGCAGGAGCCGAAGACTGCGGACACCAGCCCTGTGTGCAATGAGACCGTCATGAAAAAATCGTCCCCTAAACGCGGTGGACTGTGAGACCCTCTCGGCATAGAGCTCGGCCCAGGGACGGGAAGGCGATGTGACGTGGAGAGGCCATCGACAAGTGTAATGACGTTGCCAGCGACGCTCTCCCACGACGTCACGGTTCAACTGACGCCAGAGACGACAGACGGCACTGACGTGGCAGAGGTCTCTGGGTGAGAGACAGTGGAAAACGCGTTGCAGGATGCAGTGGGGGAGAGAGGCCAGACTCCGAACGGCAGACGCGTCGATTTCGGAAGACACAGAACGACAGGAGACCGATGCCATAAGGCCAAACACAATGACAAGACGTTGAAAATCAGAGATTCGCCGTTAGCTGCCCAGTTTGCCAGGATTGAGAATTCCATGAGGATCTAATGCGCGCTTGATCGAACGCATCATCTCCACGGCAGTCGACCCGTGTTCTTGAGCAAGGTACTTCAGCTTTCCGTGCCCAATACCATGCTCTCCTGTAGATCTCTCAACGCAGGGGATGGAGTAGGGGAGAGATGACCTGTGCAGGTTCCGCCGCAGCGTAGAGCGCGCTCGACCAGAGCATTGCTGATCTCTTTTGCTTTCTCGATTTCTTGATGATTGTCGGGACGCACGAGGATGAGGGAATGGAAATTGCCGTCGCCTACGTGGCCAACGATCGGCGCCGGAAGGCCAACCTCCCTGCACTCGCACTTTGCTGTGCTGTGGGACAGGCCAATGAAAAGAGTGACATACTTGGCGCGGTCTTGTGCATCGACGATGCAGTCTGCGAGTTTTGAGACGGGTACGCAGACATCTGTGATGTAACCCTTGCGATTAGGATAAGCAGCCAGGCACGCCCAATACGCTAGAAACGTCATCCGTGAGCGAGATCGAGGCAAAAACGAAGACCTGTGTGTCGGGCTTTCCATAAACGAGACCGTCCTTCTGAAGTTGTCTCCCAGCGGAACTCCGATCCGCCGTGATCTTTGGCAATTTCTTCTACGCCTTCAGACTGTTCGGTCTCGCAAAGGACTCAGGATGTGTGTGGGCAGACCTGTTCCTTGACACTGTTGGGAGATCCAACGAACTCAAAGAAAAGTGTGGGAGAAGGAGTGAGATGCATTTTTGAGTAGCTATTGACAGCCGCGATGCTCATGTCATCGAGCAGTTCGATCTTGGCAATCGGAATGCCGTTCTGAATGACAGCGACTGCCAAATCCACCGCAGCCTGAAGCGTCATGCGTTGCAATGATCGCCGAAGCAGAGAGCAGCGAGGGAAACTTGGATGGATGGAAATGTACAAATGGCGGCGGCAACGCTCTCCGGAAGGGGATGGAGTTTGATCAGGGCTTCGGTAACGATACCTAACGTTCCTTCACTCCCACACATCAGATGTGTGAGATCATATCCCGCGCTGCTCTTGACGGCCTTGCCCCCTATCATCCAAATCAGAAGACCGAGATCTGTGTCCATCTCCGTTACCGGTATGGACGACATCTCCGTTGGCCAAGACAACCGTACATCCAAGGAGATTCTCACGCATTGTCCCATATCTCACGGTATTCGTGCCAGACGCTCTAAGAAAGACCAATGCTGCCAGGGAGATGCATATGGCTGAGAGTATTGCCTGGTGGAGATCATGCCTCCGAGTGTGGCATCGGCACCGGGATCCACAGAGAAGAAGAGCCCTGGGTTCATCCCTTTGTCAGCAGCGTGACCATCACAGTGGACAAAGGGACCTGTGTTTTTCAGCTCGGTGTTTAGTGCTGTCCGTGTGATGCCGGCTTCGACTCGGCAACAGAAGTCCTCGACCTCCAACTGGAATGGCCATTGGAGCCCCATCGGGGACGGCGTGTTGCACGAACATACCTCCAGGATTCTGTTCATTCGCATCAGATCCAGAGAGATGCCGCCGTGCAGGGCTGCGATGTGACCCTCGAGAGAGGTTCCGGCGCCGAAGGGGATGACAGGCGTGCGTGTCCGATGGCAGAGTTTCAGAATCTCTGACACCTGTTGCCAGAGCTATCGCATATCGATGTCTCCTCCCATCCCATACCTGACGTGTCGTTTCCGGGTAGGTCACCAGCTGAGGTGCCATAGCAGCGTGATAAGATTCATCCTGTCCGTGTGCATCCAGCACTGCCGGTTTTGAAGAAATTTGATCCGAGCTCAATACAGATTCCAATTCGGAAGAAACTGACGGCGACAGCAGCGACGCAAGAGACCGTATCTACGAACGTATAGCATGTCTATCATCGAGGATGTCAGCATCGATGATCGCTTTGCCTGCTGTGGACGCATGAGGCTTATCGATTTTGAACGGAGATAAGACATCCTTTACCTTTGCTGAGAGAATCGCGTGACGTCGCAGAAAGAACCACCAGTGTCCCTTGCGATGTGACAGCGACGGCGTCGTTTCCGTCACGACATACACACGACTGTTCAGTAACAGCGACGCCCTTTCGATCCTGCCACTGACGCAATGACGAGCTCGACGCTACGAGAGGCTAGCCGTCAATCGAGAAGCAGCAGATGTCCGTTGATACATGGACGGTGACGCTATCGTCGCTCGACATGGTAAAAAGTGTCTGCCCCGGGTGAGGATCGAACTCACGACCTCCGGATTTCCCACTTTGTGCTATGAGACCGACGCTCTAACCAACTGAGCCACCGAGGCATTGAACCCAGCCGCCATTTCGTCAATGGACATTTTTGGCTCTTTTCGTTCGGAATCGTCAAGATAGACACCAGCAGAGTGCACAGGAAAGTTGAAACCCTTGAAAACTGGATACATTACCCCATTATTCAAAGTCCTCAGCTCCGATTACACACTCTCAACAGCAGAACCAGCGAACGAATGTCTGTTTTAATCGCAGAAGCTTTCAGGAATAACACAGTCAATTTGAACCAGAGGACAGACATACGAACTCCACAAGTTCGCTTCGTGATCAGATTTCAAGATTTCTTTGCAATATTGGCCGATAGCCAATCCAGTCCTTCGTACAAACCTTCTCCGGATGTCGCACAGGTTCCTTGAATGTACCTAAAACGTCATCCGCTCCTATGCTATACATCACCGCCGTGAGATAGATGCTCACCAATTACGCTGACGCAGTGAATGCAGACCGAGCTTATCCGTTAAGTCTGCAGCAGACATGGCGTTCGGCAAATCTTGTTTGTTAGCAAAGACGAGCAGAATGGCATCGCGCAGTTCATCCTGGTTGACACAGGGAAGCACACACAGGTGAGTCGTGGGAGAATGCGAGGGTGTGTTTGTGTGTCATCTGCCTTTACCTCATTCAACATGCGATGAAGTTCGTCTCTAGCTTCTCCAACTCTGTCACGGTCGTTGCTATCGACCACAAAAATCAATCCTTGAGTGTTTTGGAAGTAATGACGCCACAAGGGACGAATCTGTGTGCACGGTATCTCTGAGCGAGGTCCTCGCGTCTTGAATGAAGTACCTTATCTTGTCCACCCACGTCCCACACGGTAAACGCGATATTTTTGTATTCGACGGTCTCCACGTTGAAACCTATGCAGAGCGCACTTGGAACATAGAGCATCGCGAATGGACTGTGGGTGACCGATAGTCGGAATCGTGGTCACAATTTCTCCGAGCTTCAGTTTGTAAAGGATGGTCGTCTTACCGGCTGCATCCAACCCGACCTAAAGAAGCCGCGTTGCGTTTGCTTGCTTACAGGCTCGAGCCGCATCGCGTTTGAGTTTATTACCATGAGGATGCGCATTTCCTTCTTGGTGAAGCCCAGCCGGTCAAAGAGCTTTGACAGAGTGAGACCCATGGTGGTGGGCTATCGCGAACAGACAGCGCTTCTGACAAACAGGGATACGAGGTAAGAAATGAATTCGTCGCGTTCACTGCACAAATCTCAGACGGCTTCGTCTTGAAATTGACTGAATTTATGCGAAGAATTTCGTGCACCGGACAGCTAAGCGCATCGCATCTGTCACATCCTCACAGTTCAGAGACACATATGCAGGTTTGGCTGCATCCAGAAGCTTTGTTCATTAACAGGTTCGTAGTATATATCGTACACAAATACCGAAGACAGGCGAAAAAGATAAAAGACGGCTTCTGGATGCTAGTACATAGCGTTCGAGACATGCGACTTTATACATCGTTGATGAGCATTTCGGCATCTGGGCAGCAAGAGCTTAAAATCTCTTTCGTGGCTCGCGGATGTGACGGCGGAGTCCTCCATGAGATGAACATCTGCATCGTTTAGATGGAGGCTGTGTTGGGTATCGTTGGGCTTTCGGATTCTCCCATCGAGGAGGATCGGCTGCGCTTGCAGGGACGTTCTTCGATGATGGGACGTTTCCTGTTGTCCTTCTCGCTGGCAGGCTCCATGACCGTCTCTATCTTCATCGTATCATCATCTCTAATGTCCATCATCTGGGCTACATGTGAAAAAGCACCTGCATCGTTTCTAACGGCCTGCTGCGGATTGGCTGGAGTCATGGACGGCACATGGCCGCCGGCAAGGGTCGTACCATCCCTTGCGAATTCTGTACGAAAGAGATCCTGAAAAAACGTTCTCGGTGTGGGACAATCCACTCGTGGCAAAGCGAGATTACGCAAGGCCCACATATCTCCATCAACACTATACCCTTCACTGTGGAAGGAAACCTGCACCTGTGGGAGGCGAGACATGACCATCGCGTCTACCCTTAGCAGCAAGGGCCCTCACCTGTTTCGGCTCGGAGGCAATATTGACATCGACTGAGACAGCCTCGGGCGCATGGAGCAGGAGGAAAGGCAATGGCAATGTTTCTTCTTCTGTCTCTTCGGATTGTCTCTTGTTGCGTTCACTCAAGGCGGCAAGTGTATCGTAGCTTTCGCGAATCTGCTCAAAGTAATGCTGTCGACTCTCCAATGTCTTTTCCAGACGTGATGCTTTCTGCTCAAGCGCCTGCGTTTCTTTTTCTCTAGGTGCTGTACTGCCTCTCCAATAAACATTCTTCTGGTCTTTGACAATCAGACCGACTGCCTCGAAGACATTCAACACATCGTAGACTCTGCGTTTGAGGTTCTCGGCCTCCAAGGCACTCCTTTTGTCGCGCATGTTCGCCAGACCGATCTCTTCGACCAACTCCTCGGCCACCTCTTTGTAGGAAGTGATCTTCTTCTGGCGCACTTTGTCTCTTACACGGGCGCTGCTATTCTTCAAACCGATGAACTTGGCACGCAAGTTGCGATCCATCCGGGCAAAGCGATCGCGGAGTGGTTGTCGAGGATCACCGTAGAGCCAAGCTTCGTAGAAATTCCCTTCGGCATCTCCATCGCGGAAATTCGACAAGTGTATAGGCGTCTGACGAATAACCTCCCGCAGAGAAATGGTCTTTTCCGGTCTATCCGTTGTCTGCGGGCGATGTTCCATGGCGCTTCGTTCGTCAACTCGTCGCAACGGCGTCGGCGGCTGTTTTGTCAGCCGCGGGGTTGTCTCGTTCAGATGTCGACCTGACTGAAGACGCAGCACTTCACCCGGGACGTAAAAACCGCTGCGTGACGTAGGGTCGCGTACTACTGGGCATGGAAATGGAAATCCATCCGCCCAATTCCACTCGTCCAGCGCCTTCGTTTCGCTGTCCGGCACGATGGTATAGGGTAGATGTATTGCCTCCTCTACCGCACCCTCTCTTTTCTGAAGGACGGAATTCTGCAACGCGCCAATTGCCATGAGACAATGCAGAAAAGGCAGTCGGTGTTGCGCACTTGACACATCGGCGCATTGGTTGACTCGTCCGTGCTGTCTTTGGTTCTGCGTGAGCCGTCGTCGCTCGGTGGTGGCGAGCCGTCCGTGCTGTTCGAATCGGATCCGAGGGTCAGTGAGCTGACGGTGGACAAGGCTTGGCTCAGTAACAGGGCCGTATCGACAGAGGTACTGCCCTCTGTGCAGCGTAGAAAATTGGCGTCCATATATCGAGTGTGCAACGTCCTCGACGGTACCGAATCAATCGCGACGTCTCAGTGCCTTCTCGCTAAGGCCGGGAAAAATGATGGCGAGGAATCTGCGGTCACCGAAGACGGACGCTGTTTCGACTGGGGAAAGATCTTGGGACGGGGAACGGAGAAAGGAGGCGGGCGAAAGTGCAAAAACGGCGAAGCTTTGCCGTAGGAAGGCTCCGTTGAATTTATGGCTATCCGTCGCTGTTAAAGGGTCGTTCATGAACGGACGAACCACAGCGTTGACAACACCCATCCACGTGGCTGGCTAAGAACGCGGTGTTGGTTCGTTGCGCTTGTTAAGATGAATAAGGGGTGAACGAAATCCACACGGCGCAGTACACGATACAGGTACCGCCTCGTGTTTCTATCCGCCGTGCGTCACCGCCGCGTCCATCGTTTGCGAAGTCTTCCGCGTAGACGAATGCTCGAGAGTAAAGTGCACGGGAGCCAACGGAAGGTGACCGGGTGACCTTTTTAAAGGCGTGTTGTCGTTGTCCGCTTGAGAACTTGATGAAAACGGGTTGTCGCTTGGCGGGAGGATGACTAAGTCAACGCTGACGTGACCTATTCGTGCCACTAGGCATCGACTGTTTCAAACGTCAGAGGCTTGAGAATTCTGTGCTGCGTGACAACAGGCGGTTGTTGTCGATATCGTGGTTGAACAGCCGTCGAGCGACCGAGGGTACTGGAGATGTGACCCTCCATTCGTAAAGGGGCTGCAGTCGCTTAACTACTGGACATCATTGTGTCATGATGCTGCCTGTCCATGTTTCCCATGCTCTTCACATTCGCATCAGATGATGTCAAGCAATGCTCGAGTGACCGGCTGGATCTCATGTTTACTCTGACCTTGACACTCTTTTGTCCACTTTGATGGTCATCCCCTGTTGTCTATCATCTGTTTGTCACGTCACATCACATCAGGGTCGCCACTTTGCAGATCCACTTGTAGATGATCATTGGTGCATGCTGCTGTCACATCACGCGAGTATGTTATCGCGGACGGATGTGACCATAAAAGAAGATTGCGGTGAACAACCTTTGGCTCGCCAAGCGAAAAGAAAGACACGCGGCCTTTGAGGTTTGTTGTCGTGGTGGTGTGCGTATTCCTCGCGTGTTTCTTCTTTTGCACTTTGGGCAAATGGCGCCTCTGGCAGAATGGTGAGTATGACAGCATTGGCCACGCTCAACCGTATTACCGGCGGCGATACGACAAAGCCTGTTGTCACTGACGCATCGCCCTCAATACCTCGCGAACCCTTTCGTCCATCAGAGACTGTCGAATCTCTCATCATCTCGGAGATTTCACGCACTGTTCGTTCTGCTCTTTTTTCGGCCGCTCGGCCAAGTACACCTGTCTATGCTAGATAAATCTCAACGTCCTTTGATGGAAGGCATACCTTTCGTTTCGCCAAGGTCCCGATTCCTTTGCATATGTTCTTCTGTTTCTGTCCTTCACTGAAACCTCTTTATAAAGGTAAAGAGTGTTGCTGCTGTTTTGATGATGGATGGAGGGAATGACACGCAGCTCCCGAATGAGAGTGTCGCCTCGCCGAACAGGCTTTGGTGTTAAATTCTGGATAACAGACCCCACGCGAAATGATCTGTGCACAGTACTCCGATCCATACCGACATCCCGGCAACACATCTTGTCGCCGGTCCGGTCGGACGAAAGATACAACAGCGGAAGACTTCTCACGTTTACAGAGCAAGGGCAAACATGGTGCGAATTGTCCGTTTAAATAACCCCGTGGCGACGTGACATGCCAAGGCAGGTGAGTCACCCTTGCGCCAGAACCAGAGGATAGCGCCTCAGGTGAGTCAACCTGCGTCCCCCAAGCGGTAAACCCCTCAGGAACGAGGCAGTCACATCGCCAAGCCAGATCTTGGCGACACCACGCTTCCCGCCAAACTCCGAAAACAGGTAAAGCAGTCCCCCACGAAAAGAATCTAATGAAATCAGTCTATGCCCGAGGTGAATCGTCGCAGCGCCGAGAAAATGGTCCATCCCGAAGATGATGATGCTTCTGTGTTCGGTTCCCCCGCTCTCTGCTGCGAATCCAATGTCGTCGGATTCGATGACTCAACCATATCTGCGGTCCGCACTCGCGGACAATCCTCTGCCAGGTGCCCCTTACATCGACAGCTATAGCAAAGCCGTCCGCGTCTCATGGCTCTTCTGCCATCGTCTGCCGCGTCGGCTGCTCTCGTCCGTCGTCGGCGCGGGAACCGCCCAATATCGTGCAAGACGCGCTTCATCTGATGCAACGTCTTCACGGTTCTCCGTTCCTCTACCGGTCTTGTCGTCATCAACTCAGCCGTTCTTTCGCTGTGCGTCCGTACGGTCTCCTGCAGAGTCTTCACCTCAGCGGCCAGTGACTGTAAACAAGGCACCAAATCGGGTGCCCGAATAAAATGCCGTTCTGCCTCTGCGAAGGCGGTCTCTGTCTCTTCAAGCTTCTCGTGAATAGAGGAGGCTTCTACGCGTGCCTCGTGCGCATCTTGCTGTGCTTCGATGACACCTTGTTTCGCCTCGGAGATATCCTTCTGCAGCTTCGAGTTGACGGCCTTGAGCCGCTCGCTTTCTGCCGTCGCCTCGGCACATGCTCTTCGCGCCTCAGACACGTTTTGCTGTTCACGCTGTAGGACCTTTTCCTTTCCTTCGCGAAAACTCTGCTTCGCCTCAGAGGCCCCTTTTCGCTCGACCCGCAACTGCTGTCGCAGTTGCTCGTTCTCTGCGTCGAGGGTCGCCACCCGCTGGCGTAGCCGCTCTCTTTCCTCGCGCAATCGTCCTGTCGTCTCTTGCAGTTCGCGCCTCTCTCGCAGCCGGGGGCAGATGTACTTCACAAACGCTTTCACTTCCCGTTCCCCGATCAGAAACTGATCCGCCCCGTGCCAAGAAGCGACAAGTTCCGGCCGTATCCGCACCCTAGCATACCACAAGGTACCAGGGTACAGACCCGCGTCTTCCTCCAATTCGCTGAGTAAAGTCGACCCAACAGCGGTGGCATAGAAAGACCCCTCCTTTAAGTGACCCTGCTCCGCTCCCCATTCTCTTCGTGTTCGACTCATCCTTAGACCGTCGTCCCTTGAAGCTTCCTCGTGTCTAGACCTCGTCTAGGCAGGACTCAACCTCCACCAAGGAGGGCGCAACACACAGAGCGAATGCGCAACGTCACGCAGACGGAGCTTCAAACAAAGGAACGTCAACGACGCTCCGAAACCACTTGTCGCCGGTCGGGTCGGACGAAAGATACAACAGCGGAAGACTTCTCACGTTTACAGAGCAAGGGCAAACATGGTGCGAATTGTCCGTTTAAATATCCCCGTGGCGACGTGACATGCCGAGGCAGGTGAGTCACCCTTGCGCCAGAACCAGAGGATAGCGCCTCAGGTGAGTCAACCTGCGTCCCCCCCAAGCGGTAAACCCCTCAGGAACGAGGCAGTCACATCGCCAAGCCAGATCTTGGCGACACATCTCACTCACTCATTTCTCCATTGACTCTTTTGTCCCGGCATCGAGCATTTTGCCAGAGGAACAAGATCTAGACCATTCGAGAGGTCTAAGCAGAGAGACAACGTGACGCATCAGGTGTTTCGCAGACGATACATAGAACTCGAAAGGACATCCGCTTTCTCGACGAGAGCACGCAGAATTCAACACGCATCGAACGAGCACATACCCTGTTTGCGGTTGACGGCGGTGCAAGCGATGCAGTGGGTACCCCTGTCCCTTTCTTACAGTTTCTTTGCCGCGTCACGTCTCATCAACATCTGTCTGTCCGTCACATCACCGATCCGGACGCGCAGCATCATGCCTTCCATCACACCATCTGATTGGCATTTCGGATGAATGCGCCATTTCGATGACTTGAGTTTTTAAGTTCAGTTTCAACATCCATGCGAGCGAGAGGTTTGGTGAATGATGGTTTGCCCCCTTCGTATATCAGGAAGACATCTTTATTCTGATAAACTCAGTGAAATAAGACTCCGAGACCCTATGCCATCTTTGCGAAACGTTAAAGTGTGGCACCGTTGTGCGTCCTTCCACCTTCATTGGCAGAAGCCGTGGCTCTGACTGATGTCAAGAATGATGTGTATTCATCATATGCTTTACAAGGACAGAGAGATCGTGTAAAGGCACATGAGCTGAGGGAAGATATGCTTTATTGCGTCCGCTGTCTGTCCATCTGTCTCTCTGTTGGATACAAGTGGAAACGGCATCAGAAATAGTACATGGCCACCAAGACTGACTGCAAATCGAAAAA
The DNA here is from genome assembly GCA_965230195.1 of Putridiphycobacter sp. Lineage (GTDB taxonomy): Bacteria > Bacteroidota > Bacteroidia > Flavobacteriales_D > Crocinitomicaceae > Putridiphycobacter. Next base: position 467,332 of record OZ245997.1, read on the forward strand.
ATTGAATTTCACGAAAACGGTATACTGGCTCTATGTGAAAGCTAAAAACGGCATTGTCATTGGAGTCAGTTTCGCCATTTTCCAAGGGCCTTTCTGAACATTCATTCTAACGGCATTCATCGCAAAAATGAATAAGAGCTGTAGAGCACACGCCCAATTGAATGACAGTGCTGTCTTTGATGAGTTAGTTTAACGTAAACTTGAGTGAGAGAATGTGTGAAACAGCCCCCCCTCCTCCTCGTGATGATGTCACGCGCTCTTAAATCGTCCAGCTAGCAATGTCAGAACCCAGCCCTCGATCGAATAGCGTACCGATGATCTCTACAATCGCCAAGAGAAGACACGTCAGCAAAGACCACGCTTTCACTATCCGTCTATCTATCTCAGTACTGCAGCGAACAAACCAACAGACCATATCAAATCTGTCGTACGATCATGGCATGGTTGTTGGTCGAACGTGCAGAAAAGCTCCTTCCTGTTCTCTGAAGGGCTTGAGTAAATGTGAAGGTACTGTTGGTGTTTTCAGTATCTTGATGTCTCTTTCTTTATCAAGCCTCATCTGCATGACTTCATTGGGTACGCCCGCAGCGTACCATTGACTTGGAACGCATGGCCACGAGGAAAAGTACTCAGGACGGTACAGATGCGCCGCCGCCGCCGCTGCAAAACCCGTTCCGCTCTGCTCCAGTGTCCGATGAAACAAATCTGCTAAATGCTGACTTCCATGCACCCCCTCTTGTGATGCGTATCCCCCGTTGTCGCCAAAGCACGTCACAGATGCTTCCACATGAGGCAAGGGCGATGTATGCGAAGTCGGTTGCGTGCTTTGCGGACTGCAGCTCTGTCTAAAAGTCCCATTTGCATCATTCGTGCTGCGCGGTGAGGTATCTGTACACGGTGGTTGTGGGGATGTCTCACTCCCGGTACTTCTCCATCCCTTTGAACTGCCCATCTGTCCGGGATCTTGATAAAGTGACTTGGTGTTGAATCGGCGCATCTCATGACTGCGCATGCGTCGATGCTTTTGGGGAAACTGAGTATGAGGACGGCCCATGCCGTTCATGGGCGTCTTGTTGCCGCCGTCTAGGAGACGCGTCATGTGATGATCATATTTGCATTGGCTACCGTACGGACAGGATCCAGTCCTGGCATAGATGTTACACACTCGACTGCCTACACACATGAATTGCTGTCAGGCATCTTTCTCACACTTTACAGAGAGTGTGTCAGCCACCTTGGCGCAACGACACGCCGTGGTCTGTATAGCGATCGAGGCGCGTGCCCCTCTCGGAATGCTGGCCATCGTGTAGGTACCTGCACCTAGAAGAGGACGACCGGGTGAAGCGTCGGTTAGGGGACGCAGTCGTGACGGACTGGTCTCCAAATTTACAAGTGCCCCGTCTCTGCCAATAACCGCATTGCTCCCTTCGCATCGGCCGCATTTTCGTCCAACAGACGCCGCAAAAAAGAGAACCTGCATGGAAACGGGTGACGCGTAACGAGTGACGCCACGGTGTCTACCTGAAACGCGAAAGTATGAAGAGAAACTGACGACTTGCGCGTACAGGAAGTGACGGGTCAACGAAACGACTCAATGTCCTTTCTTGTTCAATTCGTCCAGAAGAAGCATTCGTTAAATGTCACATCAGACTCAACAACCATCGAGTCCATTTGCGAACTGCTTTTGCAGTCTCTGTCCATAGAACTGTCGAAAATCGGGAGGCAGGGAATGGAGAAGCTTCAGGATGCGATCCATAAACGCCGTTGCCTCTTGCACTGGCAATGGATCTCTGTTTCCGTAGAGATCCTTGGGATCGTAGGTCTCATCGGCGAGGTGACGGAAGAAAAGATTGACGGAGACCGCGAAGCTCTCTGATGTGACGTGATGGAACCAGAGGGCAGGAATGTACAGGACATCGCCAGGAAGGAGATCGAACTCGAGGGTCGGCGGTTTGAAGTTTGGATACCGTGTGGGATCGGGATGCTCGACATCTGTCACTTCCGAACTCGATCCCGTCACATAGAGACGGGCATCGTCAGACGGCGGCCACATCCTGACGCGTTTTCTCCCCGTGATGTGGATGAGAAGATTGTCCATCACATCGAAGTGGATCCACAGCTGCAGCCGCGGAGAACTGACGCGCAGCACGGTGGAGAAGACACGCTCCTTGGCGATCCACAAAGGAAGCTTCACTTCCTGTGCCAGTTGCGGGAAGGCTGCGTGAATCGATGACCTCTCCTGCGGGACAGAATCGCAGGGGAGATGTTGCGCAAGCGAGGCGCCGCGTGTACCTTCCTCGGATTCTGACCGATGCTTCTGAGATAATAGTGCTCTCCTGGCTGGATCAGAGGAGAGAGACGGTGAGCAGAGGTGCATCGCTGGATGAGTTCCGAGAAGGACATGGTGTGAAACTCAAAGTTACGTGGAACGAAACGCATCCTTCCTTTCGCATCTGGACAAACGTGGACACTCACACGCGTCTCTTTCGCCTCGGCGTGCCCCATCAGATAGTCAGCAGACCACTGACCGACAGCACACCCCACATCCATATCTGACACACAGCCCGTCCCCTTTCCAAGCACGATCTCCGTGGAAGAGGGGACGTACGTTGGATCAGGACAGGACGTCTCTTGGCTACGATCTCTGCCCAGAATCGATCTGCAGACGGAGCGTCGATGATGGAGATGCTGTTCGCTTTCGGCGAGGACGATGGGAGATCGGTGTTCGCTGTTGGCACTTGGCAGCGGATGTCCAGCACCACGTGTCGGATGTGTGGGGCATACCACTTCACGTGTTCACGGTGCTCCACGGATATACTCCAGTTCCTTTGCATCTCGACGGACATCGTTCTCAGTTCGTTGAGCGTGTCTTGCATCCAGCTCTCCTCATCTCGATCAGTGACGTTCTCGTGAAGGTGTAGCCAACCACCTGTCGCTTTCAAGCACGTCAGGGCTGTCTTCCAGCCGCCTTTGCTGGATGGCAGCAATCCCAGAATCACTCGATCGGCAACACCTTCGGGAGCTATCCGACGACTGTCGCCGAAGAGGACGGTGCAACGATCCGCAACGCCGTTCGCCCGTAGATTCACTTTCAGAGCCTTCACAGCATGTCGATTCCATTCGCAGGCAATCACCTTCACAGCAGCTGCATAGATCTCGTCATAAACGACACAAGGATGCGAACCTTCTCCGCACAGCCTTGCTTGAGGAGAGGCAGTGTATAGTATCCAATGCCGGCGTAAAGATCTACGATTGTTTCACCGTGGCAGCTCAGCTCACTCATTCTCATTCTTTCCGAGACGTTTCCCGAACTGAACATACACTTTGTGACATCCAGCTGAAAAGAGATGCCGTTCTCTTTGTGTGTGACCCAACCGTCTTCGCCATAGAGCAATACCACCCGCGCATCTCTTGTCTCTAAAACCACACAGCTACTCGCCTGGGTCGCAGCAGAAGGCATCTTATACCGGATGCGCGGATGGTGGCTTGCCGGGCGAGTCGACGGCCTTCCAGCACTTCGGCCACGTCTTTCCACAGATCGTTTCCAAAACCTTTTGTCCAGAAGGGAGAGCACATGCTCTCTGCAGGCAACAGCATCATGTCTCCCAACTTCTCCCACTTTTCTGGAAGCTCTCTCATCAACGTCTCGGCGTCTTTCACATCGAGTGCCTTCAATCGAGATGCCATCATCTGTCTTAGCCGCTTGGCAGGGGAGAGTGTGCTCGCTGCACTAGAACGAACGAAATCCATGCACTGCACCGTGGCCATTCCATTGCATAGCCATTCATACAGCTGATACACGGCGTCGCGATCGATCTTCTTCTCCTTTGCCCAGGCTCTGGGCGAAGCGACGGTGTGGAGCGCATCCACGGATTGGCTGTGGGCCGCCAGAACGGGAAAAGCAATTCTGTTCCCCATCTCCAAGACCGTGCTCTTGTACGCAGGATCCAGCCAGTTGAGGACCTTGAGTGTGTCCTTCACCCTCTTGGCCTCAGTCTTTCTCGTAACAATCCCCACGACTCTCTCACTCCTCGCAGATGGCACATCGATATCGACTTTCCTCGCCGTGCCAGATTTAAAGAGCAAAACAAGGTGAGAGCGTTCCATCGAGAAGGAGGAGCTGAAAGCAGATCCGAAACTGAAACAAAAAGCACCCCCGCCGAAGACAAACAGTCGGTCTTCAAGCACCAGAGCCGCCTGCCGTATGGGCACCCATGCTGCCTCGGTAGGGATCTCTGTCCTCAACACCCTCACACTTTTACTGCCCGGATCGAAGAGAGTGATTCTCTCAGGTTCGGCCTGACCACAGCCGCCGATGACGGCAAGAATGTTTTCATCCAGGGCCACCAAAGAATGCGAGAAGCACTCCGGCAGGCGAAACGGATCCATACAGACGGCTTCCCACGAAAACGTCTTCAGATTCAGTTTGAAAAGATCGCTGTACACACGGCCATAGTCTGCAAACCCTCCGTGCACAAAGAGCCAATCTCCCTGTACACATGCTCCGTGACTCATGCGTGGCATTGGACTCGGGCCTTGAGTCTTGATCGGTGTAAAGATCTCCTGTTGCTTGGCATCCATCATCCAGACGTCATTCATAGGTCCTTCGGATGTGCATCCGCCAAACACAACGATCTTTGCCTCTCCGTACACACAGGCGCTGTGACGGAATCGCGCAGGAAACGATGCCGGCAGCTGAGCAGCTGTCCAGTTGTCGACATCCACTCGATAGACGTCACTCAGAGCGTTGCCTGGATGCGTCCTGCCTCCCAGAATGTACACAGCGTCCCCTGTCGTGCATTTCATCCTTCATCGATTCCCCAAGACGTGCGCGCGTCTCACCCACGGCGACAGATGCATGACCCATTCTTGGAGAAGGAATATCACCGGTGACTGTCTGCTCCGTGAGAGTGTTGGTGGCTGGATGGTAGAGAAGCATATCGTCGAGTCGCTGATGGCCTCTCTTCCCACCATATCCTCCAAAGATGAGCACCGAACTCTTCGCCGCGCAAACGCTGTGTCCCCATCGCTCCAATCCCTTCGAAACAGTCCATCATGCATCTCTGCACTCCGTGTGAATGGACAAACGGAGGCATGTCTTGGTGCCATTGTCTGCCATCGTAGGGATCCGTCCTCGTATGCAGGCCGTCGGTCGTCTGGCGTGGCTTCTAGGGATGGTCCCGTTTGCGAAGCAAAGGTCGTATGAAAGAGATGCCGGAAAGCATCGATCTTCTCTCCATTCTTTCGAAACTTCTCACGCACAATGCGCAACAGCACATCCCAAGAGGACTCTGCCATCAGCATGATGCCGTGCTCACACACCGGAATCTCTGTTCTCGCCGCGGAACGAACAGTGGCCTGGATTCTATCCTTTCCCAGCACGATGCCCGATTCACGGAATCCTGCTTCCCTGCCGATCTGCACAAGCATCCGTGCCGTCTCCAGCGTTCCGCATTCGCATGCCACGATGAACGGTTCAAAACGGAAGTTCCATCTTTTGTCTTTCCCTTCCCTTTTCGTCCCATCCCCTTCCCGCCATCTCTGCATTGCGTCGTACAGTTCATTCCATTCCGGCTCCTGATGGGACACGTAGATCCACTCCCCTCCCTTCCTTCCCACACAGCCCATCAGATCCTCTTCAAAAAGCGACACTCTTCCAGAACAGCTGCTCGTCGTGTACATCAGAGGATGCCGATTCATTTCCTCGATGAGATCGACGATCGCTGTATCGACACTCCCCTTGCGCGATCTGTCCCCTTCAATCAGCCGAATCCGTGAGATGTCACATCGGACATGGCAAAGGGACACGGACCCGATAATCCCTGCTGGTTCTTGCGTTCGAGAAACTGATGTGACAGCTTCATCGCGGCTTCCTCTTGATAACCTTTTTGTGAAACAGAAGCTTGGGCGGGTCGACGTCGTGGAAGTATTTGAGATTATGTTGCGTCCTTTCCAGCGAAGCACGATAGTTTTTGAGCTCCTGCCTTCCCGATTCGATCTGAAACTGTAGAGCGGAGGGTGTCCTGGGCAGATCGGCGTCGCGAAACTGCGAACGCACGTACTCGGCGAGATCCCCTACACACATTGCCACAAACATCCAACCACCACCACCATCCCCTCACGTCTGGTATTTTCGGGCGCTTTCTGCACCTCACGCCAACAGTCACGGTACAGCTGGACAAGTCTCGCCTTCGCAATGAACGTCTTCAAATCGCCGACGGGCACTTTCATAACCGTCATATACGAATAGGCACATCCTCGTCCAACGAGTGCCTCGACGCTTTGGTCAGACGGTTTGTTGTGTACCCCCTTCTATAAACATTCTTTCTCCCGTGTCTCTCTGCAGTTGCGAAAATGACCGATACATCTGCACAGACAACGGACGATACCGAGTGGCTGGTGAGGCATCGAACGCAGATGTGGCGCATCGATGTATGGTCAACAGGACGACATGGATATTTGGAAGAAACACGGTCTTGGCATCATTCCCCAGACAAATAACATCACCTCTTTAGTCGAGGCGCTTCTTGACCAAATCGTACGTCACAGCATCACCGTAACCCAGGCTTGACCTCAGTCTCTGTTGTATGCCAGCAATCGCAGGTCTCTGATGCTCACGAAGGGCTCGTCACAAAAAGTGTTTCTCCCCTCAGCATCGTGGATGACGTTATGTGATCTTATTTTCTATGTCTACAGTGAGAGCGATGGATCATCGCTTGGATATGTTGGAGGAGCACATTTCGGATCTCATCGAGTACATGACGCATCAGCCAGAGCCAGGCGATGACAAGAATAATGTCAAGCAATGCACCTCTTCCACAGTGTAGTGATGACGTATGAAAATGTGACCGGACATGGATTCATGATGACGAGGACATAGATCTTACCCCCGTTTTGCTTTCATATAGTTTTTCATCACTTGCATTGCATCTGGTCCTTGAGCTTCGCGACCCAAAACGGGAGGGACGACGACGAGTTTTCGTCTGGTGTAGCTCAGGGACTTCACCTTGTGTTTCGTGTCAATCTTTTTATCCAGAATCTCCTTCAGCTTTGTACGATGTCGCCCGATGCGATCTTCGACACTCATGAAACGGGATGGATGTGTTTTCTTTGGACTCTCCATCTGAATGTCATGGATCTCCTTGGCCTAAAAAAGTGACCCCATGTGATAATAAACCTCGCCTTCTGAGACATGCACCTTCTGCAACGTCTCTTTGAACGCTGAGGACATACGTTTCTTTGTTGCGGAGTCCGTTCCCTTCGCATCTGGCAGCAAATTGCCTGACATGATCAAAAGCCTCGTGGGGAAGGAAGAGAGGGAGAGGGATGGACCTGTCAAGAACTTAGACTTGAGCTTCTTGTTGAGAGGCAATGCCAATCGTCTGGCCAGTTCAGTGGATAGGCGTTCCTTTGTTTCTTTCATCTCATCATCCTCCACCTTGCCACTTTCTTCGTCGCTCGATCTAAAGCACAGTGCCGTTGCATCTGTTTTTCTTCTGTCGGCGGTGAACATTAAATGAATAATGTCCGTTTGTAGTGTCTCCGCAGCCCGATTTGTCCATACAGCATCTTTCTTGGCCATCTTCCGTTTCGTATCGATCACACGAATCTTTTTTGCCAATTTCATGCGGTGGACGCATTCCTGTATAGGGCTCTGATCCAATGGAAACAAAGGGGGCATTTTGCGTTCCAATGCATGGAATAGTGATTGAAATCGTAAGACCTCCTGTTCGTTTGTGAAACACCCCATCGCCATCGACGCGCAAAACATAAGATACTTACGGATGGAACAACGAGGGACAGTGCCAAGCCATCGGCCTCGACACGTGCCGTACGTCCAGAGCGATGAATGTAGAGATCGGCGGCTCGAGGAACATTGTAATGTATCACACATCGCACATCCTGCAGCAACACCTGTGAGCAGCGACAGCAAACCCAAACGTCACATCACAGGAATATCTAAGCCTCTGGCTGCCACATCCGTCGCCACCAGAACAGCATTCGGATCGGCAGCGAATCGCTCCAATGATTTGAGTCTTTGCGACTGCTGCTTTGCTGCGTGAATCGGCTGAGCAGGCACATTCAACAAACGCAGTGTCTCCGTCAGCACTCTCACACCTTTGATGGCATTGCAGAAAACCAGTGTCCTTCCCGGATACCTGCCACACGCTCCCTCGTTCGAGAATAGATAGAGAGAGGGCGGCAATGGACTTCATAAGAATCGAGTAGAGGATGGCATCGACGGTCTCTTCTGGACAAAGGATGTATGCCTCCTGGACCTTGTCTGCCATCTTTGCTTTGCTGGTGAGATCGATGACGGCAGGCTCTCCTCGAAATCTCAACTGATCCAGCGCCAAAGCCATGTCATCGATGTCCTCTTCGGGAGGGATCCTCTTCGCTGGCCGCAGCTTTCGGTGCAGTGATCTCGGCAGAGTCAGCGTCGCAGAGAACAGCATGGTCTGCATCTTTCTATCTTCTGCAGGAATCCGGAAAGCGGGCAACGAATTCTGCCCCTTGCGCTTTTCTTTCTTCTCTTTTGCATCATACGTCTCTTCGATGCGCTGATACTCAGGAATGCATTGCAGCAACTCCGTGAGATCCTAAACAACACCGCCGTCTCTTCTCCGTTGCATATATTGAGTGAGAGGGGATCACTCTAAAGTCTCCATGACGGATCATCTTGTCACATTCGTCGACCACAAAGAACTTGAGTTGACTCAGATCCCGCAAATGCGGAATGCCTTTCTTGTAGAGATCGAGAAATCGACCGGGAGTTGCAACGACGACTTCCGGATGATCTAAACAGCGACATCTCACTCTTTATGCAGCAATGAGGTTTCGAGCACAGCTCAGGAGTCTGGTTTGCTTCTGCTGCGCCATACCGCCCACCACAGGGACGATGCGTATGTTCGTGTGTGCACCGATCGCCTTCAGATGCTGATAAGCTTGGAGTGCCAGTTCACGAGTAGGGGTCAAAATGAGTGCCTTTAAACAGGTGGCTGGATCCTCTTTCCTGAAGAGATCTGAGAAATAGACCGTTCCTAATCGCTCGTGCAGAGACGCCATTTCTCGATCCGAAATCTCCATCTGATCAGCATCGTCTGTCGGATCCCCATCAGAACGCGAATCCATACTCTCAATCTCAATCATCTCCTCATCTCCATCAGCTTCTGCCTTTTCTAGTCCTTTATCTAATACCCAATCCAGATGTCACACTTTAGAGCGCGACCAGAATCTGCTTACGCGTTTTGGACTGTAACAGAATGAGCGGTGTGGAGATAGGAGTGGATATTGGAGGATGACGTGGTGTTGGGTGTTGTGTGGATTTCTCTTGTAACAGTCTTTGAAAGATGGGAATGCCGAATGCCAGAGTTTTGCCTGATCCTGTCTGTGCGGCTCCCAACACATCTCGTCGTTGTTTCACGGCAGCAGGAATGCAGTAGCTCTGAATTGGCAGAGGAAAAGCGAAGCCGCATTCCTTGATCGCAGAAAGCAGTGATGGATGCAACTCCAAATCTCTCCACGCATCCGATACTGCCTCCTCACTCCCAGTCCTTCCCTCTTTTTTCTCCTCCTCCTCCATCGGCCTCTCCTTTCTGTCGAATACTATTCAGAAGTGTGACACAAAAGAGTGAGATGCCAGGACTTGTGTGTCTTCTTTCGTTTCTTCTTCTTGGATCGCTGTTTGAGGAAAGGGAGAGTCGTTGGATCTGCCGGGGTGGCTAAGTGCCCATAGCTCTCCAGATTCTCACACTTTTCCACATCCAGGACTTCGATACCACAAAGACCGCCTTCGTGACAGTCTCCCTACAACAACGCTCCTTGCGCCGGCATCTTGAAGCGTCGCTGACCATTGTGTTGGGATCCAGTGCGAGTGGCTGCCATCCTGTCGTCGGTACCCTAAGCCTCATACTGCATCATATCACACGTCCGTTTGGATATCACACTTCGGTGCCGTCTCTTCATTCTTCTGGCGTTTCTTTGGCATCGTGCCGATGGCGATAGGTGACAGGCAGTCGCTCAACCGACTGTCACATCGTCCTGTCTATCTTTCTTGGCCTGTGGTGATAGTATGTACGTGCGTACGTGCATGCACGGTCCATTGCTTCAGAGACCTTTGGCTAACCGCTCTTTGTCCCGTCGCACCATTCGTTCTCCATTTTATTCCTTAGCTTTTCATCCGAGCCACTCAAGACCGACGCCTCCTGCATTCGTTCCCGACGTGGTCGCCCCAACCTGTCGTTTCTGTCTCGTCATCACGTCGTTTCGGTCGGCTTTGTATTTCATTCCACTCCTGCCTCGACGCGCTGTGCGTTAGTCTTTTCAGGATAAGACCGACATTGGTCCGTTTAGAGACATAGAGCACGACGCGATGGAGACACGTCCCTTAAATACTCAACAGCAGTACATGGGTTGTCAGCGTCAAGAGGGAACAGCGACGGAACGTGCCACGACAACAAGGTCATGGACCCTCGACGCGCATCCATCACATTACGCGACGATGTCAAGCACGACGTCGACGACAGCGCCGAGCAGCGATCGTCATCTGACGCATCCGAGAGAGGTCGTGCCAAGTGGCCCAGCAGTGACCCTTCCTTTGACGGTAAGCGATACGCGATCGTACATGCGACGTCAGCGAGGACGCGTAACGTCGGTTGGCGATCATGCGAGTGATGTGTGGTGTCCAGGCAATGTTTTCATCGCTTCCTGCTGAGGCATCATCCCATTACCCGACGAGTCTCCCTTCCCAAACGCAATTAGGAGGCGAAGCTTCTCTGCTTTCGTATCCCCCTGCCCTCTTTCCTCCATCTCTCTCCCTCCCTCAGCCGCTGCAGAACTCGGTGACGCAGTTACAGTATCTGGAAGTCGTGGGCCATCCAAAATTTGAAGATATTACACGCGCTATCTTCATTGGTCGTCAGATAGGGGAAGATCAAGAAAAACAGCGACTGATTGCTGATCAGCATAAGCGCTCCATGGACAGCATCCACCAGGCGCGATTGGAACTGCAGAAACGCCAACGGAGTGGAAAGAGCAATTCGGAGCTAGACATGTTATTGGTGTGTATAGACTCATCTCATTTTGTGGCTCTTTGTTTACACCTGCCTGTCTTTTCAGCATCACTATCTTAAGCTCGTACAGGGTCTTAACCAAGAACTGGTGCTCACACAAAGCGAAGCAAACAATGCCTGTACGATGTTCGAGCAGCAGATTAAGGCCATCACCAACAGCGCCTCACGTAAGTTGTCTCGTCGACCTTCGTGATTCAGCATGAGTCTTTGTGTCGTAGAGATGGAAGGTCCCGTTGCATTGAGTGCCACAGATGAAGATCACCTCAGACAAGTCCTTAAACGAAAGTGAGACACGCCACGTGCATTTCTCCTTCACCCCTTCTCTTCACTACCCTTGACCGTCCTTAACCGTCGCCGTAACTGCCACGGATGCGAATGCCATCGTGCCATACCTTAGGTATTCTGACCAAATCCAACACTTGAGTGATGAATTCAGAAGGAAAAGAAAGAAAGGAAAGCTTCCTGTAAATGCAACGGATGTTTTGCGGGGCTGGTGGGAAAAGAACTTGGCCTGGCCATATCCATCAGAAGATGAAAAACGCGCCCTGGCGGGACAGACAGATCTCAGTGCAACCCAGATCAATAACTGGTTCATTAACCAACGCAAGCGACATTGGCATAAGGTCGATCAAACAGCAACGACATCGCGCACGCTTATGACAAGACGTCTGTCTGTGTGGGTATCTCAGTTCTTCAAGGACGGTCGTCTGCCACAATCACCCGAAGAGGCGATGGAGATTCTGAGACAGCAAGGAATTCTGCCGTGATCGTGGCGAGAGGATCGATATCGGGATGCCTCCTCATATCATCCTTGCATCCATCCAGTCCCTATATGACATGGAATATTGTCCATGGGCTTCGATGCGTCATGCTAGACGTCGGTTGTATCTTGTTTGTGGTGATTGACATACTTAATGTCTATAATGACAGATGAAATCGATTCGGGCTCAACAGGAGCCATTTTTGCCGTCTGTACGACGATTGTGTTTTCGTCAACTTCGCCAGTGTGTGCAGCATCGTGTCGAACATCGCTTCTGCGTTTCTTTTTTCTTGGTTCCCGTTCGCATGGGCGCCTATCTCTCAGCCCCCGTGACAGACAAACAGTCCTTCGACGGCGCAACGAGGGGCGTTCGCTATGGAGGCTCAGCTATGCAAGGCTGGCGTCGTAATATGGAAGACGCCCATTTCGTACATGTATCGGAAAAACATCCAGATATCACCGTTTTTGGCGTCTTTGACGGCCACGGCGGCTGCGAAGTGGCACGTTTTTGCGAAAAATACTTACCATCGGAGTTTCCCAGCATCGAAGGGTTTCCTGAGAATATAGAATCGGCTTTGATTCGTGTCTTCCATCGCATGGATGAGATGCTAAAGGAAGAAACTTTCAAAACAGAACTCGAAGAGATGCGCATGAGCGGCGAGGCAACGAACGGAGAGACAGAAGAAAGAACAGACGAGAGCGGAGATTCACCCAATGGCAACAATGCAGCAGAATCCGTCCTGAAGCAATTAGACCTGGTACGAAAACTGATGTTTGCCTCAGATGGCAGTGGAGGGAACGATGATTACTCAAACGGAAGCGATTCATCGTCATCAAATGATCAGATCGATCAAATGAGTCAAATGGATTCGTTGGTTCAGGCAGGAGCAACGGCCATCGTGGCTGTTCTCAAAGGAAATGAACTCTATGTGGCCAATGCAGGAGACTCACGAGGCGTCCTCTGCCGTGGGGCCAGAGCTGTGGCGCTGTCACAAGATCATAAACCGAGCTTAGATGCTGAGCGAACCCGCATCGAAGCGGCTGGTGGATTTCTGAGCGATATTGCTGGAATGTGTCGTGTGAATGGTAATCTGAATCTGTCCCGTGCGATCGGGGACTTGCGATACAAGTGCAATGCAGAACTGATGCCAAAGGATCAAATCATTACTGCCGAGCCCGATGTGACAACGTTCACGATCCAGCCAGATGATCGGTTCTTTATCTTGGCATGCGATGGAGTGTGGGATGTCATGGACAATCAACAAGTCGTGGACTTTGTTCTCAGTGGACTGAAAGAGAACAAAGGCGTTTCGGAGATTTCGGCGGAGTTGCTGGATCGATGCCTGGCAATGGATCCTAAGCTGACGAGAGGGGTCGGATGTGACAACATGACATGCCTGATTACTGTTTTCGATGCCGAATCGCCGTTAACAACGTCGCCACCAGAAACGGCGCCTCATGCAAGAGTGCCATTGCCAACCCCGTCATCACCGCCACCAGAAACGGCATAAGGGAACTGAGACGTGCTGCTGGAGAACGTACAGATATTTGTGTGAGACCTATTATCCATCACTCATGCTATGTAATGTCGGCTTTTTGTAATACCACACCCACTGTCATCTGTACTGAAAGAGCTCATGCATTGCGATGACCGGCCTTATTTGTGCCTCTGATACGATTCTGCCCAGGCACGGATCCCACCCAGATTGGCAGACTTGTGGATTAGATGATCGTTTCTGTGTTGTTGTCTTTATCCCTGTCGATGTTGATTGTGGTTGTTGTTGTTGTTGTCCCTATTATTATTGTCCCTACTTTTGCCCTTGTCCTCGTTGTATGGACACTTAGATGACTCTGAAACGCATCACTTCATTCCACAATAAACCGGAACTGCTGAAATGCGTTCGGAGTTAAGCTCTTTTTAGTTCCTTGTCTCAAAAACAAACAAACGACATCTGAGACTCTACGAGTTGTGCGACGGTATTCAAATTTAAGTCATGAAAACGCCATCCTCGTGCATGGAACATGATGGATGCGTCATCACCATCCTGTCGTTTTGATCAACATCAAGAGAGCTTCCCTTCACCTTCCTGAGAAGGACTGCTTGACTGTGGCTGTGCTGGAACGAGGGTTCAATCTAGGTCGTTCTGAGTTCGTGAACAATCTTGCCAACGTCTGTTTTGTGGTCTGTTGTAATGAAGTGTGCTAAAACGGCCGCCGCTGTACCTAATGAGAATCCAGAAAGAATAGAGTATGCATCTGGACCGCGAATCAAACCCATCGCTCCTACAGCCACACATACGCACAGATCATCATCTCACACAAATTCTCACACCTGCACCGAACAGCCCAAATATGGTATTCATTCGATCGAGGCGATTCTGAGAGGCATTGTGCTTGATACGATAAGCACGTTCTTGTACACCATCAATGTCCATAGATACAAACTTCGCCACTCCCAGGGTTCCTGCACCACGAAGGTGAGCGATATCCAGACGACGAGCGTGTTGGCTGAGACACACCTGAGAGCGCTACCCCTCCAGCCAGGGTATAGGTCACAAGTTTCGTCAGTTTTTTCGTCTCGACGTGCGAATTATAGCAATACAGTGCAGGGAGGAGCAGTGCCCCTCCCACGACCGAACCGGCCTGGACGCCTTTGGTCAGTATGTGCCCCATCAGACGCATCGCTGAGAAATGCGGGGTCTCGACTTCGCTGTCGTCGTCCCCTTTCGGCGCCATGATACTGCAAACGACACCAGTTCGGTTGACGCAATTCGACGAATGCTCGAGATCAAGATGATCAGAGACGAACGAACGCATCGATATAGCACAAGACCAACGCAACATACCTCGAAATCGTATACTGCCTAGACAGCATTTTTTGCACACGGGCTCTCCACACGACACGTCTGCGAGCAAAGCTACGAGACACGGTGGCGTGGGTATGGGAGTAGTGACGTTTCGGGAGATATCGAGAACGTCAGCAACGACGGTGATTGGACTGTGGTGGGTCGTACTGCTTTGGGGGTACCTAGGTAACCGAGGCTCATACGGTCCTGCGTTCTAACCATCGCGTCGACGTTCGCCTTCGACCGACGAAGCCACGAACCTATCCGTCGATCCTGTGGCGGTTCAGCCAAGCTCGAAGGCGCGGAGCCTTGTCACGGCCAACCGACACCTCCTCCCGCGTGAAACGCCTCGATGCATTCTCCGTCATTGCCTCGACGACGTATTCACGAGGCAAGACGTTGCATGTCTTCTGGACGAATCATCCGCGGCAGCCCGCGTCCCCGTCGGGATGCCTTTGCGATAACCGTTGGATTCAGGGCGATACTCTCGACCGTCTGTACCGAAAGACTCGACCAAAACCGCTCGTTATATCGGTTGACAAACGCTGTCTGGCCAGACGTCTACAAAGGCTGAGTACTATTCATTTCTTCAAGCAGCAACCAACTGATACTATCGTCCATTTCCTTCCGACTTCCGTTATTCGACAGCACTGTACCCTTGCGGATTCTATCGCTGTCCGTTGACAATGCATACGAAAACCGCCATTCGTTTCGCTGTCGTCTTGTGCGTGGCATTGACGTTCGTCGCCGTCGAATCGCGCCTCGTTCCCATGAGTGTCTGCGATGTCGGATGCGTCCAAATTGTCTACAATACTTATTGCGGCGGCGCAACGTGTACGTACGGAAACATTGACTTGACGCAAAGAGACAGCCTCTGTACACGACGCTGTATGGATGCCCTCAGTGGCAAAGCACTGTTCTCCTGCCTAAAGAGCGGGAAAATGTCGGACGCGACTTCCAAGAGCTATCAACAAGAGCTCATGTTCTCCCTTGAAGGCACGACATCATCCTCTCTCCATATCTCCCCCTCTTCTTACCCCGCGTCTGTATGGTCTGCAGGTTCTTGTGATCAAAATATGGATGTGATGGCTGGTCCGTTGGCAAGCCCAAGTGCCGAAGCGCCCGGTGCGGAAGCGTCCAGCCCATCGTTTTAGAGATACCCATAGAGGATAGGCCGATTTCATTCTGATACTTAGCTGTTAGTGGTGTTGCTCAAGGCTGTGGCCTGACGATCCCCCTTAACCACTTAATAACAAATTCAAGATGCGTTGACCTGTGATGCGCGTGCGGCTTTCGGCAGTCTTCTCTCCATTTCATAGAGGAGGTGTTACACATAGCGAAGCCATCATCCATCATCTACTTTCGCACGAGTCACAGACGGATTCTCCAAAGAATAGTGCGACGTTTTTCACAGGCAGGCGCAAAAATACCACTGTACAAGACGATGCGAGAAAACTTTTCTCATCTTTGGCAAATCTAATGCTCATGATTGCTCCAAGGGGGCCGAAGGCCTAGGGGGTGTGTCCGCATCATGAATTAAGGGTTGATGAAATTCTCTCGTATTCCCCCCGTGCTGCACAGAACCTACATACACCATACGCTTGCGTTTCTGTCGTCTGCCACAGAATCCTGACGGACCTCCCACAATGACTCTATAATCAGCATTCGACGCGCTTTGGGGTGTCGGGCTTCCTGAGACATACAGAGTGAAGCAAGGAAAAAGGAAAGCCAATGTCAGCAGTGTGAGAAGTGCTAGATTGGCATCTTCGAATACGTCTTTTCTTAACAGGTATAACGTCCAGAAAGCTGCGAGTGCCAAACCGCATATCCACATCAATACCACTCCAGGATCCAGACTCTCCAACTGTCACTCTTATTCTCACTTCTAAAAAGAGTGAGAACATATATTACCCAGTCACATGTCGTTTGACATCGGCTTCGCTTTGGCGATGGCCTTGTATGCTGCGGTGCAAAGTCCGATATTATACAATGCAGAGTATCACCAGGAATATCCGAAATTCGCGTTTCTGGAAGAATCTCTTGTCCAGACGCAATAAGGCGTATATGCTTTATTGCTGAGACCTCTTTTGAAGCCTTGAGCTAAGCACACAGCACTTTTCGATGGGCTCGCATCCAGACGGCGCCCACTTCGCTCAGCAGTTGCTGAACGGATTTGGACCGTTCCACGTGCACGATGCTATCTGGGTCGCCGTCGACGTACTTTATCTTGAATGCTCGGGCTTTCGACTCCATGTCGCAAATGTCATCGGTCACGTCAGTGGAGGCGATATAAAAGGGCGAGAATGATGTGCATCGTGACGCTTTCATGTCGACAACGGCTCACGATACTTCTCAGCCGGGGGAAAAGGAAACAACGCAAACGGTGCGTTATGTGACAGGCGTCTTTTCGCATGGGGTGCTCGGATTGGCGATGTATGACGAAGCATCGGAGGAGGTCGGAGACAAGACAGATCGACGGTTCCTTAAGTACTGTGCGTACGTAGCTGGTAGCGTTCCAAGGATGGGAAGAAGACAAAGGCCCGACGGCATTTCAGATGTTACGACTGGCATTGATGCACCTTCAGCCAGACATCGTTTTTGTGGGCACGAATGCTGCCCTCGAATTCGTTGACGTCCTCAAAACGACCGGCATCCATCGAAATGCACCACCTGAGGTGCGCCGAGTGAAGAATGGACTCTTTCAAACAGATGCGGTGGGAAACGGACGCCCGAGTAACAAAGATCGAGTGGGTGATGGACATAGGGGATGCGTCTGTTAGAGCACCTGACCGTTGCGTCAATGCCCGATGCGATACGTGACAGCGACAAGATGCATTGGATTCATGCCAGACTCAATCTCTCAGCCACGCAACAGATTCGTGCCATCGGTGCCTTGCTGTACATTTTGCAAAGCGTATACAGATTCAGATTTCTCGATGTCTCCTGCATCTGACGCACTTGTGTAGGAAGGCAAGCCGCTGGAGGTTCAGAATCTCTCTCAAATGAAACTGGACGGGTGCATTTCGCTATCTCTATGAACGGCATGTGCCAGGGAGAGATGCCTATGTGTTGGATGCAGATACTTGATGATCGATGTGACAACCTTACATGGACTGCAGATCTTTCATGAAGAGATGCATCCGTCGATCGTCGGCATCGGCCGATCAAAAGAAGGCTTCAGCGTTTTTGGAATGATGGATCGTTGTTTGACACTTGCCGTTGGACTGCCACTCCTGATCCTACAGAAGAAAGACGCAGATTCTCGCTTTCTAGGGACGGCGATTGCTGTATGGATGGTTTTTGAGACCACTACTGAATCTGCAGATGATAAACGACCGGTTGAACACCATCGAAGTCTTGACGCATCGTCCAGATATCCTCAAAGCCCTCAGAGCTCCATTGAAACAAGTGACCTCGATGTGTCCCGGCCTCGATGATTGGCACCATGCCTGCCGTTGCAGATTAAAGACGTCCCATCAATTCTGAAAAGCTTGCAGTGTCATCAGGCACCCAACAAGATCGAATTGCTTTCTGCCTTGAGATCGAGTCTGGCGTCGATGCTGCAGCTGTCAAAGCTCGTACAGGGTTTAGGCACAGGTTCTGTTTACCAAGTGAGCATTCCTGTCGGAATCTCTTCCGCTGAGGCGCTGATGCAGTACTCGGATGAAGGAGAAGAATGGTGTACTGCCTGGTGTCAACTCTGGATCGTCAAAAAATTTGAAATGCACATCACAGAAGACTTGTCGCGCTGTAAGACACAGGCACCGTGTCATGAACTCTCTGCACCTTTGGAAGTCTCTCAGGTGTTCAGCTGATTGACAGCGTCGTCGATTTCGATATGGAAGATGAGCACATGTACATCGCTCCCGGCATCTGCCGAGATCTCGATGAGATGAAGGGCATCTACCGTCGATTGCCGGATATGCTCACCAAGGTGCACACAATTGCCAGTATCCTCATATTACCGTCCCATCACCCAGGCCATTGAAATGGAGTTGAATCGTATACCCCGTTGTTTGAGCCGTGGACTGATGCAGCATCTCTGGTCTATTGTCTACGTTCCCCAGGTGGGTTACCTGGTTCAGGTCATGGGCTCGCCCTTAGGAGCAGAGATCCTGGACGTCTTGGACGACTATGAACAGGTAAAACATTCTATTGGCACAGAGTCAATACATCTTCTCCGTTTCAGTCCTTCGAAAGCACTGCAGATGACGGCTCTCCTGTCAGCTACTACACAGCTCACTGTACAGATGCCCTGAATGATCGATACGGCGACCTGCTGCATAAGATACAAGACATGGAAGTGCGACGCTCGTGATCTGCTGTCTGGAATGTCGTGCTGCTTTCTATGCAGAGCAGTCTATGTGCCGAACTCATTTGCCGAGTGATGCATGACAAATCTGCCCTCCTTCGGAGTACCTGTGTCTGCGCCGAACTGGACTGCTTGACTGCCTTGGCCATCTGTGCATGTGATGGGAATTACTGTCGTCCTGTGGTGACCGAATCCAATGACCTCATCATTCAACAAGGCACGGATCTTTTCTAACCGTCACCCGATTGTCGAATCTTGCCTCTCTTGCAGGACGGCATCCATTGGTCGAGATGGTCGTTGATACCTTTATCCCCAACGATACACAACTGTCCGATGCAGATGGGCGAATCCAAATCATCACAGGTATCAAGGTGGACGGCAGAAATGCGCAACTCCCGTGCTTAGGTCCAAATGCATCAGGAAAGAGCAGTTACATGAAGCAGGTGGCGCTGATTGTGTTTCTGTCACACATTGGATCGTTTGTCCCAGCCACGTCGTGTCAAATAGGCTTGACTGATCGCATCTTCTCCCGAATCTGCACAGCTCAAGAGAGAAAACGCTCCAGAGTGCATCAGAGTACTTTCATGGTCGACTTGGCACAAATGCACACCATGGTTCATCAAGCAACCTCCAGATCACTCCTGCTCATCGATGAATTCGGCAAGGTGTCGTTGCGGACACAACGGTGACACATCTCTCTGCATTTCGTGAGTGTCCCAGGGCACGCTGACATCGGATGGCGTCGGTCTGCTCTGTTCCATGTTAGAACACTGGGGACAGCAAGAGAAGAGCCCTAGAGTCCTTGCCTGTACACATTTCAGTGAACTGTTCTCAGCTGGATGGATGGATCGATGTCCCACGATCCAGTACCGGACGATGCAGGTGATGACTATGGATCCGTGCTCTTCAGAAGACGATCAGAGACATGTCCTTCTGTATAAGCTGATTCCTGGTCAAACGACATCGAGCTATGGAGTACGTCTCGTGTGGCGGCGGGTAGATACCCAGTCCATGGTTGTGAGCACCTAGGTGTACTGTGCTCGACTCTGTGGGCTTCCGGCAGATGTCATTTCACGCGCCCAGCACATTTTGTCCGTTCGAGAGACGGGATGCGCGTTGGAGCGATTGGAGGGTGTAGGAGATCACGATCTATGCCTCGAATGGCTTGCGCGACTTGCTCAAACGGATCATTGCTCGGAGGAATCTATTACAGAGTTGCTTGACTGTATTAAGGGAGATGATCAGGGATTCTTAAGATCGACGTGAAAACGGAGGCATGCATTGGGAGCAGGCAGGCAGGCATGGAGTGTTTGTTTGTTTTCAGGTTGCAGATTCATCTTTGTTACACAAATGCCTTTGGATGTCTGCAACGCGTCGGCAGGACAGGGAACGGATGAAGATGGTGCATGACATCAGGAGGCGTGCGTATCTTAACTCAGAGAGAACATATTTGAAAGACTGCCCTCATCGAATGGGACACCAAGCTTGACCGAGCTCCCACAACACAGTGACCAACCCTTCATGAAAGATCAGAGGGCCTCATGCATTCCGTAACCATGGACCAAGAATACAGGCAATCATCTCATCGTAAGCAGCAACAAAGTGCAGGACCATCCAGCACAACCTGAACAGTGTTCTTTGATCAGATTTCTTGATTCATAGCTGTACTGCCATCATCCGTTATTGCGTCCGGTAGTTTTCGACAACAAAATCAGGGTTACAGAGTTTCAGCTGTGAAATTTTGATCGTCAAGTGTGCAGGAGTAGACCAAGAATCTCCTCGTCTGTCTCTCATAGAAAGAAGAAAGTTTTCAAGCTTGGTGAGCATGTCAGTGTAATCTAGTAGAAGAAACCTCAGCATCCCATCCTCGCCATTTGGTCACTGAAACATATAAAAACAATGGAAATACGAGAGATGTGTCTGCTGACAGGCATGCTGGAGGGCATGAGTTAGCGGACAGCGACGGAAGCACAATTGTTCTTGCATGAGCTTGAAAACACGAATCGTCAGACGGACGAAGGAACCAATTCCATTGAGCAAAGGAATTAATTAACGCAACAGAAAGAGAGGATCGGTTCATACACAATGGCTGCATGGATCAAATGACTGAGTTTTTGAGAAGAAAGACAACAAACAAACAAACACACAAACACAAACACACAGAGAGAGAAGCGTTGAAATCATCATGACACGTGCATATGTCAGTCGTCGTCGTCGTCGTCGTGCTGTTCAAGTCAGCGAATAACAAATCAAAATTCGCCCCAGATCAAAAACGGCCAGACTCGTGCCAAGTTTGGTTGTGATGACACACACACATATGCATGCACCCCACCAACAGCACTCAGTTTTCAAGGGAGTGGCCATTCGTCCGGACGTTTCCATTGTGTGATGGTTAACTGATGGTTGTGGTAGTATGGCTCGCCTGATTTCGGATCTCGATACATGATCCATCCATTCGGGCCAATCACTGGATAGTGTGCATTCGGATAATACTCTCGGACACTCGGTGCAGTGGCGGCTGCGGCGGCAGCCACATGCAGAGGGCCAGATGGCTGAACCATCGTTGGGGATGGACCCCCATAGCCCATACCTGGAGATCCAGCTGCATACAGATGCCCATGATAGCCACCGCCATGACCACTCGAATACACAGTTCCACCCCCACCGGCAGCACCGTAGTAATCAGGATACATATTCTAAGCAGTAAAACCCTCATCACTCTTTGACATGATGTACAAGAATAGCGATACTTACAGAACCACCATGGGCCATCGTTCGATATCCACCGTCGAATGAAGCTCTGCCGTAGCCATAGGCAGGCGCATCTACTGAAGCCATTTCTTTTTCTATCTCTCTTTCTCGCGTATCCTGGCTGTATCGTCCTGGTTTCGGCGGCATCTTGCGCAATTCGTGCTCTCCGTGTGCAAAATTACATCGTGGTCCGAAGCGACAGTCCCCAGCCAGCCACCTACATCGCACACGGTAAGGATGCCCTCAGGCGGATCGAAAACACCTCATACAAAGCTTCGTTTTTGCGTTTTCTTCCGTTCCTCGAAATCCTTTTCTTTGCGTTTGAGGCCTTCCGTATCCGTTGTCGTTGGCGTAGTCGAAAGACGGATTTCGTTCTCTCGAGAACGGACCGTCCATTTCGCCGACAGAAAGGAAAGGCCAAGATTTATTGTGAAATGTCTGTCGCGTGAAAGCAACAACAGAAGCAGCCGCGACAAATGACTGGACGAGAGACGCTACTCGACGCAACCAGGTCGAGCCCCCTTTAACAACAATCACAGAATCGATGAAATGTGCCTCAAAACGTCGAAGATGTTCAACATTCGGCGCGACGTGACGTCAGACCGGATGGCAAGCACAGCGGGATTTGTGGAACCTTTAGCTCTCAAGCACTGGATTACAGCTGCACAAACACACACGGTCACTCGAAGACCGCAAATGACCCCTGTCCTCTCAAATGCACTCTTAACAAACGACGCATTGACGAAGTATATCATTATTCCCGGATCGTTACTGGCGGGAGGATGTCTTCTCTTCTGCTCGGGGTATCTTTTCGGTTCGAGAAAGGCTAGACGCTACGAACGCTCCTCTCCTTTTGAGAAATGCGACGCAAAACAGGAGATTCAGATTTCCTGTTTTGCTGCTGAGAGGGAGTTGCCCCGAGTGAATAGCGGAACCAGTCTGATCTCTACTCTGTCTTTTGATGAAGTCTCTGAGAGGGGCAGTCCTGGTGGCAACGGTGGAGATATCTATCGATGTGCTCTCATCGTGCGCAAGGATTGCGGACTGGTACCCGTACCTTCATCATTGCATGATGTGACAGCTGTGAAGTTCATGTGTGCTTCTCTAGGCACGAGGAAAGGTCATTATACACTGCTGTCGTGCATTTCTAGCGGAATTCAAGAAACTCTACAAGCAGAAGGACCGAGACCTCAAAGAATGGGTAAGGTGTTTTTGATCGATGGCCAACAAGACAGTGGTGGGGATTCGGAATCTAGGAGCGCAATGGCATGACGGTGGTTGTGCTCAGGGCAGAAAGTGAACGCGAGTTGACATCGCTCAAGACAAGAGCCTCGGCAGCCGGTGTGGTCAGTCACACCTTTAACGAAAAGCAATCCGATGGCTCATCTCTCAAAACAGTGATGGCATTGGGTCCTTCAAAATCGACATTGATCAGAGAACTTACGCAACATCTCAATCGACTTTAAACCAGAAGAAAGGCACATAGACGTCTTCTCTCTTCGTGCTCTTCTTGTATATTTTTTGAGATTTTTTGACAAACATTTCAGCTATGGCGGTGTTTTGATGTTGGTTGCTACTGAGTCAGAGAAGAGGACAGTGATCTTGGCTGACCACTCACTGGCTGTAATGTATGGATCTAGCCATCCAGTTTGACAGTGGACTGCAATTTCGAGTTTAAGTCTGTGAGAAGAGCAAAGGCATTTTCTTTGGCCATCTGAACATTCTCCCACGATCGGTCTTCTTTCAACATCACGACACGGCTGTGAAGCTCTTGTTGGTTTTCATAGAGCGACAGGAGTTCCTCCCATTGCTCATGTCTCTTCCATTCTTCTTCTGCTGCACGGAGACGCTCTCTGAACTCAGCCTTCCGTTTCTGAGCGCCATCCTATCCATGCATGCAAAAAGATGAGAGGATAAACGGATACTTGTTGACCTGTGGTTCACCTCTTCTTCTCTTAAAGATTGGATTTCAGAGACGAGCCGTTCGTGGTGATGTCGATCTTTTTCAAGGGATTCGCTAAGGGAATGCATCTGGCCTTTAAGAGACGCCAGTTCATTGTTTATTTTTTCTTCAAGAACGTCGACTTTGCGCAGTTCGGATTCCTTCTGTTGAAGATCCGACAGACTGCGTTCGATGAACTCATGTCCACATGTGTCCTGGAGAAAGCATGAGCATCAGCTTTGTATTGAGCAAGTGGACGCACGACCTGATTAACACAGAGTTTCTGTAAGAGCTCTTTCAGAGTCATGCGGTTTTTCCAGCTGTCCAACAGAGACAGAATCCGTTGCGATTCGTGATGGAGATCAGCCAGTCGGTCATCTTTGATCTCTTCAAACTGCTGCAGATATTCCTTCATCTCTTGCAGCTCATGTGGATCTCTACAACCGACGTTTTCCCGTTCCGGAAGAAAATGTTCATCGAAGAGAACCCCGTGCGCTTTTCTCGGACATCGCTCTTCGATTGTACAAACGGCGATTCGATTAAAAATCGCTAAAGGTAGATCGATGAATCGAAACAAGTCAAGGGAGACGAGCGCACCTGTTGCCGACGATGGAGTATCTCCCGCGCCCGTTCTGCGATTCTGGCGTCGATATCGGGAAAAGCACCCGAATCGTGCAGCATGGCCCCATGCCGAGGCTGCCGTCTATCGAGGTTTAATAGAAAGTCGCGGTACGCTTCATGCTTCGTCGGACAATACCGGAGTTCTCTTTCTCCACAACGTACTAGAGACCGCAATCTGTGCGTCAGGAAAAGGGGATGTAACTCTAACGACAGACGTTTGGGTCGTCGCTTCACCTGTGACGTTCTTGCATCAATACGCGTCGACGCCTCGTCAGCACTTCCAGCTGTACAGCTAACGACCGACTATCTCTTCCGGAAACAAGACAGCTGTGGACACTCACTCTCTTTTGTTGTCTCGCTGTATCGCGTTTTCTGAGTTTGGATGGACCTTTCGGCCTACAACCGCCGCGAGACACTCGGGTTCCATCATGGATGGTAGATAACTTGCAAGGCCCGTTGTTTGTTTTCTTTGATGTCGCCAGACAGAACCTGAAGTGTACGTTTTAGATTTTCGTTGTGCTGCTCGTGTCCTTCCACTTCTCTGCGAAATTCTTCAGGGGATACACGAGATAGACACTGCAGAAGACAAACGTCTTGTCAAGAACGGCGATCGCGCCATACGTGAAGATGCCTTTTCGAGCGTCGCGGAGAGAATGGCCAGTCGAGATTCGCGTTGACGGTTATCCTGAACGATTTTTTCGTTTTCCGCGGAGAGCTTCTTTCTACTTTCGAGCTCTCTTGACGCCAATTCGATTTCGCCCTAGATTTGGAGAAACGCCAGAGTCGGACATCAGTCGTATGTGTCGACCTCTCGTTGATGAATGGCATTCCTTAAGTGTTCGGCAACATCTTCGACGACTTGAGTGGACAGATCGCAGGCACTTGTGCTTTGCGTCCGTGGTCGTGTGCGTTGACTGGCCGATTTCAGACCCGACCGCGACAACGGTCTCAACACGTCTTGCCTTCCATCGGACGACATTTCGTCGCAATGACAGAGATCTGTTGTCTCTATCACCAGGAATTGGGAAAACCCTCGAGTTATATGAAACGGCAAAGAAGCGAAAATTCTTGCGATGAGCAATAATCTTTTCACAAACGACGACCGTTTGCATAACACACACTGAACTGAAGGAAATCGAGAAAGACTAGATCGAATGGAAGGAAGCAATTGAGATCAGTTTCCACGAGAGAGACTAAGTGAAAGATTCTCTGTATGAGATGCTGCGACAGAGACTCCCTAAGACGCAAGAGAAGAAAGAAGAGGTTTCTGTGGACTTGGGGATTGTCGGCCATTGTAAGCAACGCATTCACGTTCGTGAGAACGGACACCGACAATTTCTCCAAACCAGAAGTCGCTTGCCCTGTTTCCCGAAAGAGTCTTATATCTCAATTTACATAAGGTGACTTTGTCTGGCAAGAAAACGAAAACGGACAGTGATAGCCATGTGAATAATTTCATGGTCATGAAAGGCAGAGAAGGAATGATTCAACAAATACCTCACCATCACAAGAGATATGTGTCAGAGGAGGCTTCTACGTTTACAGAGCAAAAGGTGTCTTCGAGTTCACATTCCCATATTTGTGTGCTAAAGGTGATTGGACAGGTGAGTCACCCGCCTCTCACAGCAGAGCATAGGAAAGGAACCCTAGATGACGTAAACCTCAAATAAGTTACCCCTTCGGAGACAGAACCCTGGAAAATCTAAGCAGTCACATCGCCAATCAAAACTTGGCAACAAATGATTTGGTCAATGCCCACTTCAAGGCAACAGAAAAGAAAGAAGTCAGTCAACGGCGGCGCTGGATGCTGTGAGCGACAGATGCTCGTGACAGAGACGGATGTGACAGAATGATGGAAAGATAAATTGTCGCGAAAATCTGAAGAGCGTTCCTTTTAACAAGTTTCGCTAGGTTTTTGTGTTTCGCCGCGATCTTCGCGTTTTCGGTGTAAATAGCACAGATGCCTATGTAGAAACAACTTTGATGATAAACTGTTGTTAACAGTCTTCGTTTAATCGATACGCCTTCGTCGTAAGCGCGTTTCTGCGCGTCCGAGCGTCGAGGCGCTGACATGGTTTCGGAGCCGAGCGGACGAGGCACGAGGTTGCTGTATGGGCGGTAGTTTTCCTCCTCGCTCCTCGGACTGAGAGAATTCGCCGACCGAAGAAGCAATTGTTGCGCTTTAGAAGAACGTGAAGATAGACTCAGTTTACGAAGATTCCGGCGATAGAATTCTGTCGGGAATCGATGTAACAACGTGTTCAGAAAGAGTCGGCTCTCTCGCGCAACGAACGACAGAAACGCAATCAGATTCTCTTGGATGTGAACAGGAATAATCACAAGGCGAAATGTCGGCCTTAAATACTCGTGGTGGTTCGGGAGTTCCTAACCTTAGTGTCTAACAGCTGCGAACTCCTAGTGCATATCGCATAACCACATGCCTAACGTTATGAGGAAGTTAGCTTGAGAACCGGCATCCGTCGCGACCGATGGTCAGCGCGCCTGGATGGTTATGCTACGGCTCACTACTTCCGGTGGTTAGACGACGGCAGATAAGGGCTACATGTCCTACAATGACTCCTCCTCACTTAACACGTCTCGTCCCGACGTTTAAGTGACACAACGAAAAGGAAAACAGCCTTGCCTAGGGAAAGGTAGAATCAATGGGCACAAGACGACTTTATTGGGAAGCGATCCACGGCTTCACACAGAACTGCGGCATTCTCTTCACGCGGCCACCCACTAACACCTTGCAAGCTCCTTGATTCCCCCACCACGTCACGACACCCTTCTCGAACGTCGCCTCGAGTTTTCCGTGGTTTTCAAGTCGATAGACACGGACCTCCGTTCCGGGATCAATACGCTGCATACCAGCCTCCTTGGTCCAGGACTCGCGGCTCTTCTTAGACGAGTCACGAAACTGCTCGCGGCAGAGCGCCATGTTCGTCAGACGATCGGCGAGGGCGGATTGTAGCGGCTCTGCACTACCTCTAGGTTCGCCGGACAACAGATCCACTTCTGTGCGGCTTTTCGGGACGACCCCTGTAAGAAGTTCGAGTGGTGACAGGAACTTGCCTCGACGCGCGTTCACGGCGAAGGTCGCGGCCGGAAGGTTTTCATCCCAGCTTCGCGGGTTCGGACACTTCCTCAGGCGGTCGAGTAGGAGACGCTGCACGTTCTCGACCTTGCCATGGCTACGTGGGTAACGTGGTGTAGACCATTTGTGCTCGATCTTCAGGTTCTTCACTGTCTCGCCAAAAACGCCTCGAAACTCTGTCCCGTTGTCCGTCAGGATCTTCTGCGGCACGCCCCAAGCGCAAATGACTTTATTGACAAGGAACTTGAGGGTCTTCGCTGCTCCCATGGACGTCAATGCCTCAGTTATTACGTAGCCCGTGAAGCAGTCGATCGCTGTCACGAATCCAACAGCCTTCCGAGGTGTCGCCGGCAGCCCGACGACCGTATCCAGCTCAACCAGCTCCCATGGTTCTTCTACAGCTATGGGGAGGGTGCTTCGAATCGGGGGTCTTGAGCCAAACATCTGGCAGGTCTGACAGGTCTTCACGACATTGTGAACTTGTTTGCGCATCCTTGGAAACCAGTAGCGTTGTCTCAATCTTTGCAGGGTTATTTCAGCGGAAAAGTGCCCAACGCAATGTTCTTCGGAGATGACCGCGCGGACCTGGCTTGGTAGCAAGCAAATTCTGCGTCGGCCATCTAAGTCTTCGTAGAAGAGATTGCGCTCACCCCACCGGAAACGACTGCCTAGTTCGTTGGCTGTCAAGAGGGCTTCTGCATACTCTGGACAAGCTTGGAACGCAGCAGCAACCTCTTCGGCCACGAGAACAGGGCATTCATCGCATTCTCCCTCGTTATTGACTGGTCGCGGCGCCAAATCTTCGTCGACCAGGCGACTCAGTCCGTCAGCATTGCGGTGCCTTTCCCCAGACCTCGTCACGTAATGAACATCGTACTCGGAGAGGATGAGCTTCCAGCGGGCAATGCGACCCGTTAGGTCTGTTTTGCGCAGCATGTGCGACAGTGCTGCATGGTCAGTTCGAGCGACCACTTTGCGCCCTAGAACATAGACGCGGAATTTCTTTAAGCCAACGACCAATGCCAGTCCCTCTCGCTCCGTGGTAGAGTATCGTGTCTCAGCGTCTTTCAGGAGTCGAGAGTAGAAGTAGATCGGTCGCTCCTCGCCATTTTGCTCTTGCGACAGAACGGCACCGACTCCATACGCGCTAGCATCCGTGTCGACCAGGAAAGGGAGGTCCTCGTCAACGGCTGCTAGAACAGCTCCGTCGACCAGGAGCTTCTTCAACTCCTCCAGTGCCCCTTGGGCCTCGGGAGTCCACTCGAAGTCCCGACGCGTCGACAGGAGGCTCGACAGCGGCGCACTTATGCTAGCGAAGTTCTTGAGGAAACGGCGGTAGTACGAAAACATGCCGTAGAGGGATTGCATTTGTTTTCTGTCCTTGGGAGGAGGCATCTTCAATATTTTCTCGACTTTGATTTCGTCCATGCGCATTCCGTCGGGGCACAGCCGATGACCAAGGAAATCGACCTCTTGATAGCCGACGAAACACTTCTTCGGCTTCAGACGGAGTCCTCCATCGCGACAGCGTTCGAACACGCGTCGCAAGTCTTCCACGATGCCGGCCTCGTCTTGGTGTGCACAACAGACGTCGTCGATGAAGACGCCGACTCGATCCAATCCGCCATATACTTGCTCGACTAAACGTGAGTAGGCAGCGGGACCGTTCGTCACCCCAAAGGGGAGAACGAGCCAACAGAAGACGCCAAAGCTTGTAGCGAAAGCCGTCTTCATTACGGACTCGGGATGTAACCCTAGGGAATAATATCCGCTGAACCCGTCTAGGGCCGAGTACCATGCGTGACCCATGACGCGATCGAGTAAGTCGTCCGCCCGTGGCAAAACGAACTTGTCGGGAATAGTGGCGTCGTTGAGCCTCTGGTAGGCACAACAGAAACGAAAGGTACCGTCTTTCTTCGGCGCAATAGTTATTGGCGACAGCCAACGATCCTTGCGCTTTGGGCAGCCGAATCGTCTGGCAGCTTCTTCCCAGGGGACGATCAGACCAGCATTGAGTAACTCATCGATCTGGGCTTTCACGAATTCGGTTTCTTTTGGCGCCAAACGTCGCGTGCGCCCGCAGCGCTTCGCGACTTCTCCTTGGCGCAATTCGATTTCAAATTGCATCAGAGGCGTTCTGACCATGTCTTCAAAGGTCAACGCAAAGCAATCTACGTATTCGCCAACGAGGGAGCGGATACCCGAAAGCACCTCAGGCTGCAATCTTGGGTTAATATGCAGTTCTCCCAGTACCTGGTCGCTTAGCACGAGAAAACATTCTTCTTCGCTCTCGCTTTCACCCTCACTTTCACTCTCGCTGGCGAGGGCTTGCATTTGTTCAATCAACTCCTCCAGAGCGGCTGCCATATCTGACTCGCTGCTTGCGTCGGAAGCGTCGTCGTCGTCTTCCACAGTTCGGGGTTGCTCCTTGGCGAAGTAAAGCTTGCGCCATCTAGGAACAACGGCAATGCGCTTCGATACACCAAAGGTGTAAGTCCCGTCGTCGAAGTTGGCCCTTCCATGGACGGTGCGCAGCCAGTCGGTGCCGAGGAGGATATCGTAAGAATTCCTTGTTGGCAAAACGCTAAACGTCTGCTGCACGACTACTCCGCCGACGTCGACGCGCACCTCGTCGGTGCGTCCCCAGGGTTTTTGAACGGATCCATCGGCCAACAGCAAGGTGCCCCGGCTTGGAGTCGCGTGTTTCACGCCATGCTGTTTGGCGAAAGCACTGTTCATTATACTCTGGGACGATCCTGGGTCGACAATCACTTTGGCAACGAACTGCCCCGCCACGAACACCTTGCAGCGCTTCTCATTCGCACCTCGCCTCTGAGCGAGGGCGGTTTGCTGAGGAGGCGATGCTGGCGCGGGTTGCTCCATTTCCACGTCGGTCTGTGGCGGAGGTGCCGACGCGGAGGGCTGGTCTTCCTCGGCTTTCTTTTTCTTCGGCTTCGGCGTGAAGCCAAAGGCATCCCTTAGTGCCAAAATCACCTGGGAGTACACTTCTCGTTTGCTGCGTCCTTTCAGGAATCGCAGTGGAATGGCCCATGCTTGGGCAGCGTAGTCCGCCCATTCTCGGTCGAGCTCGGGTTTTTTGCGCGGCTTTCGCGCTTTCTTTCCCGACGCGCCTCGGAGTCGCTTACTGGGTGGGGGTCCATCCCCATTCGCCATCCTGGCGGTTGCTTCGACATCCGCATTGTCTGCGCTCTCGGATACGGATTCGACAAAGCGGGTCGCGTTGCCTTCGGCGCGTCTCGCTCGCCGCTTCTCTTGCTTCTTTGCGAGTAGGCTGGTCAGTCCGGCGAGGAGTTGGCGGAGTTCTTCGTCGTCGGAGTCATCCGCCGCCGGTTGTTCAGCGACGATGGTTGTAGTTTTTTGCTTCGAGCTCTCAAGTCGACGGGCTCCGTCCCCTCGGCGGACCGTCGCCCCGCGTTTCAAGGGTCTCAGCTCCAGTTCCGGTTCATCTTCTTCTTCGTCCGTCTCCACCCGTCCACGGACGTTTGTTTTCGCTTCCGTCGCGCGCTTTGCATAGCGGAAAGCGTGGTCAAAGGTCGGCGCCAAACCCGACGCGGCAAGTACTGTGAATGCATATTCCGCCGCGCGTTCGTCGCGCAGCCCCCTCAGCCAATATTTGTGATAGCGGTCATGGTCCAACGCGGGGCGAGCCCTAGTGCACATCAACATGAAACGCTCGGCGTAAGCAACCAGCGTTTCCCCGCGCTTCTGGAACACATGTCGGACGAGGTCCTGCGCACGCTCCGGGTCTTGTTCGCGTACGAACCGGTCGGTCAAGGCCTGACTCCAATCCGCCCACTGCTCATGCAGGTTTGCGGCGGCGTCAAAATAGAGCTCTGCCCAATCGGCAGCTGGTCCATCCAGCAGCGCGATTGCGATTTCAGCGCGCGTCCCTGGGAGGTCGTCGATTTCCTGCAATCGGAAGAGCGTGGTCATCTTGTGGACCCATCTCCTAGGGTCACTGCGTCCATCATAGCGTGGAAAGGGAATTGACTCGATCTGCATGGTCAGTCAAAACGATAGAAAACGTTCGACTGTTGCCCCGGAGGTCCACCAACTGTCGGGAATCGATGTAACAACGTGTTCAGAAAGAGTCGGCTCTCTCGCGCAACGAACGACAGAAACGCAATCAGATTCTCTTGGATGTGAACAGGAATAATCACAAGGCGAAATGTCGGCCTTAAATACTCGTGGTGGTTCGGGAGTTCCTAACCTTAGTGTCTAACAGCTGCGAACTCCTAGTGCATATCGCATAACCACATGCCTAACGTTATGAGGAAGTTAGCTTGAGAACCGGCATCCGTCGCGACCGATGGTCAGCGCGCCTGGATGGTTATGCTACGGCTCACTACTTCCGGTGGTTAGACGACGGCAGATAAGGGCTACATGTCCTACAAATTCCGTCCTTGAAGACTGGCGACTTTCCCAAGACACTTCTGTGGTGACGACGATGAATGTTCTGATGAAGTTGAATTGGATGCGAAAGCCCGAAGCCTGAGAAGTTTTGAAGTTGTCCGACGAAGTATGAATCGGCTGTGATGCCGGAAGAAGTAGTAGTTGTTTTTTTTCACTGTTATGGTCGCCACAGAGGTGTCGCATTGAACGACGTTCCGTGGAACCAGAAGTAGTCTCAACAGAGACGTAAGAGCCACTAAGCTGTGGGTTGCATCGAGATGGATGAACCGCGCAGAGGGAGAAGCATCGGAAGGAGGCCGTGTTTTGACTCCTGGCCAGCCTGTAGAGTTTTTGGTTGCCGCGTCTGCGTTTATTTTCGTCGCTTTCGGAGTCTGCGCACGCGGAAAGGGGGTGGGCACATGTCGTTGGACAGCTGTTCACCTTCGCGCAGCTGTCCGCGGAATGGCTTAAATTCCAGACGATTATGTTGTTAACAGTCTTCGTTTAATCGATACGCCTTTGTCGTAAGCGCGTTTCTGCGCGCCCGAGCGTCGAGGCGCTGACATAAACTTAATTGTATCTATCTGCGTTTTCTATTCCGCGTAATCATTTGTTTTCGAACGTCCGCAAGTTCTACTGCGAAGTTTTCCCGAAACTTTCCTGCTAAGCTCGGGAGCAATACATTTGCTTTCCACGGACTTCATAGTATGCGTTATGCAACCTGCTGTGTAGGTTTCTAAGCATGCAACCCAGAATCCCTGGCGAAGGACCGTCCGTCGGAGGGAAGTGGCGGCAGACCACATTAACCAGATTCCAACACCCAAGAAAGAAATGCAACAAAGCTTCTGTGCGGCGTTGCGAAGAAGCACAATGTAGTCAACACGAAAACGCTTGTCGCGGCACACAACAACGACACGACGGATGCGAAAGAGCGAACCGTCCTCGTCGATTAGCTTCTGGAATACCACGAAATAAATGACGACTGCCTGTCAGTGAACAGCTGTCCACCTTCGTACAGCTGCCACGGAGACGCGTTGATATGACGTTTGACGAATATAAGATCCAAAGTAATGAACGTTACGTCGAGGTGTTCAGCCACAGACACACGGATTACAGAGAGTAGAGTGCATAGGGGACGCGCATTAAGTACCTAGGCGTTGATGTGACCCGGAAGGGGACAGCTGTCCGAATGGTACGACAGCGAAGCTAACAGCTGTCCCCTACGACACGTTAAATCAATCTTTGTAACCTATAAGCCTTCGTCGTAATCGCGTCGTTTGCCACATCTCGATGGATCACTCTTTGAACGTGACCGGACAACTGCTGGTAAATCTTTTCCAACAAGCTCAGTGCCTCTTCGCCGTTTCCTTTTTCGTTTTCTCGACAAGGTATCGAAAAACGCAAAGGTCGCGTCATTTCAAAAAGCTCAGAATCCATTCGCAGTTGTCTTCTCCGCATATCATGCTCATGTTATTCACGTAGGAATGAACTTCAAAGTCAGCCCGTAGGCCGTTCTCATAGCAGATCTCGTTAACTGTGCGCATAACCTTTAAGTAACATGAGAGGATTTCAGTAACGAGGGATCTGTTCGCCAAATCCCTCCGTCATCACGGCATCGAACTGCGTTTAATGCCAAATCGACACCTGCGGCAATTTCGAAGCGGAAAGGTCAGACGCTGTCCCTGAACCTATTTTAAGATATCTCTCCGAGGTATCCGTCAGAGAGGCGCCGGCTGATAGCCATATATCGACCGATCGCTGTACATCGTCGTTGTTACAAATCGAGACATCTACAAAGACGTCGGCGCTGTCGTACCGTATTACCGTCTCGCATCATGCACAGCTCCGCTCGTCTGACGCATAAGCCACACCTATCGCCAAGGAAACGCACCGAGACATCGGCTACTTTCTCGGCGACGAAGCGCATAACGCATTGCTGGCGTTTCCGTCGAGTGGATTCGGCATTCGGCAGATCGCTGATGCGTCGGCGAGGCAATCTCCGTGTGGCCTTCTCAACAAAAGGCACCGCCTTGACGAGGGAGAGAATTCGAGAATAATTAAGGTTCTGTCCCCAGATGACGAAGAAACACGATCCGGTATGCAGACGGGAGAGAGTCCTTCTGTCGGTGATGGCCCTCCGCCTCCGACAGTCGTCTCCGAACAGAAAACGGATGCAAATGAAGGAGACGGCTGGCCTTCGATCTGGCCACAAGCGTTCCGGTTAAATAGCAGCGATGTCTGGACCATTGTCATCGCATTTGGCGTCTCCTATGCCATTCGATGGTATCTCAGACTTCCTGTCGAGTTCATTCGGCAGACATAGTTGATATGGTGCAGGGGAATTGCGGAGCCACGTTTTATTCCGTCTCTGTCCATGTATCCGATCTTCAACATCGGAGACCGATTCATAGCAGAGAAGATTACCTATCGATTTCTGAGGTCACACAATGATGGATTGGTATGATGTGACGTGACAATGATATGAGGTTTAGAGATCCGCAGCCTGGCGATGTGGTGATTTTTCGTCCGGTTCCTGGAGTCGTGCCCAGACGTCTCTTCGGTGAAGATGTGTTCATCAAACGCATCGTCGCTCTAGAAGGAGACACATTAGAAGTCTCACTCTTTTCTCACACATTTCATGGACGTCATGCAAAGTATAGGTCAAAGACGGGGCGCTTTTTGTCAATGGTGTTCGCCGAGATGAGCCATTCCTGAAAGAACGACCAACCTACCGACTGAACAAAGTCACTGTCCCGCCACGCAACGTCACTCTTGTAGCCTCACTCTCACACATCTGATCCTGTGTGTGATCATTCAGATCTTTGTGATGGGAGACAACCGAAACAACAGCTACGATTCGCATTTGTGGGGTCCCTTGCCTGCAGAAAACATCTTGGGCCGTGCCTGTTTCATCTATTGGCCTCTCAATAAGATAGGGACACTTCCAGATTACTCCATGTACGAAGCACCGTCCTTAACACGCTAGATACGTTCCGTGGCCACGACGAGCCGTCACATCGCTCGACACCTTCGATGTGGGAACGTTGTCTGCCGAACACCAACGCCTGGACGAGATGCCCCTCTACGTGTGCTCTAACGCGATGCCGAGGGCCGCACCGAATAACGAGACGTGAGCAGACGGTTCGAATTTATGCATCGTCTTCTCCTTCGTCGAAACAGAAAAAACGCTGTGCCTCTGTCCTCGCCCGCGTCGGAATGGTGTCTTTTGGGCAACCCTCTGTCGTGGCCGAAGACGCTTCCGCCTCTGAAGCGACACCTGCGGCGTCCCGTGTGGATGGAATTATGATGATCCGAGAGTTTGAGTATATCATGGGGCCACTCAATGGCGTCTTCTCGCGAGAGAGTGTGACTTTTCGACCCAATATACATTACTTTCGATGGGAACGTGAATGGCATGTGATTCCCGAAAAGTATCTCGAGCTGTCGGAGAAGGAGCGAAATCGTCGAATGAAGATTAAACTGAGAAATGTCGGCAAGGTCCCTTGGAATCTTGGACATCGTTGGTCTCCTGGTGAACAGCGAGAGGTACTTGTCCTCATAGAAAAGTGACATCGGGTGTGTCGCCGCAGAGGAGATTAATGTGATCCGGCAAAGGACGAAAGAAGCGATTCACCGAAGAGACGTTCGACTGCAATACGAAAGACGTGTCTATCTGAGAGTGGCCATGGCACAAGCATCCGCCAAAGTACATCACCCGTCTGCGCAGCTGCCTCTGCCAAGGAGAGGATCTGATGTAGAAACGGAAGTGGAAGAAAGAAATGCAGAAACGCGAGGGAGGGATAAAGAGACGGAGAAGAAGGACAACCCCCAGAACCACTCAAAAGAAGAGAAGAACGCCACCCAAAGAACCCAAGCCGAAAGAGCCACGAAAAGGATTAAGAGGCATTCCCAAAACACTCGAGCAACGAAGAAAGATCAGTGAAGCGATCAAGAAGAAGTGGAGGGACCCAGCTTACCGCAAACGTGTCATGGATGGCCTCATTCCCTTCCATACAAACGTACGATCGTCCCCTTTCTCATGGTATGGAGGACCATCGACATTTTGAAGGGTTCCTTCTCGGTCGCTTCGACAAAAGCCTGTCAGGAGAAGTACGATGTGCTGATGGATACCATTATGAAGCTGACGGATGAGATTAATGGTCTGGAAGCACAGGTTTTCTGTTAAAGCTGCCGTGGTGCGTGCTGCTGAAGGGGTGTCCTGATGTCTAGAGGCTATTGGTGGCATCGAATCTGAGTGCTGTCAAAGCGATCGATGACGCATTGGACAGTTCGCGAAAATTGATTGAGAGAGTCAGAGAGGCTGTCAGAGACGTGGAGAAGCGTCTGGGCATAGAGGCCTCACCACTCGACGGAAAACCTCCGTCACGTAAGCGCACTCTGGTCCTTCATGATGATCCATGTGTGCTTCTTGACAGCTCCGTCCATTAATGGATGCCAGAAGATGTGTGAGGACAGTGAAAGTCGTAACAATTGAGGATCCTTGACACGTTTTCCGAGAGACGAATACTGGTCCACATACAATGAAATGTTCATATGTTCATGTGGAGCTGAATTCGACCAACGGTATCAATAATATGAGCCATACGATCAAAAAATATAAAAAACTAAAAAAGCAGCTTCTGGGGCATTACGCGTTCCACAACTGTTCAGATGTGGTGTAAGGTCCATCTGGACGAAGAAAAAGGACGGGATCCAGCATACGCGTTTGCGGCTCCAAACGAGACAATGCTTCATAATCGTCCAAAGAGAGCTTCCAGTCA
The DNA here is from genome assembly GCA_965230195.1 of Putridiphycobacter sp. Lineage (GTDB taxonomy): Bacteria > Bacteroidota > Bacteroidia > Flavobacteriales_D > Crocinitomicaceae > Putridiphycobacter. Next base: position 503,927 of record OZ245997.1, read on the forward strand.
AACACATCGTGGTTCATCTGATACACGGAACCGCTCTGGCGACTTTCTGTTTAATAGCGCCGGCTTACCTTAATACGTTCTTTCTTCACACTCTTGGCGACGATGCTCGTGCCATGCTGCAGACCCCAACGAATCAAGACCTGTTATTCATGGCGTTCGGTTGATCCGGAAAGAGACCTCCTCTGTTTACCTGTCCTTTAGATTTTCCTGTGCGTTGGGCTACTTCGTCAACCACTTTGTTCTCCATGAGTCTCGGCAGGTCTTTTTTGGAGATTTCTTCGCTTTCTGGTGAACCTCCAAGTGGCGAATAGGCCGTGACATGAATGCTGTTCTCTCGACACCATGCAACCAGCGCATCGTTTCTGAAATAGGGATGAATCTCCACCTAAGCGACAACCGTAGGAGCTTCTCGAGTGTGTGTCTCCGGATGTCACACTTGGCAGACAGCCGGTTTTATCTTGGCGTATCTCAGAATGCCCTGCATCTTTGGAACGGAGAAATTACTGATGCCGATGCATTTTGTGAGTCCCAAGTCCACAAGCTCTTCCATAGCATGCCACGTTTCCTGAGATGCAAGCATGTATCTCTCCACGAGGCAAGACCAAATGCGTTCGTGCACCTCGATGGACGGACGAACTTCTGCACCGGTGTTTCCAGCAACGGGCCAATGAATCAGGTAGAGATCCAAGTAGTCCAGTTTCAAATTGCTTAAGCTTTTCTTGATCGCTGGGAGGACTCGATCACGACCGTGATCCGCATTCCAAAGCTTCGATGTGATCCACAGATCTTCACGCTTGACGACGCCTTCTCTGAAGATCTGCTCCAGAGCGTCGCCCACTTCGTGCTCATTTCCATAGATTTCCGCACAGTCGATGTGACGGTAGCCAAGACGAATGGCATTCAGCACGACATCTTTGATCACGTTAGGCTCAGAGCGCCACGTTCCAAGTCCAAAGAGAGGCATCTGAATTCCTGAACCCCTCAGAGAAATAAACATCGGGATGCTTGTGGTGTCTTGCAGTACCTGGAGCGATTTCGATCTTGGGTGATGTGACGTTCATCGTGTACATGTTCTGAATATACTTTTCGAGCCTCGTATCTTCCTCCGCGTCATCCCACAAGTCTCCCAACGTTTTGTACGGCCCTTTTGGATTGAGAAAAAAGTTGAACGGAAGAATGCGGAATTGAATGTCCAATGAGGACAGTCTGTGATGATCTGTTTGCGGAATCTCCCAGTCAAACAATTCGATGTTACTCTGTCCAAGAGTCATGCATGCATAGTCTCGCGGGAAATGTCATACTTTGATGCGTTCGGGTTTGACGCTCTTGACGAGGACACTTGTGTCGCGTTGCAATCCCCAACGAATCAAGATCTGGCAGAGAGCATCCGAATGCAGCGATCGGTCGGTATAAGGAATGCGTTCTGTCTGTACCTGTCCAACATTCTTCCCTAGCTTCTCGGCAACTTCCCTCACGATGGGATCTCCCAACAGGTCCGGCGCGAGGTGGCGCTGAAAGATGGCAGCACTGTCGGGAGAGCCCAACGGAGAGTAGGCCGTCACATGAATGCCTTTTTCTTTAAAGTAGGCCAATGCCACCTCTTGACGCAGGTATGGATGCAGCTCCATCTGTATCCTCACTCTTTTTCTCACACTTGTCTTTTTGATCGTCTCTTACCTGAGTCACAGCAGGAATGATCGTGCAGTACTGCAACAATTCCTTCATCTTTTTAACACTAAAGTTGCTGACGCCGATCGATCGGACAAGGCCCTGCATCACACTTATGTCACACATGTTCGGCAAAGACTCCTATGATGTGACTTCTTCGACGAGTTTCTCCATAGCGAGCCACGTTTCATTGATAGACGGCTCCATAACTGGCCCGACGCTTCCCGTTACGGGAAAATGCATCTGTTTTGCAAAAGTGTTTTTTTTTTCAGCCGATGCATCTGTCTATGCTTACCAAATAGAGATCCAGATAATCCAGTTGTAGATCTTGCATGCTTTGAATACAAGCCTTTCGCACATCCTCTGCCGCGTGATCCGTATTCCTATCGCCACATCCGCAGACCATAGACTCTCTTATCATGCCACGGTGCCCACCAGAGCTTCGATGTCACGAAGAGGTCCTCTCGTTTTACCCCACTGTATGTCATACAGTATTGCAATGCATTCCCGACCTCTTTTTCGTTTTCATAGATTCTGGCGCAATCGATGTGGCGATACCCACATTGAATGGCCACCTTCACCGCTTCTTCCACTTCGTGACGTGCTGTCGACTTCCTGTGCATGGCTTGCTATGTGTTGATGCATCACAAGGCATTTTTTTACCAAGTTCCAAGACCAAATAATGGCATGTCATGGCCACTCCTTAGCCGAACAGACGGCACCGAGACAGACATCGAGTGGCGGCGCAGCAACGCACGAAAAGGGGCAATGCGTTGTCGGTATTCGTCGTCTTTGTGGTTATGAGCGCGAACGGCATCTGTCAAATCATGAACGCGGATGATGCCAGTGTTTGACACGCAAGAATGACGATTGGCGCTCTTCTCGCCAAGTATACCTTCCCTGCCATACGATCGATACGGCTTTTCACAACGGCAATCAAAAAGCAGCCGACGACGGTTAATCTCTATGCGGGAAACTGGCCAGAGTCGTTCGTGGCGCTCCATAATTTGCGTGACAATCCTGGAGCGACGAAGAAACGCAAAAGGGTTGGAAGAGGAAGGGGATCTGGACGCGGCAAGACGTCGGGACGTGGACAGAAAGGGCAGAATGCACGATCGGGGTCGAAGCCACGTTTACTCTTTGCAGGTGGGATATGATATTCACCAAAGTGTGATCGATCCTTCTCTCACTCTTTTCTTTCAGGTGGTCAGACGCCTCTCAGTCGGGCGATTCCGAAAAAGGGGTTCACCAATCCGAACAGCGTAAACTGGTCGGTTCTGAATCTGGACCATCTGAGTCGATCGATCGAGAGTGGGAAGATCCGCACAGACGAGATCATTACCATGAAGACATTGCGCGATTCGGGCGTGATCGGGAAAAAGATTCCAGATGGAGTTAAAGTGCTGGGCAATGGAACAGCCCAGTTTAAACACTGTGTCCATCTTCAAGTGAGCAAGTGCTCTATTCGAGCCGAAAAAGCGATCGAACAAAACGGAGGGACAGTACGGTTAGTGTACTACGACAAGTTGAGACTCAGGGCAATGCTCAGGCCAAAAATATACTTAAGGAGAGGAATGATGCTGCCGGAGCCTCCACTGGGTGTCCCTTTCAAGAGAGCTAATGCCTATGACTTCGTGGGGGAGGTGCTGCCAGAGACACAAATCGAAGCTAACAAGCAACACTTCGAGCTGCCAAAGAGAAAACAGGAGGGCCATCCTGGGCTGCCTCCCGGCAAAGGACACATCAAGAGTCGATACAGGACGCGAATTCTGATTGACTATGGCAAAAAGGGAAAGGACAAAGAAAAAGTGTAAGGCGTCTTGAACTAATGTGTGGTCTTCGAAGAGAAACGACGTTCGAAGCCTTTCCAGGCATTGAGGTAGTTCTTCTCCACAAAATCTGTCTCCAAAGCAAAGGGCGTTAACAAAGGAACGGCATTTGTCTCAAACATAAAAGCCAAAGCGGAATCGGGAATCCGTGTAGGACGCTCCGTCTCCGGAGCGATGTTGGCTTCGTAGCTGTCTTTGTCAGGGCCGTGAGGCGTCATGCAGATGTGCAGACTTGAACAGCCAGGCTCGAAATCTGTTTTGGCATCGTAGTCTCCTTTGATGGCACCCATAAACTCATTCATGCAGTTACGGTGAAAGTAAGGGGGACGAAACGTCTTTTCTGCCACGAGCCAACGGGGAGGAAAGATGAGGAAATCGACGACGGCTTGGCCCGGAATGCTGGAAGGAACAGTCAGGACGGTGAAGATCGAGGGATCCGGATGATCGAAGAGGACGGAATTGACGGGAGAGAACCTGGAGAGATGATACTTGAACGGGAGATAGTTCCCGTGCCATGCAACGACATCGAAAGGGGAATAGTCGCGAATGCAAGCGAAGAATTGGCCCTGGAATTTCGTAATCTGTTCGAACGAACAGGATCGATCTTCATACCAGGCCACGGGGTGTTCAAAATCTCTGGGATTGGCCAAACCGTTCGTCCCTGCAGAGGAGACCGTTTTTTGCACACAGCCAGAAAAAGATCAAAACGGAGTGCACCGATGGGTCCCAATTCGGGAAGTTTGAAGTGGCCTTCGTACACTTCCAACAGATAGCCTCTCGCCGTGGTGTCGCGAAGGGCGACAGAGAAGAGCATGCCACGCGGGATCATGCATATCTCCCCAGGTGCAATATCCATTTTGCCGCACTCTGTCGTCACATGCAGTCCCCCTAGACACTCTCATCTCACACAAATTAGAAAAGCGCAATGAGTGAGACGCGCCTTGTTGCGGAACAAGGAGGAAATCGCCATCGGCATTGACGAAAGATACATCTGTCATGTCTGTGTTCGCCAGATAGATATGAATAGCATATCCTGACTTGGCAGATACACTGCTCACACCAAAACGTCACATCACTGTGGTATGTACGTGTTGGTAACCGCCCACCTTCCAGATCCACAAAGAGTATAGATGCCTCGGACGAAATCCTGTGCTCCAGATTCGACATCCGGAACCTCGAAGGGCCTCCAACGTCGCTGATTCGGATCCGGTAAGCATTGAGAGAAATCGGAAACGACATGAGACGGCTTGTTGACCAATGGCACCATCATCTTATCCTGTACGGACGGCACGATGCGATAGAACCATGTTCTCTTCTGCTCCCTGTCACATCATCACACAATGCACATGTGAACTGCCTCTCGAAACAGCTTCCTTACGTTCTAGGCGCCGTAAATGCAGTTCCCGAAATCTGCTCGGCATAGAGCGAAAACGGGCACGTCTGGTGGACACACACCACAGACAGGACGTCTATCAACACGATCCTCCCATCATGTGTGTACTTTTGGGTTATTCTGTCCTTCAGGTAGAGCACCGGGCAGTGCCTCCGATTTCAACTCATTTCCTACAGCATCGATCTCCTCTGTCTTCTTTGCCCTCCATAACTACTAAGAGATCGACCAAATCCTGTCAAGTACTCAAGACTGCTGCCGTTCTGACGGTTGTCTGCCATAGATTCCTCGCCTGCCTCGGTGCTGTGTAATGCGTTTGATCCTGTTCGCTGTGATTACCTTGATCGATGTGACGTCCCGCGTGGACTACAAATCGGTTTTGGCACACTTCGTTGACTGATTTTCCGACGCTGTTTGCATCATGGGTGACGATGGAGTTACCGCTATCGTTCCTGTCGCCGCCATCTGTGGCATCGTTTTCGCCTTGTGGCTATGGAAACGCGTTGCGAATATCAAAATGAGCGTTCGGTCTCGACCCGGCGATAGTTACCTTCTCGAGGAAGAACAGCGCGGAGAGGACGAAGTGGTCAACGCCGCCACCGACATTCAAGAAGCCATCAGCGAAGGGGCCAATTCCTTCTTGATGACGGAGTATCGTTATCTTGCCGTCTTTATGGTCAGAACGGCGACGGTTCTTCGAGCGGCAAAGATGACGGTGTGTGCGGCTAGGGTGTCTTCGGTTTGATTGTCTTCGTCCTGTTGAGCTCGGAGGACGGTTGGGACGATTTTTTCGACGCGGGAAAGAAAAACGGAAAAGCGCCTGCGTTGTGGAATGGAATTTTCTCGACGATTTCGTTCCTTTTGGGGGCCGCAACGTCGGTGCTGTCGGGATTTTTGGGAATGAAAATCGCGACGTTTGCGAACGCACGAACAGCGGTCGAGGCGCGTAAAGGCATTGCGCCGGCATTCATGTGCGCTTTCCGCTCCGGAGCCGTCATGGGATTCCTGTTATCTGGATGCGGCCTGTTTGTGATCTATATCGTGATCCTGATCTACAAGCAGGTTACCCTCTCACTCTTTTGAAAAACAATGACATACAAGTGTGGATGTACTAGATCTACGGAGACAAGGACTGGGAAGGCCTGTTTGAAGCAATCACTGGATATGGACTCGGAGGATCTGCTATTGCATTGTTTACGCGTGTTGGCGGCGGAATCTACACAAAAGCGGCCGACGTTGGTGCCGATTTGGCTGGCAAAGTAGAAGAGGACATTCCGGAAGACGATGCCCGAAATCCCGCCGTCATTGCCGACAATGTGGGCGACATGGTGGGCGATGTGGCTGGAATGGGAGCCGATCTCTTTGGCTCTTTCGCCGAATCCACCTGTGCTGCTTTGGTCGTGTCCTCTCTCTCATCCTACGCTAAAGAGAGTGAGGATCAAGAATGGCAGGCAATGTTGTATCCCTTACTCATCTCTGCCTTTGGCATCTTTGTCTGTATCCTTACCACTTTGTTTGCAACCGACTTCTTTCCGGCAAGAGAAATCAGTCAGATAGAACGAACACTCAAGATCCAGCTCATTCTTTCGACAGCGATCATGACTCCTGTATAACCGTCACCTGCTTTGCTGTCGAATCTCACGGTGGGTGTGATGCAGGTGGCATATCTCGTTTCTATTATGGCGCTTCCAAAGAAATTTAACATTCCAGATCCAATGGACGAGACAGAAGATCTGGATGTCAAGAACTGGCATATGTTTATCTGTGTTGCGTCTGGCTTATGGGGTGGGTTGGTTATTGGAGTGGTGACCGAGTATTTCACCAGTCATCGATTCAGTCCAGTGAGAGACGTTGCACATTCCTGCCGCACAGGAGCCGCGACGAATGTGATCTTTGGACTGGCTCTGGGTTACAAGTCCTGCATCATTCCCTGCTTCGTCATCGCTGCTGGTATCTACACCAGTTTTAAACTGGCTGGAATGTTTGGCATTGCTTGTGCCGCTCTCGGAATGCTGACAACCCTTTCGACGGGCTTGGCCATCGATGCGTACGGTCCAATCTCGGACAATGCAGGAGGCATTGCAGAAATGAGCGGCATGGGACCAGAGATCCGCGAAAGAACCGACGCTTTAGACTCGGCCGGTAACACAACCGCCGCCATTGGAAAAGGATTCGCCATCGGATCTGCTGCGCTGGTATCTCTCGCACTCTTCGGAGCCTATGTCACTCGTGCCAAGATCCTCATCCAAGATGCCTCCATTCTTGACCCCAAAGTCTGCGTTTGGACCATCGCTCAGCCGATTCAGCAGGATTGTATGGTTTAGGTGTTTGCTGGTCTGTTAATCGGCGCTATGCTTCCTTACTGGTTCAGTGCCATGACAATGAAATCTGTTGGCAAAGCAGCGCTGGCGATGGTGAATGAAGTCCGTCGACAGTTCCGTAACAACGGCGTCCGTGAAGGCAGCGTCAAACCAGACTATCGCAGCTGCGTCATGATTTCGACACAAGCTTCTCTCAGAGAGATGATTGCTCCTGGCGCTCTCGTCATGTTGACCCCTGTGATTGTTGGCGTCCTGTTGGGAACACACATGTTGGCAGGCGTCTTGATCGGCGCCCTCGTCTCTGGCGTCCAAATGGCTATCTCCATGTCCAACACAGGCGGCGCTTGGGACAACGCCAAGAAGTACTTGGAAGCTGGAGCAACGGAGCAATCGAGAGAGATCGGCGGAAAGGGATCCGATGCACACAAAGCCGCCGTGATTGGTGACACCGTAGGAGACCCCCTCAAAGATACATCCGGTCCATCTCTCAACATCTTGGTGAAACTCATGGCCGTGGAATCATTAGTCTTTGCTCCTTTCTTTGCCAGTGTTGCCGATGGAAAAGGACTCTTGTTCGATGCCTTTAGCTGAACTGCGAGCTGTATTCTGACGGACTCGACACGACCTGCTTCTGTGACGAACACTCAACCCGCTGCCTGATGCACTCACTTAATATCAATAAATGCTGTCTGTTTAAATCCATCAACGATATCATCTTTCTGCGCGTCTCGGTGTCTTCTATGGATGAGCATGGCATTGAAGGGCACTTGTCGATTGAGAAGGAACGCGTTTGGGATCTTAAGAGCACAGGACAGGTGACAACGAACAACAGGTCGACAGCAGGCATCGGATTTCTCTGTTTTCATCCGACGGACCCAACTCTCTGCGTCGTAAGACAGTGGCGATGGAGACAGAGAAGTGCAGGGAAGCCTGTAGGTCACAGTTCAGGGAACAGGGTCGGTGCTGTCCTTCTACAATGCCCATTCAGGAGGAAAGATGTCCACCGTGCCACTGCAGAACGTCGTGGCTGCTGTTCAGTTTACGAGAGACGGCAATCAGATTGTATTGATCTTTCGAGTAATGCTGTTTGGATGTCCGCGTTAAGGAATGCCGTGCAATACATGACTTGTGCAGAATTGGTCGGTCATGACACTGAGGCCTGGTAGCCCTGCCTGGTCCAAAAACATCATCCCCTTCAAGAAAGAAACGCGTCCGGCGGAGCATCTGTTGATGGGACTGAGTCCAGTAAGGCCCTCTGTTTTCTCTGCCTGCCTGCGCTGCATTTCTGCGTGCTAGTCCGCATCGCCTGTGATCTTCTTTGCCTCCTCTGGTCAGCAACGTGTCAATGTCGCCTTCTCGTCGATGCCGATGGCAAAGGGATCGCTGCTCAGCTCATCCCAAAAGACATCCTTTACAGCAAAGCTCACTTCCACAGGTATCATGGGCATTGCTGGACATCCAGAAGAAGATGACGTGATGCTGGCGCTGTTGTCGGATGGGACCATTCAAGCTTACGCCATGGAACAGACGTCCATGAAGAAGCTCTATGTGGTTGGAGGTAACTCAGAATATGAGGAATGCACTCCGTTAACGATCTGTCGATGACAGAAGCGGCGCATTCGAATTATGGACATCTGGGTCAGTTCGAAGTCGTGCCCCATCCTTTGATCGCAGGAGCAGCTCTGATTCTCGCGGCCGCTTTGGATGAAGTCCGCATTTATGCCTCGCACGGACGGAGCCATATTGCACCGGTGGACAAGATACCTCTGAAAGGAATGAAACGCATTTGCGGCGTCGGCATCCACAAAGCAAGCGCACCACCAGCCACGCACCATTCTGACGCAACAGTGTGTCCTACCAGGAAGCACGCGTTTTTCTGGTCTTTGGTGAAATGTCTGATGGAAAGCTCACCTGCATCGGTGCCAGATTTGCAGGAAGTGAAACAACAGGTTCGGCATAACACCGATCGTGAGCACTCTTTCGCATATGGCACGACAGGATTGAGCTTAGTTCCAGTAAACGTCACTTTCAGTGCCTCGGCGACCGATGTGATGCATTCCAATGCCTCTGTCAGTGGCATTGGTGACGTGTCGGGTCCAGGGAATGGATCCTGGATGGAACTGTGGGATGCTGTTCCGGCATGGGCTCAGAGTGGATCGCTCATTGGCGTGTCCCGTCCACGCATTCGAACCGTCCGACTGCATTCCGTCATGGGCGCCATTGCTGCTCAGTCCTCTGCATCCAGTACAGGAATGGGCCCCCATGTCATCCTCTGGTCCATCAATGACGCATCCCATCCACTTGGCGGATCGCACATTGGATCCGTTGTCCCGCAGCACACGCCGTTGTCCATCTGGAGCAGCACGGCGACCGCATCTGAGTGCGAAGAGATCAAAACGAACGACAATTGAAGGCTTGGTATGATTCTTAGGTACAAGCTCGAGTTTCCGCATCGTTGTTATTTCATGTCTGGGAATAAGCTTTCGGGATACGGTCTCCGATCGAAATCGACCAACGAGATCATGGAGTTTCAGCCGCCAAGTGGACGATCTGGCCCTGCCACGGCAGAGACGATGGCGTTCTCGATGCATCACCGAACGTGGCTCATCTTCTTCCGAAGCTTCTCCATCCATTCCGCCTCTGATGGCATCGAAGAGTGGACATACACCATCCAACGAGAAGACGAAGTGGGCGCTTCGCCTGCCTGGTTCAAACCAGGTCCGTCTTTTCACTCTACAAGTGCCTGTGCGACCTCAGATGAGCTTCTAGGCGTGTCTGGTGTGTTTATCGGCCCTACGGAGGATCACTGTTGTATCCTCGATGTGGATCTCTTCACGGTCCACGTCTTTCAAACGAAGTCCGTTTCCGGCAAAGACTCGCCGTTGCTGTCATTGACATTGCCGGCTCCAGGTCTGCTGACCCCTGCCCTCTTTCAGGGTCCGCCGATTACGCAGATTCCAAAACCTCCATCTCCGCCCGAGTTCACCAGCTCGGGCAACTTGGTCGAGACGCTGGAGGACGAAGAGACAGCTCAGGTGAAGCTGGGATACGGTGTGATCATTTGGGTCAATCGATTTCGGGAGATTGCCATGGGCACCATGATTTCGGAATCGACAGGACGTCGTGCCCTTCGCGAGAGCGACACCGTCGAGTTCATCCAGGGAGGCACCTTTAGTGAGCTATCAGAGGGCGAGATCATCATTCAGGTGTCATGGCAGACACTGTCCGAAGAGGCTGAGGCACAGCAACTGCCAAATTCCTTCACGGCTGCTGTGCTGACCAACCAAAGACTGATGATCTTCTTGGCCAATGGCTATCCTGTGCTCTCGTTTCCTCCACAGAACAGTCCAGGATTGTATTCGCCGCCTATGTCTTGTTTGTGGGTGGGTCCGGCGTTGCTTTACGTGACGCGAACAGGGGAGGTGAATCAGTTGCTCTGGGATGGATCCACCGTCATGATCTGTGGGGCACCATCCACCACGGGGAGTGCTGTTCTGGCTGCAGCATTGGCCGATCGCATTCTGTTTCTCTGTCGGGAGACAGAATCGCAGTCCTGGCAAGTGGCAACGCGGCATGCCATTATTGGATACGCTCTGTTGATGGGATGGGCATCTCTTGCCAGTTCTGGATTGATGCCGCCTGCTTGGGTCCATGCCCATGCGCGCAACCAAATGAAGATCGTGATGCAGCACTTTGATGCCAGCACCGTCTCCGCTCCTGTCGCAAGGACTTTGGTTCAGAGCGACTTTGCAGACGTCGCTCGGGTCATGGCTCAGAGATGGCCAAAAGAGTCCCAGGAGATTAAAGTGAGCCATGGCTCCAGACATGGACATTGTGTTTTGAGCACCCGTGTAGGTGGCCTGCAGCGTGGCAGCAAAGAACTGGAACGAAGCGGCAGAGGAACTGATGCACGATTATCGAAACTCTGTCCACTATCCATCGCCCATTCCGAAAGGCTGCCTCATGTGGAATAGGTTCTATGCTGTGGGACTCGGCGCTGTGCGTCACGGAGATCACGAACTCGCTTCTCAGCTCTTTGCGGTCGGAGGCGAATGGGAACGCGCACTCGTGGTTCTCTGTATTGCAGGAAATATGACAAAGCTGCAGGAGACCCTGGACACTGCCAAGAATCAGCTGGACGGTGCTGAACTGCAACGACTCGAGGCATTGGCAGAGCAACTCAAAAAGCGAGCCTTCCTCAGCGGGAGCATCAAGGAGAACGTGGGCGATGGTCTGTTCGAGGATCTGAGTTCCTGGACATTTGCGGCTCCCGGCTACGTTCCGCCGATGTATAGTGTGCAGGGAGATACGCCGAATGGCATGATCAAGGAAGGCGATATCGGAGGGATTGATCCCCTGGAGACGACGGATATCAAGGGATACGTCTCGGGCGTGTCGAAACAGACAAAAGGAAGCAATTTCATGCGGCGGACCATCACAAAGAGAATCTCTGGACGCTCGCTGCTTCCTAAACCTGTCACAGAAGCGTCCACGACGATGCCCGAAGTGTTGGAGATTGGAGGGCAGGGTTCATTGGATTTCTTGGGCAGCCCTAAGACGGGTGCATCACATGGAGGACAGAAAACAGGACAGATGCACGGATTCTCAGACATCGGCTTCGATGAGAAATTCAGCTCAGATGATGACGACGATGAAGCCTCGAGTGGTTATCAGTTTGATCAGGGAGGCAGTGCCGGTTTTGGAAAGAAGTTCAGGATTCAGATCAAGAAGAAAGAAGACAGCCACAGTGGCACTTCGGCCGAAGCATTGAGAGAAGCTGCGAAGAAGCTGAAACTCGGAGGGCTGAGTTTGGGAACCAGTCTCGGTCCGAGTGGATTTGCGGCCGCCATGAAAGGTGGAGGAAGTATGCATCGATCGGAAAGCCAGTCGTCCTTTTCTTCCTCCCCATCGCAGCCGGACGTAAAATTGAGTTCCCCGTCGGTCACGCAACAGGGGCCCTCATCTGATCCCTTTACCCCCAAACCTCCTCCGAGTCCTCTGCCGCAGACAGTTTCCCCCGTCAGTGTTGGAGATCCTTTTGCGTCGATGACATCGTCTGTTGGGACAGAGAGCTTTGAAACAGGAGTGCGCGAAATGGAGGGAGGCAATTGGGCAGGTGCCGTTGAGGCGTTCTCAAAACCTGGTGTCCTGCATCTACCCCGAGGGAAGCAGTACTTAGCAGCCGTTCTATTGCTGAAGGAACGGTCCTCGCTGTCTGGATCGGAAGCGGCTCGACTGGATCGCATCACAGCGGCAATGCATTTGGACGACAAGCATAAAAAACTTATGACCATGCAAGCTGTCCGCGAGAACATTGAGGTAGGAAACTATGGCTACGCCAAGAAAAAGGTGGAATGGCTGATGGAATCTTCAAGAGATCAAGTCTCGCCCAAAGTGATGAGCGCGCTGCAAAAACAACTTAATGAATGCAATCAGAGCGGCGCCGAAGATCGAGATATTTCCCCGTTCGAAAATCTGGATGCCATTCCTGGCAGAATCGACGCCACGCTGACGCTTGAGGATCTCAAGACGACAGTAGACGGTTTAACTTTCTGAAACGGATGATGGTATATGGCACAAGTATTACTTACTGTCAGGCTGTAAGACATCGTACATAGACTGCTTTGCCACCCGTTTCTGTAGGATAAGACTTAGGCTTCACAGAACTGCTCCAGTCTTCTCGAAAAATCTTGCAGTCGCTGTTCTAGGTCTAACGATGTTTTGCTGAGCTGCGTTTCTTCTGATGTGACGTCTGTTTCGCCTGATAATAGAGGCTCATGGTGTATAACGTTTTGTTCTAACTGTGCGAGTAATTCCTGAGTGTCTCTGTTGAGTGGATAAAGGGAATGCTGCTGCAAAGGAATGGGCAAGAAGCGAAATCTCTTTTCATTCTCTTCCATTTCGATCAGGAAGTTTCGCACATCGATACCTCCAGGAACACCCCCAGCTGGAAAAGCTTCTTTCCTCGGTGCCGTCTTGATCATCTCCAGTCGCACATCCGTCTCCATAAAAGAGCATGACACTTCGACAGGGGCCTCTCTGAGCGGGAGATAGCATCCAGAAGACCGGCAGCGATAGGGCTCGGGTCGAAAGAAAGGATAGAGAGCAGGCATCCTCTCATCTGCCTTCTCTGCCTGTTTCTTCTCCAACACCATCTGCACACTCTGTACGATGTATCCACTTGGCATGACATAGACTTTGGTCGCAGGGGAAGCGTCTTGCACGAAGGACTCTCGCTGTTCTTGTTGCCATTCGTTGTGCATCTGCATAGCACGTGGCTGAACAGGTTCGGGTGTGATCTCTTCTGATAGAGGAGGCAAAGCTGGTGGACAAGGTGGCGGCGGAGGTGCCTCTTGAGCACGACGGAATGAAGCAATGATTTCTTTCAGTGATGCTGAGGTGGTCTGCGCACGGCAGGGCAATTTGAGCGACGGCGATTTCGTTTCCCCTGTCGGACGATCGTCCTTGTCCTCATCACCGATCGCCTCAGAAGGCACAGATACTAAAACACAACCTGTCACATCAGCAGAGAAGACAGCGGGGTGGACCTTCTCGCTGAATGGCCTCCCTGTTCTTTGCGGCAGCAGTCTCTGTCAGTTTTCTTCTGCCCTGGCCATTGGGTCCTTTGCCAGATCGAGATTTCTCGATGCGTCTCTCACTCTTTTTCGTCGGAGATGACTTTTCTCGATAGCTCTGCATCAGGGATGTACGCTGTCTCTGTGGATATCGTCGTCGTATTTCACCTGTACAGTCCATCCATCTCACTCTTCTAACTCCATGAAATGGCGTACGTTGATGTGACATTTGGCCCTCTTGGCTCACAGTGCCTTGGGAGAGATCTTGTCTCACCACAGTACACTCCTTGATAACCTCACGGAGGCTCCCTTCGAGTTCGAGGTCCGATGGATCCGTCATCATATCTCGCTGCACATTCTCGAGAGACGTTTTGAGGCACGCGACGTCACGATAGTCGGATACAACGTCGACGGGTGCGTCCAGCGTCTCTGCTGGTTCGGATTTCGTGGCCCTGCTCTTTCTATCGTTCCGCGAGGACGGAAGCATTGTGCGACGGCGACGTCTCTCTTTGCGCTGGGCAGAAGGACAGAACGTCGGGCACTTGTCAATACCGTCGGGGGTTACAGGAATGGGACGTTCCGCCATCGTCAAGATGATACATCCCCTCGGCAATGGACATGGATTTTCACATGTATCGCTCGATTTCCTCTTTTGGACACCGATCGTCTCATGCTCGCCGCAGGACTGGAGCCACACTCACTCGGAGACCTAGACGCTCTGCAAAAGAGCGACGAAATCGACGAAGACAACGACGCTGAGCACGTCGTAACGGTCGATCACATGCGACCCGTTTGCCAGGCAAGGGACGAGAAAGATGTCCGCTCGTTCGTGATGTTCTGGCAGGAGCACGAGAACGATGTTGCGGAGGTCGTGTTGGTGAGTGAGCCAGAAGGCGCATCGAATGCTATGGGCGGTCTGCATCCGAGAGCGTCGCTCTATGAGCGGCCTCTCAATTTAGATGCATGCAAAGAACAGCACGCCGAGTTCAGAAGGATTCTGAGATCGCATGGGATCAAAGGTAAAGGATGTCGGAAGCGGCTGTATCGATCGCACTCAGCTTAAGCGCGTACAGTTCTGACGGTTCGAGGGATTCTGGCACACGAGGCAGACAAGTACATCAATGCCAGAGTGGAACTCGAGGATCTGGCAATGGACGCCCTTCGTTACGTTCTGAATCCCGATTGCGATCCAGCGACACTGAGCGATGACGATCGTTACTCATTGAGCGATGCCTACAAGAGAACAGTCAGTACTTTATGCTGTGCCCCATGGACTGGCGGCTCGACGCTGTGTAGGTATTGCAGAAGATGTCGCTGGATCAGCTGATCGATGTGTTGATGGTGCAGCCGAGGGTGCAGCTCACGCCGACGGAGAGGAATACAGGACTGGAGCCAAGATACGAGTACAAGCCTCTGTCCAACCTGATCTACACAAGAGATCAGCAGATTACGACGGCCAAAGGTATTGTCATGGGCCGATTGCACTCGACACAGCGCGCACCCGAAGTCAAGCTGCTTTCCTACTGCTTTAAGAAATTAAGTACGCCGCCGCCACCGCCGCCTTTTCTCACTCTTTTTCAGGAATCGGCATTCTGGGCGCTATCGAGAAGCCCGGTTACTTAGAAGGCGGCGATTTTTTCCCTGCTGGATTAGAACTGTGTTTCATTGGCGTCGGTCTGCGTTCCAATTTTGCTGCCTGTCAGCAACTGATGGATCGTGACTGGTTGGGAACGCAGTACGTGGCAGTCGTTAAGGACTGTCGGGATCAGAGTCAAGATCGCATGCATCTCGATTGCGTCTTCAATATCACGGGCTTTGACAGTTGTCTGATGCTGGAGGATGTTATGCAGACCTCCTCTCCGATCCATCGCCTCGTCGACGAATACAAACTGGATCCGATCACCCGTCGCTATCACTGTCTGGCACAAGACATCGAATTCAGTGCCTATGTTCAGAGCAAAGGGTATCAGATTATTCCGGTGAGCCGAGAAGAACAGCTACGGTACGCCTGCAATGTACTGAACCTTGGCAACGGGACGATTCTCTCTGCCGATGCGGAGGCTAGCCGGAAAATGGTCCGCTCTCCGTTCTTTCATGGACGCGTCGAGGTTTGCCCCTTCTCTGCCAAATGCCTCGGTATGGATCACGGCTATGGCAGGCGATTAAGTTCTCCTCTATTACCTCGATGTACGGTGCCGTACATTGCAGTACACAAGTGTTGAAACGAAGGAGTGGCCAGGAGAGGACACCATCTGTGTCGATTACTTCGCCCCTGAAAGGAATGCGATTGGGTTAGATGGACTGACAGACGATCACATATAGAAGAGAACATTGTCCGTTTGTTTCTCCCGTTTTACGCTTCCTGCGTGTTGGTTGTGTTAAGATGCCTGTGTCTGTTGCTGGTCTTCGGTGGAGATCGACATCGGGGCAGAAGTGAGAGAACGTGCAATGTCTTCGCGCTCTCCTGCAAAATTCAGCCGAAAGCGTGAGAGCATTTGAGGGATGGCTGAGATAATGGGTCCATAGCGTTGGACATTATCATAGAGCTCAAACAGAGGCACTGCCAACAGACGCAGATTCTTTGGCACCTGGATACCACACGCCTCACACACTGCCCCCACTAGGCCATACATTACAGAGAAATAGCATTTCTCGGGCAAGGGTGCCAAGAAGAGCTTCTTGCACTCTTTGGGCCGCGTGACATGTGGTGGGAGGTATGGATAGAGAATCGTCTCGAAGTTTGGCCTCCAATAGATCCCCACACATTCGCCCACCTCCCACTGAGGCCCCAGAGCCGCATTGGAAGGCGAGAGATTATTCGTCAGTTTTCTTTTCAGGCCACTGATCTCTGTGAAAGCAAAGGAACGTGGCGATGGTCGATCGGCATCGATGTCTCTACCATCTTCGCCTGGGCGCAGTCGGCCGCCGGGCAGCTTGAAAAATGTATTGCCGATTTGCAGAAGCAAGACATGAGGATGGCCATGCTCCTGTACAAGCAGGATACCTTCTGCAGAGAAACGCGACCCTTCTTTGTCATATCTGTCCACACAGATGGATGTGTTTTAGCAGCTATAGCACCCGATGCACTGAGCACTGGCGCACTTGTGCTTCATACGGTCGAGACGTTCCTTGACAGACGTGTCTTTCTCAACTTTGGGCGCTTTGGTGCCGAACGTGTAGTTGCTAATGGGGTGGAGGGCATAGGAGGTCTGCCCATTCGCCTGACGTCCTTGAAGGTACGTGTCTGCCATGATCGCCGCCGACAGAGCTGTCACATCATCACCGCCCTCGTGTACGTGCGTATGTACGTGCGTGCATCTCAGCCGTTTCATCGTCTAAACACAAAATGAGATTACATGAAGGGCAGTCCACATTTATTTTGGATATATGGGTGGTTGCCAAACATACATAGATGGGGCAGCAGTTAGATCTGTCTGTTTGTCTGCCTGATGTAACTTAGCCGGAAATGACGCACACTGATAAAATGAGATAAACTACGATCTACCGATGTCCCTTACCACAATGACCTGGAATGCAAAAAACAATGCCTCGGATAATAATCAAATAGAGATTGCCAAAGCAACTCGTTGATACGAGTGAGCCAATAAGGACACACGGTCGAACGAAATAGAGTATGTATGATGAAGCTTCTTTTGATTCTCAATACATGGCTGGCTGGATGGATGGCTCACCAATACAACCTCCACCGAAATATCAACTCGCAACGCACATTCCATAGCGGCAATTCTAGAAATGCCTTCCTGATACTACATGAGATGGGGGGAACTGCGCCCAAACGACCAGGAGAAAAGAAACAACAGTAACGTGATTGGCCAACCCACGAAACAATCGCAACAACCATAAGATCGACAACAACAAACAACACGAGAATGTCCCTGTGTGCTTAATAAAGCCAATGACCCTCCATCCTCATCCATCCAAACTTGAAAATGATCATCTTTGACAACACCAACAATAACACACAGGTTGTGTACACATCGATCGCTGTCAGTGCTGGGCGAAAGGGCGGCAGCAATAACAACGATGCTGATGATAGTGAGAGAACATCCAGACACCTCTAGGAGTTTGTTGGTAAAATAGATGAAAAGAGAAGGAAGGGACAACGGAAAGAACGATGGTGTGGTGTGGTGTGATGGGGTACATCCCTTCATTCGTTGTCGGCGGCAGAGAATCGGACAGGCGTCTTGGAGGGAGAGACACGGATGGGCATGGTTCCCAGGAGAGCGCCACTGCAGCTGAGCGCCGCCAATGCGCTCTCGGCATGACTGAACTCGACAAAAGCAATTCTGGTGGAGTGGGCATGGTCTCCCAGGAGTCTGAGTCTGAGAACTTGTCCACAGAGTGCCTCAAAGAAGCGCTTGACGTCCTCTCTGTCCACTTTCTTGTCGATGTTGGTTGCATAAATTGTTCTGCTACACTGTTCCATCTCCTCTTTATTTTTGGGCATGAGTTCTTTATTGACCGGTACAATTGCCGTTTTCGAAGGCAATACTCTGAGTCTGGACATTCCTAGTTCAGTCCCGTTCTTTTTCAATGCTGCTTTTGCGTCGTCCTCTGTCAAAAACTCAATAAATGCGAAACGCATGGCCGAGTTTGGATCGCCACAAACACGACAATCGACCACTGTTCCACATTCTGAAAAAACGGTCGCCAGCTGCTCTTCGGTTATTTGCTGGTCAATATCGGAAATATAAACTGTCTTCCGAATGTTCTCCTGCAATGCAGCTTGCTTGTCTTTGCCGCGACGTGTACGGCGCTTGCGAGTGCGAACACGTCCTCCATTCGACTCGCTGTTCTGATCATCCTTAATGTACTTCTTTGCATTGGGAGGTGCCATGCGTTGCCCCCCTTTCACAGCGTCGCCTCCGAGGCGAGGCGGCATGTACTCCTTGGCACGTGGATTTAAGTACTCACTGCCGTTTTCCATGTAACCTTCCGGTGACATTACTCCACGCGGCACGGCCATATGCGGCGGCATCGACATGGCAGGCATGAAGTTCGGGTAGTGTGCTCGAGGAATCGAACCGTCCGGCATTCCTGGATGAGGCATCGGCACAGGCGCAAACAGCGGACCTTGTCCAGGTGGACACGCGTAAGGAAATACCACCGGTGGAACCGGAACATGTTCCATATGCCCCGGATGCGGCGGGTAACGCACGGCCTGATTGAAGTCCACAGGAAACGGACCACTCGGCATGTAGTAGTTGGGCGGAGGACCCTGGTGCTCGTTAGAGTAATTGGCAGGTGGCAAGGCAGGAGCCATTTCGAGCGCGGTAGCAAGATTAAGAGAGAGGGTTATCACGTGGCTAGCGCCTAGACAAACAAAACAACGGCGACTCACTTCAAAACCTCGCCACGTTTACGCGTTACTTGTCAGAAGAGAGCGGCGTTCGTTCTAAGGAGAAGCAGAAAGCTTATTTCCCGACAAGACCTACGAATGAGCTCGCATAAACGATGAACGGATGCTTTTGAGAATTTGAACAGAGATATCCGCGCAATCGGCCACGGTTATTATCAAAAAAGTTTCGCACCGACGAAGCAAATAACGACCGATTATCGCATCTAACCGCTGTTTGCCGGTTGATGGATGGATCACCAACAACAACCGTCGGACCGTCGCGTCACCACGCGGCGAAAACTCACCACAAGTTCTCAGCTCCGGATGACGGAACCTTGAACGCAGTCACAGTCAGCGCGACGCTGCATCGTAAGCTATGTCGTCTGTGGTAGACATACAGAGTTTGTTCTCTGTTGCAACCGGCGTCGAGGCAGAGGCACCGAGCACTATGGCATCTGCTCCTTACCCTGACGATTCTGACGACTCTGTGCTCAACGCTGAGCAAGCAGATGCGTTGTTCCCGTCACGGTTGCATGACGCACAGACAACTATGGACGTTCGTTGCGTCTCTTAGTAAGACAGACGCTTATGGTCTCACAAGAACGTTCTCGACGGCGGCGTTTTCGTCGAGCGAGGTGGTAGAGCAGAAGGAGGCCGTTCCTTTAGTGATGTGACGTCTACCGTGCTGCATCGAAATCCACAGCCATGGCCTTTCTCGGACCGAGCGACCTGTCAAAACAGACAGGCGGCGGACAGGGTATACGTTGGATGTGCTGCTTCCTCTTCGATACCGCCTGCGTTCTTTGCGTCAAGCGACCAGCCTCGTTTGCAGCATGGTCCAATCGAAAACGGTTGACGATGAGGCCTTGCTCATGATCTCGAGCAGCCATCTTTCCGGCCGCTGTCGCAAATCGTCCTTCGGTCCTCAAGTACACTCCAGACTCCGAACGGCACCTTCTGTCGGATTCGGTACGTCGCTCCGAGAGGCGACGGCAAAAGTAACGCGTCGTCTACGGTTTGATCACATGCTATGGTGCCCTTAGCAATATGTCTCGCCTGCCCATGCCCGCTCTATGAGTGGAAACAACTCGCCCGGAGCCGTTTACAAAACATACGTGCGTCATCTGTTCTCCTTTTGGAGCCAAATGGGTTTTGGCTCTGCTTTAGTCATCGATCGGTTCCCAGCCAGTCTCCGAGAGAAACTCCTCTCCAGCTTTCGGATTCGGCAATTCTACCAGATCACCAAATGAACGTGGTGCATTAGCTCCCGGACCGGGAAACTATAGAGGTTCAACGAGTCTTGGCCGACAGGCGGATTCGACGCGACCGACTTCAACGCGAACCGTGTTTGGTACCTCGACGCGCGAAGATCTCCAGAAAGTGCTCTCTCTGCCGTAGCTGTCCAGGGACTGGCAAAGTGCGTCCGTGTAGATGTACGTCGATGATGACCTGTCCAAGACATACTATGGCTTTGACTCCCCTCCACCGAATTCTTATCGCATTCCTTCTGCCATCGGCCGCCAGGCAGAGCACTCGAGGGAAAAGCTCCCGAAGGAATGCGATCTGTCTGCATCTAGATTGTATCTTCGCGGCGTTCGGCTCCGGGATGGGGAGCACGGACGACGCAGCGATTCAAGGAAACGGATGTGCCTTTGTCCTTAATGGAAGGTGGAAAGGATTACAGAATACCGACGGCGTGCGGTCAGCAGATCCAGTCGAATAAGAAGACATCTCCACAGTTTAGTTTCGGCGATGCGACGCGTGAGAAGCTGGAGAAAGCATGTGCTCGACGGTTAGAAATCGTCAGCGATTCGGTTCGGGTTTAGGTTCTCATCTCGAAAGAGCATGCCAATCAGAGCTGTAGCGGATGCTCGCCGGGTCCGGGAGTGGGACAGTGCCCGTCAGGAATGGGATTGCAGCGTCTCTCCTACAAGAGAACGGCTCCCGGATGGGGATTTGGCTCCTCGAAGGTGAGCACCACCTTAGACGCACCCTCTTGGTATCTCACTCTCTATCTTATAGCGTGACCACGGCACGCAAGAGGACCTCCCTGGACCCGGATCCTACAGCGTCTAGTCTATCTGTTGCGTTCTCGCGTAGAGATCTGTAAGATATGATGTGACATCTGTACATGGCGGCGCTGTCGAGTAGGAGTGGGGTTCCCCTTTTGCCAGAGCCTTATCTTTTGCATAAGAGATTCTCTATCGTTTTACATCATCTTAGCCAGACGAAAAGAATGGCTTTCTCAGGTGCCGTTGCCTGCTGGTGTTGTCGTCGTCCTTCTCTTCTTGCCCAGATTACCACTCTCGCCGCTCTTTGCCGGTGCCGTTCGCTTGCTGACGCGTTTTGCCTTTTCATCGATCTCGATCTCTTCGTTCTCTTTCTCGATCAAACGGATCAACGTATCGCATCTTCTAGACAGCTCTTGCGGTGTACGGCTCTTGATGAACCAATCAAAACGAAATCTCCAGCTCTTTCGTATCTCAGTCTTTAGCTGATCCCAATTGCCGTAGCCAATGCTATTCGTCATACACACAATAAAGCGATCCTCCTCTTCTGTATAGGCCTTGCCCTTGTTCGCTCCATAGTGTATCTAAAACACCCATCGTCTGAAGGACGCGTACGGAATGGTGTGCCAAACCTTGAGTTCGTTCCAAGGGTTACGATAGCGACTGACTTTGGTGTGCAGGGCGCTCGCAATGTCTTGATGACGTTGAATTTTCTGTTCTCCCTTTTCGATGTTCTTGAGAATACGTTCCCAGTCATTCAGCTCCTGGTAACGCTCCCAAAAAACGTGGGAGTAGTTCTTGACTTCATCCTCTGTCTTGCCTTCCACTTCCAGACAGATCTTGGACAAATCATGTCGGCCCCATTTCTCACAGGCACGTACAAAAGCATTGAAATCGCGTCGATTCCAGTTGGAGAAGCCCTCTGCCAAGAGACTCGTCTTCTCCTGCGTCTCCTCTTCTGTCAGGGGCTGCGGTTCGTCCTCTCCCGGCTCGAGCTTTACAGAATTGCCATCTTCTGATGTGCCTTGAGATTTAGTCGCATCTTCTTTGACCGACTGCTGATGTTTCCACAGCTCATAATTGTTCTCTTTCTCAAAGAGCTCCGTCAGGCGCTGGATATCAAAGAACTGAAAGTCTTGGAGATGTGGCATCTTGGGCAAACGTGGTCCAGAGACTCTTTCTGTCTTGCCTGTCTTCAAAGCCTGTTTGTAATATTCTGTCTCTGAGTAATTGAGAACGCGTCGTCTCTCGCGTTTCGGTGGATCGACCCAGTTATTGCTGATGATGGCCTTCAGGCCCATTCCTGGCGGCGGCGGCAAATTGTCTTCTTCCTTGTAATCGTAGAGGGAAAATCCACCATCCAGCGTAAACTTCACAGCGTTCTCCGTAAACTGCTGCATCTTGTCGTTCAACTCCTTTGTATCTTTCTCTCCCTTCTGGATGATCGAATCGATATCGGCTTCGGTGATGTTGCCGGCGCCAGAAGAGAAAACCAGCTCGGCACCGTACCGCACCATATTAAGCAAGTCATCTTTATTCACCTTCGTATTTCTGTTCTCTGTCAAACGCCCTTGTTGAATGACCATGGCATCGAGTCTGAGTTTCTTGTAGGCTTTTTCGATGACTTTCTCTTCGATCGAGTTTTCGATGCACAGACGGAAGACTTGGACTTCTTTCGTCTGGCCGATGCGATGCGCACGATCCATCGCCTGCAAATCCATTTGCGGGTTCCAGTCACTGTCAAAGAGAATCACAATGTCAGCTGTGGCTAAGTTAATTCCGAGACCTCCAGCACGTGTCGACAGCAAGAAAATGAACGTCTCCGATCCTTCACGGTTGAACTCATCAATGGCATACTCACGATCGTCGCCAGACGTATTTCCATCGATCCTGCAGTACCTGAAATCGCGATAGAGGCAGTAATCTTCCAAGATGTCGAGCAAACGCGTCATCTGGGAGAAGATCAGCACACGGGAACCGCGTTCCTGAAGCTTAGGAAGGAGCTTATCGATCAACACCATCTTGCCAGATGTCTCGATCAGATGCTCCCCTGCACAACACAGCATCCCTTCATCTCGAAGGCCGTCGTGCGGAGGACGTTGCCTGTGGTGTAAGGAGGACCGGGTTCGGCGCCTTGAAAGAGGTATGGATGATTGCAGCACTTGCGTAGTTGCATGACGATGTTGAGAAGACGTGATCGTTCAGCGCCGCCACCGATGGCTTCGATATCCTTCTGAAGCAGAGCTGCATAGTACTTGCGTTGCATTTCGGACATCCCGATCTTTAAGATCGTCTCTTTCTTCGACGGCAGACCGCGTTCGACGTCACTCTTGACGCGACGGAGAAGAAAAGGACGCAGGACTTTGTGCAATTGCTGGACCACTTCGGCCTCTTTCTCCTTACCTCCTTCTCCCAGCGCAAACCATTCTTCAAATTTCTCGCTGGAAGAAAAGACCTCTGGCAGAAGGAAGTTCAGCAGAGCCCACAGTTCGTGGAGATTGTTCTGTAGTGGCGTCCCAGTGATGAGCAAACGATAGTTTGTCCGCAACGTCCGAACGACCTATACCACAAACACAGGCGGCTCAAAAGAGTGATGCAGAGTGAGATCGATCACTTTGGCTAGGAGAGAATTCTCGTTTTTGATTCTGTGCGCCTCGTCGATGACGACATATCGCCAGTGGAACTTTTTGAAATTCGTTTTCTCTTTGATGACCATCTCATAGGACGTCACACAAACGTCAAATCTCCCAGGCACCACATCTTCACGGAATTGACGTGTCTAGACGAACGCCGAGAATGGACAGAGTGCGTCGGGAAGGGCACGAGGCTACCCGCTCTTCTTCATTGCCATGAAATTTGACAGGACGCAACGATGGGCACCAGTTTCTGAACTCGTTCATCCAGTTGTGCAACGTTGACTTGGGGACAATGATGAGATGCGGCCCACGGATGCCTCTGAATTCGTGCAGGTATCCCAACAACGCAATCGTTTGCAGCGTCTTCCCCAAACCCTACTCACTCTTTGTCTCACACTTTTCGACGTACATACAGGCTGACCATTTCATCCGCCAGGATACCGTTAATGCCATTGTCATAGAGATGGATGAGCCAATTGAGTCCTTGCATCTGATAATCGCGCATCTTGCCACCCACGATGCACGACGGTTGTACACCCAATCGATGTCCAGCCGCCTCGCCATCCTCCTCTTCATCTTGCAGCAGGATATTGTCTTCCATGTCCTCCGTGAACTTCCCTTCCAATCTTCCATGCGTCCTGGCCACAGAACATCTCCATTTGATGTGACGGATGACGGTTAGCATACTTCTTGGGACGTTCAGGTCGGGTCACGCTTGGGACAAAGTGTTGAAAGATCTCGGCTTGCTGGACGAGGTACTTAAAACGATTATTATCTCGTGAGACCTATCTCTCACTCTTTCTCACACATATTGAGCATAACATCTTCCACCTGGCCCCTCTGAGTCGTCGAATTCTGTTCCTTGCGCAGCGATTCCAGTCTCTCCTTACGCAGGCGTTCGATCTCGCGTAGGCGCTGCTTCTCTTTCTTTGCCACCTCTTTTCGACTCGGCGACACGATTTCGTCCTGCACAGCTGCGACGCTCCGTCTCTTCTCTCGATACCATTTTTTACCTCTTCCATCGCGTCCTCTTCGCGGGTCGCGTAGGACACCGTTCCTTCGTCGTCATCTTCTGACAGCGTTCCTTCTTTATTCACTTCTTCAAAGTCCTCTTCGGGAATGTACTCGCCGTCCGACATCTTGGTCAAATCGAAGGCACACGAACGCGCCTGTCCAATGCGAGCGAACGTACATACATACACGAGCGATATGGAACAGATTGTGATTTCGGACGACGACGACGACGATGTGAGCGACGAAGTGGTGACGGTGCCGCCATTTGTCCCGACGCCGTCGCGTGAAGAGGTCACCGTGACGGAGCCGACCCGGACACTCGAACCGCCTTCCGTCGAAATCACCTTCGCTAACTTAACTAAGTCACTCTCTCCCCACGAGATCCACTTCGTCACCCTCGGACCTCTGTGCAGGGAATCCTGTCGAAGGATAAAAGAGGCCTTCGTCCGATGGGCTGAGACGCATGCCCCGTTTGGAAAGACGACTGGTATGGGACAGGTCTGTTGTTGAGATGCAGAATGATGATAGGTGTGATGTGTGACTGATGTGACAGGGTACAGAAGTACTGGTCAGTGGAAAGTATCGCTATGAACGGAGCGACTCCGAACATCCACGTATTGTCTACGTTGCCCCGCGGAAGAATGTTTTGGACGATCGGCAATGGAAACTGCCGCATCTGTTCAACGCGTCCGTGCAAAACGTGAGATCTGTTGCTGCTGAAAGGGTGATATCAATTGATGTGACGGCAGATGTTTGACATTCCATTGTATCAGCGCACCTGTGCACAGCTGCCGACGGTTGGCACGTCTCGTCCCGAAAAGCGGCCGGTCATGAATCAGCAGTGCTTCGGCTGCGGCAGCTATCACCATCAAATGAAAAACTGTAAGAGGAGTCAGCAGGGGGGACATCGTCTCGATCGAACATCTCCTGCCGATCATCGACCGATACGCCGCCGCGAAGGGCGATCGATGGCCGAAGGTCCCAAACGACCGTCGAATTCATCGCTGCCTGGAAATGGAGGAGCGGCCATGCACAAGAGACTCAGAATGGAGAAGGGCGTAGGATTGGAGACAGAGAAGAAGGGGAAAGACAGATCTGCCAGAGAAAATGGGATACCCACCGTCAAGGTCCGTTCACTAAAGAAATAAAGCTCTATCGAAAGAAACGCCCTTGTCGAGCTCAACTGTAATGAATAGTTTCGTTTATTTCTGAACACAATGTTCACTCTCTGTGCGTCTGTCTCCATACATCTCCACCGACAGAGACTCCTCCATGACTGACTGGTATTTGACACCGTGTTTCGCTTGTTCTAGATTGAAACGGATTCTGAGAGCGGCACCGCCCGTGAGGTCTTGGAAGATGGAGAAGTGATCGAACAGAAAAAACATGTGGCGGCGCCGCCACCAAATCTTCATTCCGTTGTCAAAATCCCACCTCATCAATATACACCTCCTCCCAAGATGATTGGACATTTTCCTGTCGCTTCTGCCTTATGTCCGGAAGTGACGATGGCAAACGAAGAAGAAGAGATTGAGGAAGGCGAGATCGTTGAAGAAAAACCATTGCCACCCTCACAACCACCACCCCCTCGAATCCCGTTGTTAATCCCACCGCCCCCACCTCCTGGTAACTAACTCCCCATCTGCTACTTCCTCCATAGCTTCTCAAGTGTAGGCGTCCCTGAGGGTATGCCTCATCCATTGCAGAG
Source organism: Putridiphycobacter sp. (assembly GCA_965230195.1). Lineage (GTDB taxonomy): Bacteria > Bacteroidota > Bacteroidia > Flavobacteriales_D > Crocinitomicaceae > Putridiphycobacter. Next base: position 530,436 of record OZ245997.1, read on the forward strand.
CGTCTTGCATGCTCCGTTTCCGCCGCCACCTCCGCCGCCACCGCTTACCGAGTATCATCATGGTCTTGCTGAACAAGGACTGCAGCCAGCACTGACCGTCCATCCACACTATGTCGATCCCCAATGCTTCGGCGGTCTTCCTACTGGTCCACCGTTCTATTCCGATAGCGAACTGCCACTATTAGGCATTCCAGCCCAACCCCCTGCCCATTATACCTCGACCAATTACATCCGGCCGCCGATTGTGGTGAAAGGTGGAAGTCCAGGAGTCTATCCTATTGCCTCTTCTCTTCCACCTCCGCCGCCTCTTCACGGATCCAGCACTGCAGATATCGTCTTTGTCGATAACCAAGGCAAAGTGATCATCATTAAACAGCCTATCGTATAGCGAGCCATGTCCTGTCACATCATTCAAATGACAAGACGTTTCTTTAACTAGCAAACATCGTCGTTCCCGTCCTCCTCCTCGCGCGTCATGGAAAACGAACGGCGTCAAGGTACTGTGCGTCACTCGTAAGGATGGTATGACGGTCCTGTGAGTTTAGCTAAACTCTTGGACGAAACGGCGCGTGTCGTTGTGCTTGGGGATCCCGGTGTTGGCAAGACATCTCTCATTATCGCCGCAACTGAATCCTTTGACCCCTCACCTCCTGCCTGCCTCCCTCCCACACGCCTTCCTCCCACCTTCGAGAACATCCCATTGCTGGCGATCGACACGTCGTCCCGTAGCGAGAATCGACAAAGCATCGATGCCTTGGTCGAAGGAGCCGATGTCGTGCTCCTCTGTTACGCCGTGGATATGGCGGATTCCATTCGACATGTTCGTACGTACTGGCTTCCAGAACTCCGCCGTCTAAAATCCAATCTGCCCATTGTGGTTTGCGGCTGCCGAATGGATCTGGCTCCAGATGAGGCAGCGTTCGAGACGCAGAGACGGTTTTTGGAGGAGCTCTTGAAGGAGTACCGAGAAGTGGAGACGGCGATCGAATGTTCTGCCAGAAATATGCAATATGTCCAAGAAGTCTTTCATTTTGCTCTCAAAGCTGTCTGTCATCCACAGTTTCCGCTGTACGATACCATCAATCAAAGACTGAAGCCTCGATGCTCTCAGGCACTGCGGCGGATCTTTTTGCTGTGCGATCGGGATCGCGATAGTCGACTAGACGAAGATGAATTGAATGAATTCCAAGTCTGATCTTTTGGAGCAAAAGTGAGAAGTGTGAGACAGTGATGTGACAGGTGAAATGTTTTGATTCGCCGCTTCAACCGGACGAACTGATCGGCGTTGTGGATACCGTCAAGGAGAAACTGCCGTCCGGTGTGCACGGGGCAGGATTGACGGCATCCGGATTCCTTTTTCTACATGCACTGTTTATGGAGAGAGGTCGATACGAGACGACATGGACAGTGCTCCGAAAATTTGGCTACACCAATGAACTGACGCTCTCCGACGAGCTCCTCGATGCCGTTCCCTTTGATCATGCTCCAGATCAAGTCTACCTCCTCTACATAAGAGTGCCAAGGAAAGAGCTGTTCCATTGCAGGTCTTGCAGTTGTCTGAGAAAGCGATTGAGTTTTTGAAGGATTGGTTTCTGAAGTTGGACGAGAACGATTCGAAGACGGTGCAGGAGGCCAAGATCCATGCCCAGATGGAAGAGACATCGCCAGAGCGGATGTGGACTGGCAGTCTCTGGGAGACACTCTTTGTTTCGGTGGCGCCCGTTGGCCACATGACACTGCAAGGATTTCTTTCCAAGTGGCACTATGCCATGCTGAAGGACCCGAAGATCTGCCTAAAGCAGCTGCTCTATATGGGATGGAGCAATGAGATGGTCTCTTCTATGTTCACGCTGAGCAAGCATCGCAAACAGGAACGCAGAGAGCAGTCCTCTCGTTCTGTTGTACAGTGCTGGGTGTTTGGAGAGGAAGGCAGCGGCAAAACGTCTTTTCTTCGAGCTTTGGTCGGCCCGTGGGAAATGCAGAACAGCGAGAGGAATGGAAAAGATGACAAGAAAGAAGAGTACGTGGCTGCAGAGATGGTTACCCTGACGCAAACTCAGAAAACACTCATGCTGATGGAGGTGTCTCCAGAGAAGGCTCGATCACTCATTGCCAAAGCAGAGGAGATGTCAGTGCCCTCTCCCTTTGAACAGATGGACGTCGCCGTGTTTCTCTACGCCGCAAATGATCGCCGTTCTTTCGTGGAAGCCAGAAACCTGATGCTGAAAGTGTCCGAAGCGGGTGGTGATTATTTGCCTTGTCTCCTGCTCTGCACGAAATCCGATCTGCCGCCGGCTCAGGGACTGGAAGACGATGTGCGTGAACTCTGTGCCGAGCTAAAAATGAAAACACCTGTGCGGATTTCGGTCGAGAAGGGAGAGCTGAACGATGTCTACCGAACATTGGTCCAGACAGCTATCAAACCAACAATCGACAGCATTCCGGAAACACCGGCCAGGAAATCTCAACGCATGCGAAGGCTCTGGACGAAAAGACTGCTCATTGCCGGCGGCGCCGCATCCGCCATCATCCTGTTCTCTGTCTATGTCTATCCACGATGGCGTACCAAAGAGCCGCACGATGCTGGAGCTGAAATGCGAATGGCGCGTCGTTGAGAACACGATGTTGGGGACTCCATGTTAAACCGTTTGTTGATAATCTTCGCGAAAGTTTTGTGGAAGTGTAAATTCAAGGTTTGAAGATTTCGCAAAGCACAGAGCCTCTTCGAGGAGATCCTTGATACGGGGCTCCAGACGCGCCGCCTCACGAGATTCCTCCATAAACTGTGCTGCCCTCGTTAGCTGCACCCAGTTGCGGTCTGCCAATGGGGCTCCTTCTTGTCTCAGATCGCAGAGACGACGACAGAGGGACAGAAAGACATCTGAAGGCAGGGTATCGAGCTCTGCGAGTGACCAAAGGAGTAAGGTGATATTCCACGGAGAAACGAGCGCCTGACAGTTCTTCACGATAGACGATGTCATTCTCTTCAGAAAAATGTCGTTCTTTAGCTTCAGCTTAGCACAGTTGTACAGGATCATGGACAGATTCTTGGTCAGCTGTGGCTTTCTGCCCATATAAATCAGCACTCTCTCCATGAGACGTTGTACGAGCACCTCCCCGGCGGGCAATAGATCCTTGTTTCTTTTCTGAACGACAACACAATGCAACAAAGTGCTGGCGTCATGGAGATTGAATTTGGCGAGACGTTGGGTACTCGACGCCTCACGGTAGAGTTTCTGCAGAATGGGACGGACCTTCGCATCCGAAAGCAATCCAGCCGCCATGGTCTGCATTCCCAAGATGATATGGCACACATCCTGTTGGGTAAACCGTTGCATATGATGATTACTGACGGCCTCGATGCCCAGCGTCACAATGAGATCCTCCTGAAAATAGTTCAGCTTGCTGAGAGCCAAGATCATGTAAGCGATCTCTGAACTCTGGAAGCCACTGATTCTGTTAATGATCTCACGGCTGAGGCGCAACAAAACGAACTCCGATTTGAATTTGAGGCAGCCATAGGCGTAGACGATATTAGCCAGTCCTTGTTGGGAAAAGGCAATGAGGTGATGTTCCTGGGTGATCTCTTTCGACAGAGCAACGATGCATTTCTTCAGTCGAGGATCTCGCTCGCAGACATCGTCCTCAGCTTTGAACATGACTCCCAGTCCATACATCACGTTTGCCAGGATGCGATCGGTCACGTGCTGGAGGCTCTGAGAGTCGATCAGATCTTCGGTGAGAAGCAAAGAGACATCGGCCATGGTCGATCGCTCAAAGGACGTCATCTTTAAGGAACGTGTGAGACATGCCGAGGAATGCACGATCGTCGCCGTCTCGATGTCTCCAATTTTCTCCTTCTTGCGTTTCTTCTTTACTGCTTGGATGAGCGACGAGGATATGGATGCTGGGAAAGACGCCTTATTGCTTTTGCACATATGCATCAGTTGTGCGATCGAACGCGGGCTCAATGCTGTGGCGTTCTGTTTCAGATCCAGAATTGCCTTTTCCAACTTGGTCTCGGAAAAACTGCTCACGTTCGAGAGCACCTGGAAACGTTTCACGAGTCGGGCGTCGATTTGAAACGGAGCTAGCTCATCGGTGGAGATCAAAGCGGCAGGACACCACAATGGCGGCCGGTCGACGGAGACTGGGTGTCGTGTGCAGGAGGAAGTGGCGGTGGCGACCCATCCGACGAGACGCGATCTGCAGTGACGCCATACGAATGCAGAAAACGCCATTGTCGATGCGATGTTACGTCGCTGCCTTGCGCAGCTGCCTTCCCTGAGGAGAGGCTCTTGGATCGCATGGAACGCGAGAGAAACGCAAACAGCGAGCGCCGTTCCTAATCAGGAGACGACACGGTCTACCGAAGAGAAGACATACATTCAACTGATTGCACCGAGAACTCGAGCAGCCTTGAGCTGGTTTTATGAGGGCTGGCCTAAGGATGCCATCCAAGGTACCGTCCTCGTCAAGCCTCGGATGCCCATCACGCTGCATAGGGGATAAGAGCTCTGTCATCTTTCCGGTGCTGAATTTTGCACGCGAGCAGGTCAGGGGTCATGCGTCCAGATGAGAGATGCGTGAGATCATGTGGGTGTGCAGTTGGGGACGATCGAATTGCCAGGCGATGTTTTTAATGTCCCTGTGCGGAGAGACATTCTGCACCGGGTGGTTCGTTGGCACCTAGCCAAGAGGCAACAAGGAACGCATAAGGCCAAGACGAGAGCCGAGGTCCGAGGAGGAGGACGAAAACCGTGGAGGCAGAAAGGGACCGGCAAAGCACGACAAGGAAGCATCCGAGCGCCGCAATGGCGAGGCGGCGGCAAAGCGCATGGTCCAGTCCCGCGATCTCATGCACACAAACTCAACAAAAAATTCAGGCGGCTGGGATTAAAGTGTGCCCTTTCGGTGCAGCTCTGACCATTGCCTTCTGCTGTTAAACAACTCACATCGCATTTCAGGCCAAAGCCGTGGAAAATCGTTTAATGGTTGTTAAGGCCTTGGAGGCAGAGGAGCACCGAACAGTAGTGCCCTCTAAAGATCGATCATATGTGACTAAGAGTGTATGGTCTGTCAGAAACCGTTCTATCAAAAACTGTTGAAGCTGTTGGAAGGAGCACCGAGGATCTCAGTGTTGCTGATCGACAGTGCAGAGGAAAGAGTGGATGGGTGCGATCCTGTTGGCATCTCACTTCTTCGCATGTCAACGTCTCTGTAGGAAACGCGTTCGATTGGCGAGTCGTAATATTCAGAAAGTGAAGATCTTTACGTCTCGTAGAACGAATGTCTATGATCTATTGAAGCATGATATCGTCGTCATGACGGAAGGAGCTGTGCATGACGTGACGGCTTTCATGAGATCGCCTGTTCGACGGTAGAGTGATCTCTTGCTTGCAATGGAAGAGCGCTTTCTGTAAACGACGATTCGTTTTCCTTACACACAACGCCGCGCTGGATCGATGACAAGGCACCGCCGACGGCACGTAGTGCGCATTGGATTCAACGCAATGCGGAGGACGAGGCGTCGTCTGTATGCGCTTCGTGATGGGCGTGCGGTATCTGCGCCGCATTCCGCCGTCGGAACATGGCGGCGACAACATCCAAACAGCGATCTATTTGAGCGCGGTAAGCCTTTTTCAGAAGAATAGAGAAGATGCTCGGATTCCAGGCAAAAAAGATCGGTGTGCCGAGGACGACGATGACATCGACATCCAGTTCGAGTGCATTCTGAGTCGATTACCCGAAGGCGCTCGTTCAGCATTTCACCACGTACGGACATCGATATTGAAAGAGTGACTGAGATTTCGGGAGGAACAGAAAAAACCGCTGTTCCTGCAGGAACTCCCAAAGTAGCAGAGATCCCTGCCACCTTAGCTACTTCTGTCTTCTTGTCTTACTACGGGTATTATGAATGGATGGCGGAGAGAATTCAGACAGCATGCGGATGTCTGTCAAAAGCTGTCACGGAAAAATTGCTCTGCATGGACGCCACAGACCTGGATATGCTTCAGAAAGCAAAACGGGCTGGTCGGGCACAAGTACAAACCATCGACCCATTGCATGGCAGCCACTCATCTCTGATCGAGCCAGGTCGCCGTATTTCTGTGGATACTGGAGCACGAAAGCGCAAAGAAGCTGGAGACTTACAAAACGCCAGATCTTACCTGGGAGGAGATCCAATATCTCCCGACCACTTCTACCAGAAATGCTTTTGGGCAAACGGTACGGATCTGAAAGGCTTGTGGATGGAAATCTGTGCATCCGCTAAGATGAAGAGACGACGAATGGATCTTCCTCGACAGAGATCAAAGCCATCGCAGTGTCTACCCCTCCATCCTATCGCGCGCGACAGGACTGTATGCTTGATGAAACATATCGCCCCCGAAACGGACAGCTCACGTTCTACCGCTGATCGTGGCTCTTGTTTTTAACATCGTCATCAAAGAAAATAACAAACATGAAGTCCTAAACTTCGATGCCTTTGCATAAGCTTTCTCTACTTCGATGCTTCAGACGTTCCGGCTTGTTTGTACTTCTGCATAGCACCGTCACATCAACCGTGTGACAGGAAAGGCAGAAAACAGACTTACCTTCTTACCCCATGTAAAGGGAAGGTATCTGTACTTTATCATATTTCGGATCTGTCGTTTCATGGTCACCGTGAATAAGACCAACCAGTAGATCAAGAGAATGGGCCAGAAGACAGGGACATCGAATACGGGAAAGAACGTCATCGTCATGCCAATCAGGATCGATTTCAAACAGGCATACCTACCGAGACGACCATCACGTTCATCTCTTTCATTATTCCATACCAGAATTTAAATTCTGGAAGTCGTCGGACAAAGGGTTTGAATTCGTCGTTGTTGATGGTGGGCAGGACGTCTCCTTCGCTCTCTGGATCGATTTGAGGCGACAGGAAGCCAAGAAGGAGGTTGAGATTGAAAATGCCGAGGCCATAGGTGACGATGTAGAAACCTTCCAGGAGGTAGACTCGGATAAAGTATGCACACCATAGCGTCACGAGGACGGCCCATCGGTAGGCGATGTAGCGCGAGCTGCGGTCTAGATAGACCTGAAGCTTCTGCTTTGCATTCTCCACGAATTTCTGCACACGTTCAGACGATTCCGCCATCGTAAGAGGCCTGACCGAACGTACAAACGCGAAAAAGGATTAACACAATGGTAATTCAGTCACAAGACGTCGTACAGATTCAGCCACCACTTCGAAATTGGTCTTGCCATATCCACTGGATACCAACATACAAATGGGCACGCCTTTTGTCTGGGCGAACTGAAAAACGAGACGATCTCGCTGATAGACATCGTCTCGGGTGACACAGAACTGTCCACTATAATCTTCCTCCAGTACATTCGTTCCAGCAACGTAGAGAATGACATCCGGTGTGAATTGGACGGCAGCAGTGTTGAGGGCGGAGACGACGGCAGAAAGATAGGCATCCGTCGTGGCGCCACACGGAAGACTGCGGCCAACATTAATAGCCTTGCGTGCATTGAGGTCTTGAGGAAACGTGACTTCGTTGTAGACATCCACGATAAACAGATCCTCGTCTTGGAAATGAAGTTTGGTATTCTGATAGCCGTTTCCTTGATGCGCTCCCAAGTCGATGACCATCACACGTTGAATCGAAGGAACGTGTGATCTGGCGTAATGTACGGCGCAGGAAACGTCATCGTACGGACACCATCCGGCGCCGCGATTATAGCTCCCGTGGATCATGCCTCCTCCCAGATGAATCGCCCATCCACGTTCCAAAGCGATTCCTAGGGCCAAAACGGTTCCCGCGACTTGATACTTGAGAGGTGTGACGATGTGACGTTGTATCATAAACTGCGGCAGAAGAATCAGACCCGGCAGCTCCGTCAGACGAATGACGCTCAGCTTCGAAGTGTTCGTCTGTTGAAGATACGATGCCTCATGAACAGCGGCCAGAATTTCGTCGGGCACAGGGCCTACTGGACTCGGCTGTTCTCCCTCTCGAACGAGTCCGTGCTCAACCAGTACTTGGAAAATCCTGTCCAGTTTCCATGCGTCGAAGCTGTTCAATTTCTCGAGGCCGTAGAAAGCAACGTTGTAGTTGCGGCTGTAAACAATGGGGAGCTTGTCATTGGAAGGCCACGTGCCCAGGGAGAGATAGTGTTCCTTGATACTGGTGCTTGTCGTTTTTAGCTCGACCATCGTGAATGCAGTGCCATCCGCCATTGGCGTTCGTCTACTGCTGATGCACGTACCAACCGAACGAACGAACACGCGGTCGCTATGGGCAAGCTCGCGAACGACATGACGACGCAGACGGATGGCGAGAAAGACGGTGTCGCGACGACGACGAAGCCAAGCGTGGCGCAGCGGCTGAGACAGGCAAGGGAATTGCTCAGTCAAGCTGTCAAGGAGCGCGACACTCGCGCCTTGGTCGGTCGGGTTCTGCGCGAAACCAATGCACTGAAGCACGAGTTGACCCCCGCCATTCTGACCGCCTCTGTCAAAGAGATCTATCCCGAGAATCACCGCTGCCGCCGTTCGATCCTCTCGCATCTCGCATCGGTGAGCCACGATGCAGAGGACAACGGCGAAGTGGCTGCTGTCATGTCCAGTCCGAAGATTCGATGGAATTGGATTCCAACGGAGTGATGGCGGGAGAGGGGAAGGGACAGGTTTTGCCGGAGGTGGAGATGTATTCGTATCTCTTGGCACAGCTCTTCCTGATCGGCAGCGGCAACATCCAGAAGGCAAAGAGCGTCTCGGACGAGGCCTTCGAGAGACTCGGTTCGTACAATCGCCGCACGCTCGATGCCGTCGGAGCGAAGATCTATTTCTACTACGGATTGGTCTACGAGAAGCTCGATCGCCTCAAAGAGATCCGGCCGTGAGCGATGCGGTCTGAGAAGGCAACGGACCTGATTCTGTGTGTCTCGCTCACGCGTAGGCAGTTGCTGTGTCGTCTGCAGACGGCGGTGCTGCAGCACGACGATATCACGCAGGAGACGCTTCTCAATCTTCTGCTCAGGAACTATCTGCACTACAACCTCTACGATCAAGTGCCGATTCACGGCGCTGCTGACAGAGTGAGACGGAATGTGTGGCAGGCCGAGAAACTGAGATCCAAGGCACCGGAGCCCACGGTGAACACGGCACAGGTGGCGCGCTACCTGTATTACTGGGGAAGAATCCGTGCGATCCAGCTGGAGTATACCGACGCAAAGGACTGTCTCCTTCAGGCGGCGCGGAAAGTGTGACCAAATGTTCGACGCGTCAGACGAAGATCGAATCCGTGTGTGACGTCTAGGCGCCCAATTCTGCTCACGGTTTTCGAGTGATGGTAAACAAATGGGTCGTTCTAGTGAGCCTTTTGTTGGGAGAGATCCCGCCCATGAGCGACTTCTTACAGAAAGGGATGTCCAGCGAACTGCATCCCTACTTCCAGGTGACCAAGGCTGTCCGCGGCGGCGACCTCAGCGCCTTCAAGTGCGTCGGATCTCAGCCGCTTTCGCCTGCCGCCCAACGAATTGTCTAGAGCCGTGGCGCAACAGTACGCCAGTAACTTCCATGCCGACCACACGCAGAACCTCATTACCCGTTTACACCACAACGTCCTTCGAACAGGGCTGCGAAGAATCAACATTGCTTACTCCAGAATCTCCCTCAAGGATGTCGCCCAGAAGCTGGGACTGGGTCCAGAGGACGATACGGAGCACGTGGTGGCCAAGGCCATTCGGGATGGAGGAATCGATGCCACCATCAATCACGACGAGCAGTACATGCAGAGCATCGAAGTGGCCGACATCTACTCGACGCAGGAACCTCAGAAAGCGTTCCATGCCAGAATTGCCTTCTGCCTTGACATACACAACGAGGTGAGGAAGACGTCACGTCATCGATCCCGTGGAGAGATGTGTGGTGGCAGGCCGTCAAGGCCATGCGATTTGACCCCGAGGCTCACAAACCACCCCTTGAAGATGCCGAAGCCAGAAAAGAACGACTGGCACAGGAACAGGAATTGGCAAAGGCGATTCAAGAAGAAGAGGAAGAGGAGGACTATTAACAACCCTGACCATACCGTTCCATACTCTTTAATTATACAACACACAGCAACGGCGCTCGTCTCTCTTACCGACATTCCGATCACGGCTTACGATTGAATCCGTTCGATACTCTGCTGTCAGGGACAGTGGGTGTTTAAAGGTGTGACAAGAGCAGAACGGGTAATCGGAGCTGCAATGCGTACGATTGTTCAACGCATCGAAGCCGCAGCATCGTCTGTCGTCAACACTACTGTGGCCGTTCTGGATTGCGCACGAGTCTGAGTGTCTTCCAGCTTTGATCATCCAGGAGGGTCAGTTCATCGATGAAGGCGTCGAACTCTTGATACTTCTCAAAGGGGGCTCTTCTTTCCCGAGCATCGCGGACGAAGTCATCCTTACCCTCTACAGCTTTCTCGAAGAATCAGATGGACAGGTGCATTCGCATCATAGCGAAATGACAGTGGTGATGGTGTGTCTAGCACGCGGATTATCTGGTACCGTTGATTCTGGACCATTTCAAGAGCCTCCCCAAGGTGTTCAATCTACATTCGGAACACACGTTCAATTTCCAAAAAGCCGTGACACAATGTCTGCTGAAGCTGAAAGCGTAAGAGTCTGTACGAGCAGAGGATAGAGAAGGAAATGGACGTTTTCTTCAGGGTGATGGTGCTGTCGTCTCTTCCGGTGGAGTTCGTAGAGGACATCAGTCAGACAGTCCACGATGTCATCAAAATCTGTGTGGATCCTGAAGGAAAGGTATCGTCGGGACCGGCCACACGATATTTCTTTGTACGTGCCCTGGCACGCGATGCTGAGCTGGAAGACAACATCCTGATGCCCCCTAAGCACGCTTATGCTCTGTTGCAGTGGCTCATGACCACTTTTACACACAAGGTCTTCACTAATCCTCAGCAGGGAACCCTCACAGCTGTGTGACTTAGAGGCGGATGCGTATATGGTATCACACATCTCTGTCGATCTCGTTTCGAGTGGAATGGCAACAAAGGGACTTATCGATCAACTGGACGATGAGAAGATTATGGCCATAACAATTCCGATCGTCTCGGCCGCTTTTCCGATCGATACTCCAAACGCGCTCATTGTCTGTGCCCAGCCGTTTGTGGACATCTCAGTGGGAACCCTAGTCGAATTGTCTCGTTTGCTTGCGAATCTGTACAGTCGGCGCTGAAACCGATCTTGGAGTCGGGTCCAGACAGAAAACTGAGACTGGATGTGGGACCACAATCCGGCATGTCTTTCGTGAACAGACAGAGAGCACCGTCAGGAGATCTTGTTCGGGCCGCTGCAAAACTGGCGACCCGCTTGGTCTACCGTCTTTGGGAAGGGAAGCGCAAAGCATATGTTGCAGAAACCAATGCAGTTGGTTTCGGCGGGTGTCAGTATCGGTGAGTCCATGAGCGATAATCCGAGTCGTTTGCAGATGCTGATGCCCTCATCGATTCATCTCCTGGAAGAGGTCGGCAAAACGGACACTCCTTATACCAGTTCAGGACAGGGCTCTATTCGCTCGAGGGGGTCCACTTCTGTGGAGTGCACGGTCGCTTTGGAGTGGGATGTCAGCCATTCATTCGTCAAACAGAGCTGCTGCGATGCATCTCCCATCCTGGAACTCTGTGATGTGGCATCTGAAGTACTCTGTGCCACGTTGGCCGACGGATGGCGAGCAACTCAGAAAGCAGATGTCCACGGCGTGGCGATTCATATCGGCAACATCATGGTCGCTGCAGCCGTCGCAGGCACGAGTGGAGAACGCCAGATTGCTTCTCTGTCCCTACGGTGCGATTGCGGTGGGGTATGAGAAACGTATGACCTCCTGCATTTTTCCATCAGACGAGCAACTCGAGTTTCTGTGGAGACGGGTATCATCGAAGTGGTGCCGAACAGCAAATCTCGATTGGCTTTGAGTGAGACGACGGATGGCGGTCTGTACGAGATCTTTCAGAGGGAATTCGAGGCACCGGGGTCGCCACGATTCGAAGCAGCTCGGCACAACTTCATGGTTTCCGAAGCAGGCGATGCCATTGCCAGTTTTCTGCTGCACGCAAGGATCGACACAACGGCAACATCCTCATCGACTCCGAGGGCCATCTCGTGCACATCGATTTCGGGTTCATCTTGGAGATCTCTTCCGGAAGGAACATGAAATTCGAGAGCGCAGATTTCAAGATGAGCCACGAAATGACGCAGCTGCTCGATTCTGGTGTAATGCGGAACTCGAAATTCTATCACACCTTCGAGGACATGTGCATTCGCGCCTTTCTCGCTGCACGTACCGTAGCAGATCCTATCATTACATGTGTCGCTCTCATGAAGCATTCTGGGCTGCCTTGCTTCGAAAGAGGCGATGCCGTCAGGAACACTCGCAATCGCTTTCATCTCGATAAAAGCGAAAAGCAAGTGGCTGCCCATACCCGAAGCGTGGTCGATAATGCATACTGCAAGTGGACAACAGCGTTGTACGATTAGCTGCAGAACTATACCTATTGATCATCGGCGAGCGTCGTATTTGGAATCTTCTCCGATTGTCACAGCTCCATATCTGTATCCTTTTCAGTGGGAATGTGTGATGCTTTAGAACACGCGAAGGCGACGTAGCGAGGACACGCATTGTTTCAGATAACTGCATCATGAAAAGACAAAAACACCATGTTCAACATAAAAATCATCCCCATCATCGTATCGACGTGATCGATGACAACATTGCTTCGTACAACAAACAAAACAACACGTCAGCTTAAAAAGCAGAGCAGAAGAAAACACGCAAAAGAAGAACGAGCCTTCTGAGGTGTCAGAGTTAGTTAAGAATGTCCCCCAGTTAACCACAGCTGATGTCATTATTTCTTCCACCGTTAGAATGGGGATCATGAGAGATAAGGGATCTTTAGTGACTCCCGGATGCTGCAGCTCCTCCGGCACTTACTCCGGACGAGCCGCCGTTCGACGCCGATGATCCAGAGCTGGCAGCACCTTGAGAAGTAGAATACTTTCCAAGCGGATCTGTTCCTGCTGCTGCATTGAAAATGGTGCCACCAGCAGCCTGCGCTGCGCCGCCTGGTGGAGCGTAAGTTGCAGTGTCGATTTGGCTCCCGGTTTGCGCGTATGCAGCGTCTCCGTAGAAGTTCTGAGCGACTCCAGCAGATCCTCCTCCAGTAGATGTCCCGGAGGCGGCATTGTTTGCTGCTGCCGATTCGCCATAGCCGGTGGTCGTGGAAGCCGCGATAGGCATGGCTCCATAAGTGTCCGCAGCCGAACCGGAAACGGTGCTACCGATTGCATTGCCAGCTCCGCCAAGGCCAGATGCGGCTCCAGCAATGGTATTAGTTACCGACACCGTACCCGCAAAGCCTGTGGGAGTCGTGGCAGATCCGGAAGTGAAACTGTCGGCAGTTCCAATCGCCGCAACGTCACCTACCGTGACCGCCGAAGCATCGCTACCGCCCAAGGAGTCTGCAGCAGCAACATTGCCAAGGGTAAACGCATTTGAGACGGCTGCAGCATCGGCGGTTGCGAATCCGGAGCCTGGAAAAACGCCGCCCATCACTCCCGTGGCAGTATTTACAGCTGAATCCGTCGTCGCCTCCGGCTTGAAATATTGATACAAATGGCGAGTAGCTTTGGATGACGATGCAGCGTCATAAGAACCTGCCAAACATTTTGGGTCAGCTAAGCACTAGATTTGAACCTTCGGCACTTACCACAGTTGGATGACCCGGGGAAACAACGTCCATTTGCGTGAACGGCCAGCGCCTGTACAGAACATGCGTTTTTCACAGAAGAACGAGCTTCCTCCACGGTCGACATACCGCAATTATCACGAGAGAAAACACTGCCTTCATCACTACGCAGTATAAAGTCAATCACTACGCCTTGTTTCTTGCTGCTTCTAAAGAAGAATCTAAGGAGAAGGGGATAGCAGACAAATGTTATAAGTGAATAGCACGGAGTTGTGCACGCTTATATTCATTTTTTCGCAACCGTCGGACCGCTCATCTGCTGGACGGGGCTGCACGAACACAGGCGGCTCCGTTCGAACGGCGCATATCATGTGAATTAACAAGAACATCTTCATCCGCCGACAAATCACCGCTGAGGACAAGGATGTTCGCACAACCGTCTCTTGGCTTGTTGACGTGCTCCTGCGAGAAACACAAACGCGTTGACTGCGAGCTGTTGCAGAATGAAGACAGCAGTGCCTCGCGAGGGCACGTTTAGCTAGAAGGTACCGAATTCTCTGCGTGAGCATGCCTCGAGATGACTGCCTAGACGATCTAGGCATTGGCAGCCCTCTGCGGTTCGCGGTCCAACGAGGCAGCCCTCTGCGGTTCGCGGTCCAACGAGGCAGCCCTCTGCGGTTCGCGGTCCAACGAGGCAGCCCTCTGCGGTTCGCGGTCCAACGAGGCAGCCCTCTGCGGTTCGCGGTCCAACGAGGCAGCCCTCTGCGGTTCGCGGTCCAACGAGGCAGCCCTCTGCGGTTCGCGGTCCAACGAGGCAGAGTGAACCGCGGCATGGACAAAGTAAGCTACCTCTGTGCCATTGAAACGAATCCTGCCGACGAAAGACACCACCAGCAACATTGGAAATCTCTGTTTTGTCCCCTTGCCTTTTAAACCTCAGATTGCTCTGTCTTGAAGCAATCCATCATACACGCCTCGTCCATTTCGGCTTCATCTTGTTCCAATTAGGTTTTTGTGTCATGTTGTCACTCACCATCTAACAGATCGTTTGAGGCATGTATAGACACGTCTAGTTTCGATGCTGCTGTAGATACATGCAACGATACAGTGGTGCAAGTATTGTGTGGATGCCGTCTTTCGTCTTGTAAATCGAGGCAGACAGTGCCCCTCTCTTGAGTGACATGGGGGTTTCAGGTCGGAAAGGAAAGTGTGAAGGGCAGAAATGCTTGCAATATCATCGGTTCCTAATGTCTTCGATTGCTGTCGTCTGTGATCAACGACACACCACCCACCATTCGTAACATGTCTGCTGCAAAGACTACTCCTCTCCTCTGCTTACGGCGCTAGCGTTGCCTAAAGGGTGTACCGCACACGGTGCATAAAATCGAAAAAAGCTCTCCCACTGTGCAATCGTGAAGCATGATCGATCGAAAGCATCCGTCGAAGATGCTGCTGATGCACGGCACCTCTCCTAGTACTCGTAATAGAGCGCGCCTGTCAGAGCATTGTCACTGTCTTCGTACTCTGTTATCCGTTGCAGAAAGCAGTGGCATCGCTTTTTACCCCTCTGCCTTCAATGCGAAGGTGTCAACGCCGTTCGCCATTTCAGAACCATGCATGAAGGCGGTCCCATCGATTGCATCATTCTCGATAAAAAACGTCGATAGAGAATGCAAGCTTCTCAGACAGAAGTCCGGCGTCATGCTCTCCTTTAGCTCTGAAAGGTCCGTTTCGATCTCGCACTCAAGACGGTCAGAACTGCCTTGCGTTATCTACAAACAAGAAAGAGATCTGTGGAGGAACGTGCCTCGGATGACATTTAGGACGTCGTCGCAACTTCGTCTATCAAATGGGAAGGCATCCAAGCATGTGCGCTTCTGTTCGCTCACCGTTTGTCTCGCTGTGCTTCAGAATCGACATTTGATTCAAAGGCCTGTCGGTTCTCGGGTACCGCAGGCGATCCAGATGTAGAGTAGGACACACAGTGGGATCTTCATTGCAGGAAGGGTGTATCCGTTATCGCCAATCGAATTCGCGATAAAGAGGCGCCAGGAAAGAATGGGAGATCTGTGATCACGGCTACGATAGTGACCGCTTTCTCTACAGCGACGGCGCATAGGAAGGCACAATTAGCGTCGCTTCACTTCAGACGGAACGGTGACGTGACAATTAAACGACGTCTTTGACGTCGTGTTCGCTAATTCGTCTACGAAGCCATTTTCTACCCGTAGTCGTTAACACAAATCGCGGATGATGACTATAATCGAGTCTCTCTTCTCTTTACTGATTCCTTCCTTTAGCTAGCACTGCTTCAACACTGGAATCGTTGACGTGTTCTGTATGCGAAATAACGTTAACGGGCTTTTGGCTGCGACAGTTCACTATACGATGTAAAGCGATAACTGCACTTCGCAATAACAGCGACTCAAAACTTATGAAGCCAGTCACGCAAGCTAGAGCTTCAAGCAGACAGACGTGCATGAGCTAACTTGCCTAGGAGGAATGCAAACGGTACTCAAGACCAAATCGCAACCTTCTGAGGACACAATCATCGTGGGAATCGTTATCTATCTTTAAAACGAAATTCGTCTACAGGCTTTAACAAACAGCGGACGTTTACCAAGTTCAGTGCTCTTATCATAAGCAAACTCTAATGCTGAAAACTCTGTCTGGTATTAATATCGAACTTACCCATGACTGTAACCGACTTTTGATCCAGATCTCTCATTGCATGACAGATTTCTTTCTCTGCATGGCGTATGTATGGATCATCCTGAGATCGACAATTTGCATTACAATTTCAATAACTGTGTTTAGACACATACTTCATCGACTGGGAATCGCAAATAGTTTGCTCAGTGTGGACATCAGATCTACTAACTCTTAAACTTCGCTCTTTAGGTCTTAGGTATTAAGGACAATGTGAGTTCTTGAGATCTTTTAAAGCGGCTGTCCAGACTAATGTCGAAGTTCATCGATGTTTTTCCTCATACTGTTTTAGAAACGACGGCATAAACGTCTCGTTCTTCGTCTAATGTTCACGTTTCATCATTCCGTTGGACGTTTTTAAAGTCCAACCTTCGTCGCACATTTTTACTCAAGATTACTTTGTTCCCACCGAGGTCTCCTTTATGAGCATTAAGTCTACGGTTTTCGAATTGCAAACCCATAGACTGTTCAACGCTCTTATTTCGTTTCCACTTGTCGTACGAATGTGAAATAAAGATAATGCAAAACGGCGTTACACATACGTCGTAAAATATCATCTTCTTGTTGCTCTCTTAGATAAGCCAAATCTCTATGCATCTACAACATCGACAACTAATCAAATCTCGAATCATGCAGGATTAAGATACTAAACGAAGTCGTCAAAACAATCGCCACTGTACGCATTGTCTAAATCGCTAAATCCATCTAACTCTCGGTGTTCCACAATAAAAACCGTTTAAAAACATGATGTTAGTCTCTGTAAAAATGAAACCATATCATTCTTTCTCAACAAAAGCATCAGAGTTGTCTGTTCCTTCAATGGGCCGTAGGCTTACGCGTTTACTGCATCTTCTTCTAAAGATCTTGTAATGGAACCCACGTTCAACAGCATATCGATGACAAGAATTGATCTTTACATACTGTTTGTCATACAGTTTGTAATCACTACGCTCATGAAAAGGTTGAGCTTTAATGACACCCATAAAGTAAGTCTTCTTACTCGGCAAATATGTTCGTTTACTTCTGTAGCCTTGTTTTCTTCTTTCTTGACAGGAAGCAATAAACAAAGTAAGATAGAAAAGGGAATCATATAGCACGGAAGCAGGGACACGACTTTTGCTAAGTAGGGCGGCACAAACGATGGACAACAAGACAGACAGACGTCATAAACGACCAGAACGCTCGCTCACGAACCACGGAACGCTCACGAGAGACAGAACGAACGAACGAACAAACG
The DNA here is from genome assembly GCA_965230195.1 of Putridiphycobacter sp. GTDB lineage: Bacteria > Bacteroidota > Bacteroidia > Flavobacteriales_D > Crocinitomicaceae > Putridiphycobacter. The sequence continues at coordinate 548,124 of OZ245997.1, forward strand.
AACGAAAACGTAACGAATATGACACGAACAAAGTCTTTTTAAAGCTGGATAAGGTTGTCTTGAAACTTACCATTCAAACTCGAGAAATATCTTCAAGTAAACAACCCGATTGAATTGTACTGACAAGTCTACACAAAGATCGCAAAAATGGCAGTAACAATATAGGACCGGGTAATCCGTGTGGCAACAGTTGATGTAAAAGTTTCATTCAGGCTGATGCGTAAAGAAGTTTTATACCGCTAAATCAGCTATCTTCGCCAATAAGGAATATATTCGTTCATGGTAACTGCTTATTTTTTTTCGATTCGTTATCTATTCCACTTGATTCGGTGTCGATAAGTTGTCCTTTGCCTTCGTATACTGAGAAAACGAATGAAAAGCAATCACGACGCCTGTATGATTGGTCTGTATCAAGCTCTTATTGCACCGTCACAGTCGGGGAAAACGGCAATCTCCTAAAGACTCGGAGCTTCGGAAGACGCTTCAAAAGCCTCCGACGCGGCGATCTTAACCATCGTTATGTCTGTCTTGTTATCATCATGACTTTACGACGAACGAACAGAGCTCTTCTGTTATATTGGTGCATGATTTGCATCTTGCTTCCAACAACAGCACAAACGCGTCACGACGCTTCCGATTGCTTGTTTTTCCAAACTTCTTGGCATCATTCGCTTCCTCCTTGTGAATTTGATCGGGAGATTGGTCGAGTGTAATCGTGTGGCAATAGCAGCTTGATTAAAGACGCGTACAATAACACTTACGGCTTAAATAAGCCGAAATCCCCAGACGTCATCATCTCATTGTGTCACCATTACGTCAACCACGCAATCCTTTCGATTGTCCATGTTTTTACCGGCATCATGCCTCGTGCGCTCGCGCACGCGCACGCGTTTTCGGCCTCGATGATCCGAGGCACCCTTCGTAGTACTTATCCTACTCGTTAGGCATCTTTTCGCGTTCGTGTCAAACACAAGACGATGATCAACCATGACAGATAGACAGAACCAAAGAAAGCACACTTAAAAACGACGATAGTTCTGTGTTTGATCGACCTACCTAACTTCTTGTCTCCGACCTTGTCTTGTGACTGCCACAGGATTCGACTCATCGCAACTCATCAAAGCTGTAAGGATATGATAGGTCCTTTTCGCAGATGACGACGAGAACATGCAAAACAGAGAAGATACTGTAGAGGATCGTATTACCAGAACACGCCAACCTTTGTTACAACGAGGAGGCCCATCTGGCTCCTTCTATACACAACCAGTCATATCAAGTACATCGTTGAGGTGACTAGACACTCCTAGAATCCGATGTCCATCTCACGTCCTAACAATACCTCTCGTCTATAGAATCCTATTGTAAACCTCATTAGTTAAAATACCTACTGCCAGGGAATCTGTTCTCCACGCGACTTGATCCGGACGAGAACCGACCTCCGGGCCTGTTTTGCATTTCCATCGTGTTCGGTGAACAGCATCGAAAATTCGAACTTCTCGGTCATGGCTTCCACCTGACGACGTCGTCCCCGACAAGACATAACGCGAGGAGTAAAGTGCCTCGGAAGCGTAAGAGCCGAAGTGTATGGATAGTATTTCCCACAGGAGGTAAAAAGTACAGGGCGTTCAAGAGGTACTGCACATGCTTTGATTCCTAGCCAGCTGGCGTTTCAACCAGTAAGGACTGTCCAGTGTAAAAGCGAAGAGAAGCTGTTGTGAGAGTCGACCTGACGGCCGAGTCCGGACCGGATGGCGAACCGCGCTGGAAAACTCCGTCCGCAATGTATAATTACATAGTTAGACGGATAGAGCAGAAAAGTTCCCGTCTAAATACTCAGAATGACGTCAGTCCTCTTCTCGTGCTATCGTCATGCATGACAAGCCTCTCGCGCACTAAACGTCACAGCTGTCAGAAGATTCTGACCCTAATTTTAACAGTTGAGTTGGATCGAGGTATGATTTTAGGTGGAACTATCGAGGACTTTTTCTGTCGTTCACATTTACCTTTCTCTCGCTTTAAAGACTTTGTCTCAAGACAGACTATCCGTTCGTTGTTGTCGGGGGGAGTTCTTAGATCGCAGAACTTCACCGTTGATTGGTATGACGTTACGTCGAAATACGCTGCTAAGAACAATTGTGAATTATAAATGAAGCAGACAACGTCTCGACCTTTTCTGGCGGTCAAGAGCGTGTCTCGCTAGTGTCTAGGAATATGCGATCTCATGGCATTGAAGTGGCCTCTTCTCTCTGGTTCTGGAATTTGCCGACTCATCCACATAGTAAATCGCATCATCATCATGCGGAGACAAAACGGCGATACTGTCAGAGAAAGGCTTCCACGTTTACAGAGCAAAGGTATACACGTGTTTACGTTCATGTCTTTGTATGCCACAGGTGACATAACACGTGGTATGAGCGCCCCTTCGGGGACAGAACCCTGGGAAATCTAGACAGTCACGATGTGACAGCCAGATCCTTTCGACAGATACTAAGCCTTATATTACCTAGATGCGAACAGAGTTGTAAGGTCTTCCATTACTCGCTCTCGTTGCGAGGCTCAACCGGCGATAGACAGAGTTTATAATACAGGCGAGTTCAAGTATCGCGACGTTGATGTACATAGACGGGCATAAATGTCTAAATGACGTGACAGCGAAGGTAACAGCCGTCCGTCCCTCGACAAGTTAGTACATACAAAGACGTACAAAGTCGCAGTTGTAGCGTCTGCACGGTTCTTATCGTCTTTTACAGCCTCCACGGGTTCAGACCATTCAGCGGCGCCTTCGGTCCCGAACACAACCCAATCCAAAGATATTTGAACTACTGTGTTAAGTGAAGGTTCTTTTGTCGGTCAAGTCGGAGAGAGAGAGAAACGTGCTTTGTGTCGAAAATGCAACGGAAGCCCTACGCGTGGAACCCCGACGCCTACGCACAGAAAGCCTCCTACGTTTTCCAGCTGGCCGACGCGCTCGTCGAATTGCTCAACCCTTCTCCTGGTGAACCAAACTATCGCTGCGACTTCTCAGAGAGTCCTTCGCGCAGGAGAGCGCATTCTGGATCTCGGTTGCGGTACGGGCGAGCTGACTCTCGTCCTGCAGCAACGCGGTTGTGAGGTTGTTGGTGTGGACATCAGTCCAGATATGGTGAAGAAGGCAAGAGAGAAGGGCGTTGACGCGAGAGTGATGGACGGATACGCCATGACGTTCGAGGACGAGTTCGATGCTGTATTCTCCAACGAAGCGCTGCATTGGATGAGCGATGATCCCGACCGCGTCGTCGAAAGTGAGCAAGCTCTCTGGGATCGACCATCTTGGCGACGATGTGTCGACGGGGGTACAGATGTCGCGAGAGCTCTGAAGGAAGGAGGAAGGTTCGTCGCCGAGTTCTGTGGAGAGGGAAACGTTCAGCAGATTACGAGTGCGACGTCCTCTGTCTTGGCGCGTCGAGGAAAGGAACTGCCTGAAGTTTGGTCCGGCCCACTTTCTCGAGTAATTTCGAGATTGGAGAGGCATGTATTTCGTGACAGGTACTTTCCTGGGAAACAGAGATACGTGCAGCTGCTGAAATCGCATGGCTTCAAGATCGAAGAGGCGGTACTGTTCGCGAGAGACACCCGTTGTCCTGCTGGTCCTACAGGATGGCTTGAAGTCTTCGGAGGCTTCTTGCTCGAAGGATTGCTGGAATCTGTGCACAAAGAGGTGTGGTCATCGTTGTCCCGATAATGGTTCTGACGACAATTGTGTCTTTTTAGGTCATCAAGGAGATCGCAGTCGAAATGGAGCCTCTGCGTGTCGATGAAAACGGCGTTTACCTCGCCGACTACAAGAGGTTGAGGATCCATGCCGTGAAAACGTGAGAAATCGCCCAAGAAGTACATGGACTGCCGGATCGGCGGACTGGTGTATTCGGCTTGGTTGCTGGCTGATTGAAGACCAGTGTGACGGCGACGACTTTCTTCCTGATGTGACATCTCCGACGACCTGATATCAGCTCTATTGACTGATCTAAGAAGTGACGTAGAATCAAAGTCGTCAGTCGATGGTCTTCACTTTGGTTTTTTATTACGTTACCTGCTTTTCGTTTGCTCTTAGACAACGAATCACTTTTCGCATCGGACAATAGACTCTGTGTAAGAATAGGTTAGTCATTGATCTTTCGACAACACCATAAAGTGCAAATTACCAACTCAACGGGCTCATAGACAAGATGCAATGTGCGAAGTAGTGCCTCTACTTCGTCAGAAATCATATTTACGGCCTGATCTCAATGCTGTTTAACAGACAACCTAGATGAACAACGAGTCCGAGGCAGCATCGACCGATTGTGGAGAGACAGAGATCATCACATGACGACTATTTGACGAGCATTTCGTGGGACGCTTTGTACGACATCTCACGGCTCAAGTATCGCTACGATGTTGCTAAGCGCGGACGAAATTCATCACCTCGCCAGACAGACGCGCGATGCTAATGAAGATGCACTCAACGTCGACAAGTTCGTCGCAATCGTCCGATCGGTTTTGGAAGAGGACTGCACGAACGCAGAGACCGTCGAGGCCTGTATGGACGAAATGACGTCTTTCTTGCTCAAGGACGCAGACGGGAACCACATCCCTTGTGGTTGCCCATTCCTCTTCTCCTGTCCCGACTGGAAGCGATGGCTTCAGATGCCACCTTCCGAAGAGTTCCGAAGTCCCTTCCGACTCCTGAAACACATCGCGATGCGGTACCCCGAGTGTCTCTTACACTGTGCACCAAAGGCAGAGGTTTTGGATCTCGTGCACGTCATGACGTCATCGTCAGCTCTGTGGGTCTATGGACTGGGCATGGAGATATTGACGTCATTGTTGTGCTGCCTTTCGGGTGTAGAGATCTCTGAAGGACATCAGATCTACACCCGCCAGCATTGCCGTTGCGAACACAGTTTGCCTGGAGAGCAGCGACTTCGTCTGTCGACGGAGATCTCCGCGCGATTCTTGACGTCAGACGCCTTGACCGTCCTCTGCCGAAAGTATGGAGAGTGCGAGAGAGGATGCGAACGAATATCACGCTTGTGTGCTATGTAGTTTGAGCCACGGCCTTCGTCATCCGGAAGGCCGTGAAGGAAAAGCAGAGGAAACTATACTGAGACTACTGTGCCTGCTCCTTCACGGACGCCACTATCGAGATCTTCAGCCGGAGCTGCTGCCACTGCTGGAAAGCATGGACTTCATGGAGATTCTGGCCGGTCTCTCGTTTCAGTCCATCCAGTTACCTTCCGCTACACGACTCCAGTGCATCAACCAAACAATCTACGAATACTGCATGGCAGATCCACGGATTTCGAAGAATCTGTTGAAAGAGAGACTACTGACGGCGGGAGCACAGGTGGAGGCGCGATCGCAGACAGGCCCTGCCGAACAAGAGATCCTTCACTTTCTCAACCTCTGGCACTACATCGCTGTAGACGACAGCTGTTTCGGGATGGAAGTTCTCACCTGGACACGGACGAACAATCTGGCGCAGCGGTTGGTGATATACCTCGATGGGTATTCCCTTGAAAGGAGTCCCGAGCCCTTCTGCCTTTACTGGGGCATCGTGGTTCGCGCTTACCACTCCCTTCTTCGCCGTCTCCACTGCTCAAACGCTTACCAGATCTTCCGAGCAGAATGCTCGCATCTGTTCGAAACTGGCTGGATCAAGAGAGCAGTCAAAGTGTCAGAGGATATTGCGAAACGCGCTGGCCGATCACAATTGCCGAGCTCCACTCCTTCGCACCTGACGAACGCTCCTCGTGCGGAGAGGACACTGATCCTCTTACAGTGCGAGCAGGACACTTTCTACTTTCTGTCTCTCTGCGTTCATCAGAATCCGCCGATCGCCGAGTACTGCGAAGAGCAGAATTGGATGCCCTCTCTTGTGGAAACGATCGAAGAAGCAGTTCCCAAATGGATCGGCAATTCGAATCTGGAGATCCGAGTACACGGCGCCAGGATCTTCCTGGATGCGTTGTCCTGCATCAACGAGCTCGTGTACCATAAGTGCGCACGACCTCTGCTGCTTCCGTGCGACAAAGTGTTCGTTCGTTCGGGGCTTATCATGAAACTGATCGATGTCGCGGGGAACAGAGAGCGCATTGAGTGCATCAATGCACCCGATCGCCTTGCCCTGCTTAAGAAATGTCTCCATCTTCTGCTCTTGCTCAGGAAGTGCACGGAAGTGACACTGCAGCCACACTTTCCTCACATCGTCCAACTCGTTTCCAGCAGACTGAAGAAGAGTATGCAGACTCAGCTGCGCCTTTTGGCAGAGACCAAGCAACAGGTCCTGCGATCCATGTCGAACGTCAGCGTCCGAATGCTAAAAGATCTGCAAGAGGCCGAAGACATGAGGCAGATTTCCGGCATCGACGTCACGGACATTGCATCTTGAAACACGTTTCGCTCATGCAGCGCACGACTCTCTCTTGGCTGATTCGGCCAGAGGTTTGCCCTCGTGCCCTATCCCGTACGACGATGTGCCATTCGCTTTCGTGTTTCTAGGCTGCGGAAAAGTTCGAGTCGGAGATCTGGGGAAGACGTCCGTCACTGTTCAAGGCGTCACCGGAGAGGGCGGCGCAGTTTCGTCGACTCTTCACGACGGAGACATTTAATGCGATCCTTGACGCTAAAGATCGTCCCCTTGCCTTCGGCGTCGACATTCTGACAGCGCGTTATCAAAATGGCGTACGCGAACGCCCGACAGCACCTGTCTCTCGTCCTTTAGATATTTGATTTCCCACTCACTGTCGCTCAGGTCTGTGACCGGACCGCTGTTCAAGATCTCTTCACGTCGGGCACAACGTTGCAGCTTCTTCAGCCGCAAAGATTCGTTCCCGAGATCCGGAAGATCTGTATGTCCCTTGAGTCCGAGGTGGAATGTCTGGTCGGATGCAATGCCTACATCACCCCTTCGGATACTCAAGGACTAGCTCCACACCACGACGATGTTGAACTTTTCATCTGTCAGACTCAAGGCACCAGAGCTCGAACGATATGGATTCTTCGTAATGCTTCGCACAGGGAGGAAAGCATGGAAACTGTATCGCCCCGTCGACGGCTTCGTGCTGCCAAATGGCCCGAGCGATGATCTGTCTCAGGAGGTCATTGGAGAGCCGATAATGGAAGTGGTATTGGAACCGGGAGATGTTCTCTACATGCCGAAGGGTACGGTGCACCAAGCGCTGGCGCAGGGATCTGATTCAGTTCATCTCACACTTTCGACCTATCAACGGTGGACATGGGGAGATGTCACATCTGCCGTGCTGCAGGAGACATTGATGGTCGGTTGTACAGACCTCTCACTCACTCTATTTTGTATGACGCACTCTGTTTTGCAGGCACGATCAGAACCAGTCTGTTTGCCGAGCTCGATGAGAGAGGAACTGCCGTTCGGGTTCCTGTCCCATACTGGATGTTACACAGGGGACCAGAAGAGCTCTCGCACAGCTGCTCGTGAACTGGCAAAGCGACTCAGAGATCTAGCCGATTCAGTCGAGAAAAACACGGAGATCCTGAAACGGACAGTGGATACGATGGCTTACGGATTCATCACTTCGCGCATGGCACCAAAAGACGAGGATCTCCCCAAACAAGGCATGCCGTTTGCAATCCGGTCACATTTCACTAGGGGAACGATTGCAGATCAGTATCCGACGCTCGAAGACAACCTTCTCTTGACAGGGAGCAGTCACTGTCGTCTGATGCCTGTATTGGCAGACGACGGTTCTGTGGAGGACGGTATGATCCAAGTGCTCACTTGTTTTGCCAACGATCCCCAATCCCATATGATGGTCTATCCGGAAGTGGAAGCCTTGATACCATCCGATACCATGCAGGTCGATGAAGCGTCATCGGCCGGGGAAGAGCCAGACAACCACGAAGGCGAGAAAATGGCGTAAATGGACGAAGGCTGAAGTTTGGATTCTAGACGAGACAGAGGAGGATGGTTCGGTGGTGTTTGACATCGGCAAGAAAGAAGCCTTGGAACAGATCTTCGGCGGTGGTCCATCAGGCGTCTGCATTCGAGATCTGCGCCTTGCATCAGACGCGGAGAAACTGGAGTTGAGCGCGGTTCTGTGGGAACAAGGAATTGTGCATGTCGCGAACGGGACTCTTCACTAGACGGACGGCTCTCACGTCGGACGTGTCCTCTGGGCGATCCTTGTCCTGCATGTGATTTCCGCTTGGCCTTGATTGGAACGACAAGGACGAGTAAAACAGCATCGCATAAACGAATAGGGCTTCCGGCGATGCGGCGCACGCACGGTCTGCCGTAGAAGTCCTATTACGATACTTTATTCCAGACTATGCAAACAACACCGCAGTATGCTCACGCAGAGACTGGCTCTACAGAAACTTTGACGTCGCCGTTCTGTGAGCGAAGACCGCAACACACACTCTTTCGAAGGAGGTAACTCTGGCGCCTTCGTTCGGAGCGTTTTACACGTTTTACTTGAACTACTGAAAGCTTAGTTTTCATGTGAACGAGTCTCAGAGATCGCCACGCCTAACGGATCCCTCAAGGAACGCGGTACCCAGGAAAACTGGTCTGTTATCTGCCGAGCAATGCCTCGCGTTCTTGGACTTCAACCAACGCGACAGAAGGTGTACGATTGACCGTAGACGATGTTGCGACGACAACTGCCCCGAGTGCTCGATGCGTGGACAACGTGGAGAGGGGCCATTCGACCAACGCCCTCGCCGTCTTTAAAAGGCTCCGTCTCGACAACAAACCTTCAGGTGCGGGGGCAGGATTGGGATCGCTTTCGGAAAAACGCTGATCTGGTTGGCAGCGATGGATGGCTCTCACTTGTCGCGCTCCGAATGCGCGGGGTCTGTTCTTCGGCGAAGTGACAGAAGCAAACAAGTCGTTGTTTCGACGAGGGCCATTTCCAGGGAGAGGCAGATCCGTCTTCTCTCCTGGACAGTCCTGCCAAAGACCATACGTCTCACACCTTTGAAGACGTCATCGAATGACGGTGACTGTTTTGTGCAGAGTTCTGCCCCGTTGTTGCCGGATGGGATCTCTCCTCGACTGGCATCCGGTCTCGTCGCTTGGTTCGGTGCCAGCACATTCGGCGTGGCGACGTTGATCATACTGGGCGGCGTCACACGTCTCACGCGTTCGGGCTTGTCCATGACAGACTGGAAATTCACAGGTTGGGCGACCGACGTTTGGCCGCATCTCTCGATCGATCGTCGCCCGAATGGAACAGGCGAACGTCCACCGCTGACGGCATCGGACTGGGAGACGGAGTTCGAAAAATACAGACAGAGTCCAGAGTTTCACAAAGTCAATCGAAGCATCTCGTTGGAGGAATTCAAGTTCATCTACTGGATGGAGTACGCTCACCGAATGTGGGGCAGATGTCTCGGAGCGATCTTCGGTACGTTCCGTGCACGAGACGTTGCCGAATTGCCTTCCAGGGCTACCCGCACTCTACTTCGCGGCGAAGAGAGCCATCACTCCTGCACTGGGGCAACGCATCGCCCTGCTGCTCCTGATGGGAGGCGCACAGGGCCTCGTGGGCTGGTGGATGGTGAAGAGTGGACTGGAAGAGCCGCGGAACGAAACGGCTGTTCCTCGAGTGAGCCCCTACCGTCTGGTGGCGCATCTCACATCCGCCTTCGCGATCTACTCCTTTCTCCTGTGGACGACGCTCTCCTTGCGCACTCCCCGTCCTCTCCTCCGATCTGCCTCTCTCGTCATCCAACGCGGTACGGCATCGGTGGGAGAAGCCTTCTGTCTGCGAGACGCGTCCAGAGAGCCGACCACTGAGATCGTGGCTGATGCCTTTGGGCGGACTGGTTGGCATCACGGCGATCTCGGGAGCGTTTGTCGCGGGCAACGACGCGGGAAGGAGCTACAACACGTTTCCAAAGATGGGCGTGGACTGGATCCCCGAAGAGTACTTCGCTCGGAGGGTCTTCTCCAGAGAGCATCTCTTTGAGAACACAGCCTCCGTTCAGCTGCACCACAGGTCCGCGACCGAATGCCGCCCAGACGCAGAGATCGCGTCCTTCGCACCAGGGTGTTGGCTCTGGCAACCGGCGCTAGCAGTGTGGCTCTCTTTCTCAAATCGCGCAGCATGGAGCTGCATCCCATTTCAAGACAGTACCTCATAGGTGCCACTCCCTGTACGATGCCCATCTGAGAGGTGGATGGCCGCAGAGCTGTTCGGCGCCGTTCTGGTCCAAGGCACCCTCGGAATCTTCACGCTGCTCAACCACGTACCCACCTGGTTGGGTTCGGCTCACCAGGCGGGAGCATTGATTGTCCTTTCTCTCGTTATGGGTGCGGCACACTCCTGCCGAGACGCGACAACCTTCGCGGTGTAGGTTCCCTTCACACTCTTCGCCCAGCGCAGCCATCGTCGATCGGCGGGATAATAGCCAGAGTGGGCCCTGGGCTTACAGCATTGGCGATCTTAGGAATTGGAATTCGGGTTGCGTTAATGAATGAATCAAGCAGGTGAAGTCTGTCGGCGGTTGAAGATCTTTCGACTAGAAACGGGGCAACAGAAAACAGTATCCCGAAAACTGCACTAACGCATGGAGCCTGCCTCTAACACGTCGATCATGTCGAACACCTTCTTCGGCGTCCCCTGTTCGATGTGCCGCGCGAGGAAAAGAACGGCATCCACCGTCCCCTCGGCGTAAATCGCACGGCCTCAAGACACGCAAGATGTCAGCAAGGACGGATCGTCCGATCGGATATCGCACCTATGACATTGTGCTGAAATTCGAAGCTCACGGTGTTGTCGGGAGAGGAGAGGCGGTACGTGTGATAACCATGGCCTGCGGGAGACACATTCGACGCAGAGGCAATGCACAGGGAAGAGTGACCAGAAAGAGCCTCTTTCGGGACGCCCATGTGCTTCATCTGCGTCTCCGGATCGCGGATCGACACAATCTCCGCCTGCCACACAGCGATGGTCAGATGCGCACTTCGTCGAAGTCGAAATCGGCAGAACCGGATCCATCTTAGCCCCGAGTTTCAGAAACAACGAGGAAATGGCCTTTGCTGTGCCAGAAGTGTCCACTTTGGAAGATTGGTGCGATTCCGTGACCGAAAGCGAGTAGCCAGAAAACGCACCAGGAAACCTGTCGCTCATGTACTTCAGCATCGCTTGAACCGCCACAATCTGACAGACACGCACGATCGGCGTCTCTCGCGGATGACTCCGGCGACACCTGTTTTCCCATCTGAGGTGCAATCACGGCATAGACCCCTGAGTCAAGAACGTCTTTCGTGAGCTTTTCTCTGTCCCCTCCCGTTGTGCCCATCACAAAGTTCAAACCCAAGTCCCCGTACAGTTGCCCGTTCTCTGCTCGGCCATCCACTCATCTGCAATGTGCTATCGCCGAGGCAGTCTACCGTTCACAACTGAAGGCAAAGTGAAGTCGACGATGATCAAATCGGGATGGTCTTCTTTGATTTCTCGAAGGCGCGTTTCCCTGTCTTCGATGCCGATGAATTCAACAGATGTCTTGGTTGGACCGTCAATCACCATTCCTTGCTTCTCCGTGACCTCTCTCGGCTCACCAGTTATGGTCATAGGCACCAGTGGCAGTCCCGCCTTCAGGACGGCCTCCGCAGCAGCCCGGCCCACCTTGAGAAGAGCATTGTGTTGCAGGACGGCACGTTTCGTGCACTGCGAGGCGGACTTTTCCAGTGCAGCTGTTGACCATTACGGACGGGCGCGGCTGCGAGGTTGCCCGCGTCACCAATCGGAGTCGACATCGGAGTCGGGATGGTCGGAGTCGTGGTCGTCTAGGGGAATGGCACGAGAGCACGGACGCACGCGCGACTCGCTTCTGCGCGACTCGAAACGATCCCATTCCAACAAGCTCTTGATGACCCTTGTGCCGACGAAGGCAATCAAACTCGCATCGATGAGATCCCACAAGTCCATTGGCAAGGAGCATAGACGCAGAACAAGAAAGGTAAAGAATTCAAACAAGACTGGCTGTATACGACAGTCGTCTTGTAACCGCCGCCGCTGTGAAAAAACAAACAACCGGTGAAACTGACGTTTCAAATTCCAGGATTTCTTTGGACTTTCAAATTTATAACGGTTACAGAGCGCTTGAGGATACAAGCAGGCAGCAGTTTGGTCTCATTGGGAGAGAGGCAGTCTTCATGAAGTGAACTCCCAGAGGAAACGCAATTTCCTTTCGGCCTTCCTGGATGAGCATCGAGGCCCTGAGGCAGATGGACTGTGTAGATCAAGATGTGATGACATCGTCCTCGTTGTGCGATTGGAAAACTGCAGGAGCGAACGAGACATTGTACAAGTGTTTCATTGAGTCACAAAATTACAATGTTAAGAATAGATGAAGCTTGGCCAGAGACAACAGTGATATTAGAATACATGATGCGAGATGTTTCAAAGAACGAAGTAATGACAATTGCTCAGTGGCACAGATGACGAATTCTTAGCCAATTTTTGCAGAGCGAGAGAGGAGTCAAACACACGGCTTGTTGTTCGCCTCGGATTTTCAACCGAAACCTTCTCTTCTTTAGGAGGATTTGACGGTATAGCAACTTCAATCGGCTTTCATATTTGCTGATGTCGAGTCAATGGTGACATTGAAGGCATCTGACTGGGTGCGGTCAAGTTTGTCATGTGTGAAGGATGCAGTTGACGGCAGTTTTGGATCCGAAAGGTCATCAGGACAGATCTCGGGGTTTGTTCGTCACGAATAGTCGCTAAAGACAGAAGAAAACTTTTTGAATTGTAAAGACACAGCCGAGACAAAAAAACTCAATCGTTACGATAAGTTGGTACAGCCTGAAACTCAGATGTCATGTCACATCAGAAGGAAAGTCGTCCTCGTCAAGGTCATTATGGTCATCAGTCAGCCGGCAACCAAACGAATATGCAAGCTCGTCGATCCGACAGCCCTAGCACGTACTTGTTGAGCATTTTTCACGTCTTCACAGCATGGATCCTCAACCTCTTGTAGTCAGCGAGGTAAACGCCGTTTTCATCGACACGCAGAGGTTCCATTTCGAATGCGATCTCCTTGATGACCTAAAAACAAAAACACAAGATTGTCGCCAGAAACATTATCGGAACAACGATGACGACACCTTTTGGTGCACGGATTCCGGCAATCCTTTGAAGAAAAAACCTCCAAAGACTTCAAGCCATCCTGTAGGACCAGCAGGACAACGGGTGTCTCTCGCGAAAAGCGTCGCCTTTTCAACCTTGAAGCCATTTGCTTCTAGCAGCTGCACATAGCTTTGTTTCGCAGGCAAGTACCTGTCATAAGACACAAGCCTCTTCAATCTCAAAATTACTTAAGAAAAGGGGCCAGACCATATTTCAGGCAGTTCTTTCCCTCGACGAGCCAGGACAGAGGACATCGCATTCCTAATCTGCTGAACGTTTCCCTCTCCTCCAAACTCGGCGACGAACCTTCCTCCTTTCTTCAGAGCTCTTGCGACATCTGTACCCCCGTCGACACATCGTCGCCAAGATGGTCAGTCCGAAAGCGCTTGCTCACTTTGGACGACGCGGCCAGGATCATCACTCATCCAATGCAGCGCTGCGTTTGAGAATACAGCATCGAACTCGTCCTCGAACGTCATGGCGTGTCCGTCCATCACTCTCGCATCGACGCCCTTCTCTCTTGCCTTTGCCACCATCTCTGGACTGAGGTCCACACCAACAACTTCGCAGCCGCGTTGCTGCAGGACGAGAGTCAGCTCGCCCGTCCCGCAACCAAGATCGAGAATGCGCTCTCCTGCGCGAAGAACTCTCTGAGAAGTCTCTGTGTCCGTATTGCGCACCAGCAGAAGGGTTGAGCATTTCGACGAGCGCGTCAACCAGATGGAAAACGAAGGAAGCTTTCTCCGCGTAGGAATCGGGTTTCCACAAACATGGCTTCTGTCCCATTTTCGACACACCGCGCGCTCCCTCTCTTCAACTTGACGGACTACGCGTCGTTCACTGAACGCAACAACAATCTGAGGTTCGGGATCTACAGACTTTTAGAAGTTGGACGGTTTGAAACCTAGAAGTTGAGGTTAGACAGTTTGTTCGACGCGTGGTGCGTGGTGTCACGTAACGTGTCCCTTCCTTTCATGCGACACCAGCTATCACATCTTCGACAGGATTCTGTTCGTCGTGCCGTGCCATGCCGCTTTGCTTTATCCACATGCCTCCCGTTTGTTCTTCGTGTAGATCGTTACGTGCTGTTCCGTTGAAAGAACACTATGGTCTGCTTCAAAGACATACGCATTCGTTAGCACGTGCACCACGTCGGCTTTCGATAAAAGTTTCTTCCTTGCAAAAACGCCCAAATGGTTATGTTGCAACGACGTCTGTTTGACAGACACTCCCCTCCCCGTATCGCTGTCTACAGGAAAACTTCGTCGACGTCGAAATGCCGGACTTCGAAGTTACGACGGCGAACGGGTCCGTTTCTGGAGGAAACCCTGCAATAGCGTCTCTTTCGTCCATCCACTCACTTTCTGACATCGGCAATATCCTCGACGATGATCTCTGCTCATTCAAACGCACGCAATTTGACGTCTGGCGTGATGCAAACAGCTTCGACTTGGATGATATCGTCACCACTGGTATAGACGTCTGACAGCGCGCGACACAGGCGCTTTCACAGTAGGTTCCGCAACAGGCACGCTGCTTCACGTTTTGACTTCGCGAAAACAATCCAACCAACGTCAAGAAGATGACGCATGAGCTCAAAGTAGACTGAACCGCCGGTGAGTTTTACATCCATCTCTCCGTTAATGACATTCCCAGCACAAATCCCAGCCGCGTAGACCGCACCTTTTGGCCGCGTCGTTCCCGCCGTCAGTGCGAGCTTCGCTTCGCTTCACTTACCGTCTGCGGTTTAAAGCCCTTCGCTTCTGTCCCCTCCGTGTTCCTTTCTCCTCGTGCTTGAGTTACATAGACAGACATGAATGCTGATATCGCTTACTCCGCTCCTCTTGATTTTCCACCGTGGTTTTCTATACCGCCCGGACAAGACGCACTCCTGGGACAGGGAGGACAGGCATGTGTCTACCAAGTCATCGACCACCGCATCAATCCGTACTCGGACACGATCGTCGGGCCGATAGCCGTGAAATGCTATCCGCGCGACGTCCTCAGGATCGATTCGAGGAAATGCCGCCGAGTGACGCGAGAGATTCTGAATCACAGAAAGCTCTGCCACAAGCACATCGTCGGCTTCCGTGAAGTCCGCCTCACGCGAAACTTTCTGCTGATTGCGTTCAACTACGAAGAAGGAGGCACACTGGCAGAGTTTCTGCGCAACGGGCCGCTGACGGAGGACGAAGCTCGCTGGGCCTTTCAGCAACTCATCCTGGCGGTGGACTATTCGCACCGGCGCAATGTCGCCAACCGAGACATCGCATTGGACAACATCCTCATCACGGGGCAGCATTCGGCGCAGGGCTGGAACATCATACTGTGCGATTTGGGCTTCTCGCGCTCCAAGCTGTCGCTGGAGAAGAACGGCGAGCGGTCCTACGTGGGGAAACGCGGCTACATGGCACCCGAGTCCATGATCCACAATCGACGCAATTCGTTCGAGTTCGCCGTGAAGGGAGACATCTACGCCTGCGGCGTGTGTCTGTTCAAGATGCTGCTTGGACTGACGGCGTGGCCTCTTGTGCAGCAGCTCACGGACGACTCGGCGTCGATCCTCCGACAGCTGACAAACCTGATGGAGACGGACGATGAGCCGGATCTGCAGTTCGAGGCGTACCCCTATCGACTCTCGCCCGAGTGCCGGGCCTTCTTGCAGAGGATTCTGCACACGAATCCCTGCTGCCGGATCGACATGGACGGAATCTGGGACGACCCGTGGTTCAACGTCAACCTCCCCGAGACCCAGGCCAGACTGTACAACGACCTCACGTGCTCCCCCGAATACATCGAAGAATGCAGCAGCTATCTGCAGAGCGAAGTGGATCTGCAGTACCGCGTACAACAGGCGACGACAGATTTTGTCCCGGACGGTCATTGGCAGTGATGGCAATCGGCACACGCGCACGCGAGCGGCATGCGCGTACAGCTGACGGTGGCAGTGGGCCTGACAATCGCACGCGCAATGCGCAACGACAGGAAGTACTGTTTCGCGGGATTTCTTTACAGGGATTTAGGTCTGTGGGCTTCGACGACTTCATCATTGCCAATATCAATTGTATCAAACCCAATGGTGCCTCGAAGCTCTGGTTTTCTTTCGGCAGCCCTCCGTTTTGGTGTGGAATAAAAACTTGGTTCTTCTAAAATGTAACTTTGATACTATGATCCTCCGAAACGACGTCTCATCTCTCTTGCACAAGGGTGCGGGATGCGATAACCGGGGGGGCGTTCACAGTTCGTCGTCCTTCTTCTCGGGAGGGATCCCGCACGGCTGCAGCATTCTCTGCATCAGATGGTATCGCGTTCTTCCGATGGACTCGTTCTCGGCAACGGCGAAGTAACACAGTGGTCCGTGGTGTCCGATGTACGATGCAAAGCTGTCTCGGTGGACGTTGACCACCCACTCATAACGTGGCAGGTCTGCGTGACCGGTGCCGACGTACTTCGACTGGAGATGCTCCAACTGACTGTTGATGTTGAAGCGGTCCTGCAACGTGGCCATCCTGTTCGATTGCCGACGGGTTTTCGAAGTCGAAAACGACGACCTGGACGTACGACCTCCGACTGTACGACGGGAAGATGATGCGTTTTAATGTTTGCTCGCGGTGCGTGATGCATCACCGCGCGGCGTTGGTTCCTTGTCGGAACCAGATAGCTTAAATGTTCAAGGTCTCCAATACACAGCGTATTGTGGCTTCGGGCATCGGCTGTGCGAAACCTGTTAGGTCTCTCTTCGTGCCCGTGTCGTCAAACCGAATTCATCGGCTGTCGGCTATGGGATTCTCGTGTTCGCAGAGGAGAACTCTGGGAGGAACTATGCCGTGCATATTCCGCGGGCAAGATGCGTGTGGACTCGCGTAGCGGCCACGCCGGACACGTTGTTGTCTTCGACAAGGGGTCATGTCATTCTGTCTTGTGGTGAAGGGGTTCATCGCGCAGAGAGACACTGATGACTCCTCTGGGGCGTGTTTCTGTGGTGTTTGAACCTGTCTCGGTGAGTCGCATCAATTTTCGGGTATAAATGTGCGACTCTGAACTTTCAAATGCTTCTGCTCCGAGCCTGTAAAGACTTCCGCTACATTGATCGTTCGAGCGGCCGCCGTGCCGGACACGTGCCGGACAACTCGGGTTTCGAGTTCACCGCGCGCGCCTCTGCCATTCGAGCAAAACCACTGGATCTGTGCGCGCCATCCGCAACAAGCCTGTTTCGTTTGCAGACTGATTCGCAAAGGTTCCGTCGCGTAGTGAGATACATTCGCCTGAATATGTGAGATGTAGGCCAAGTGGGTAATTACAACACTGTAAGTTCTGCGCGGGTCTCTTCACCCACGGTTTCCGGCAAAAATTCAAGCAGACCTGGGACAAACCCTGTTCGGATGGAGGAGATCACACCGCGGATGACGTTTTCCATGTCGGAGATACAGAAACCATTACTTCACTTGCGATGGCACAGGGATATTAGCCCAGAGAGACGAAGACGTTGACTGGGATGCACACTGGTGGCACTCATTCTTCTCCGCATCGATGCTCCCATCAATGCCGCCAAATCCGACGCGGGTTGTGTCGGCCTTGTCGCGTCGGACTCACTACGGGGCCGCTACCACGTGTAGTGCAGCCTTGTTCCCCTACTTCCACCCCAAGATTTGACGGCCCGGCCTCTACCACGAGCTCGGGTCGGTCGTCCTGGGTCGAGCTACGCCGAGAATCGAACAGCCCGGCGTTATGAACCACCCGATCGGCGCCCCGCTGAAACAGGTCAGTGGCGTCGATACTCCGGCGCTCTGCCTCCCGAAAATGTCCGAGTGCCGCGAGGAACGGGGGGTTCTGGTATAACGGCGGATACCGAACGGTCGCACGCGAAACCGATTGTCTCTCGTCGTCTGCCAGACTGAAAGTCCGGGCTCCAAACAAACACCGAACAAACACTTACAACGGAAGTCCCTTCCCAAAGTTTTTTCCCCCTTTTAACCCGCTCAGGTGATGTGACCCTCTAAACCGATGAGTCACCCCTCGTCCCGAGCCAGAGAATCGGGGCCCTTCAACGACTAAGGCCCCCTCTGACAAGACCCTGAGTGCCCTTTGGCACCGTGCACCCACCGTCAGCCAGACAGTCCCCTCAGTCGCCTTCCTTCTCCATGTTCGCTCCATCATGCCCCCCCATCAATGCGCCGTCCCTTCACTATCTTGCCGACAGGTTGACTCCGAACCCTCGCACGCGCCAACGCCACCAGAACCACCGGACAAGAACAGCGACGACGTGGGACAGCCCTCCCAAGTGCAGCGCCGATCCTGGGCAGAGCTTACGGAAGCAGAAGAAAGACAGACGAACCAAACACCGCCCCGAGTCGGTGACTACAAGATTACACTCCGTCGTGTATATGGACAGATCAGTACGGTACACAGCGACACCGCCACCCGCCCGGCTTTGGAAACAGCCAAGCTCCTCGTGGAAGGCCTCCTGGCCGGTGCGACGATGGCAGATGCCATGCAGTCGGCGCAAGTCACATCACGTCAATCCGGCACTTTTCCGCCACTCGAACAAACCACCCTGCCCACGCCAATGAGTGGACGACCGCAGCAGACGTCGTACCTCAGTGTAGCCAGATCAAATCTTAACCAAGTCCACCAACCAGCGACCTCAGGAGCACGAACTCGCAGTCCGCCAACAGGAGCCTACTGCGCGCCACAATCTGCAGCAGCAAGAGACAAGCAGGAAGCGCTCGAGCGCCTCCGCCGCCTACGTCCGCAAGTCTCTGTCCCTAGCCGCCAGTTCTTTATCTCACCAGTCCCGGAAGACAATGGACATCCAATTCGAAGCCACTTTCTATTCCGCGAAGCATGGGCAGAATGGGCTGGCAGCCTTGGCGGCCAGCTCGAAATGTTACGCTCGATGCCCACCGGAGACTTTTTGCTGCAGGTCAACTCTACTGTCATCGAGTGGATGCGCACCAAACTGTACCCCGAAGTGAACTTTGCCGAGTGGGGCTCCTGGCAGCCGCGCCCCAAGCCGATGATCCATCCCCGTCGGTTGTACTCGAGGGCGTTGATCTTGGCTTAACCCACAGAGAGGTGCTGCGAGAACTCAAGAAAAACGCAGATGTTTTGGGCATTCCGGAAACTCAGCTCCAGGCTGTAACGCTTACCTTCTCCCGGTTTTACCGCAAATCATTTGCGGGAACAGCGGAACCCACGCCCAATGGACGCCTCATCGGCCTGTTGGCTATCATCAGTGCACTTACTCAGAGACAAGGCTGCTTCATAGGCACAAGTCCTGTATACGCTAGAGCCTACTCACGGCCCTCCAGCAGCAGTATAGGAAGCCGCCGCGAAACAGTCGCGCCCACGAACGAACAAAGACAGAGTGGCAACCGAGACAAGCGCACTACAGATACCCGAACCCACGAAGAACAAAACCTCATGGACACGGAGGATCGTGAAGCCTTTGAGCCGAACCTCCCACCTGCGGTACGTCAGAAAACTACAACCGTGGAACCACGCATCACTTCCCCCAGAGAAGCCGATCTCTCCCGCACCGCATGGCTGCAACAGCTCTCCCTTCCTCCGCGAAGACCACAAACCACATAAGCCCCCGAAGAACTCTCGCCTCCGGCACCCAGAACAACAACTGACCAAGTCGAACCGCACATTCAAACCGAAGCCGAAGCCGACTGTACAACACAACCACAGATGGAAACAGCGGCAACTCCTGTCGGCAGCCCACGGCCACAAGACCAACTGATGAGCCGTCCGCGACAGTAGGATCAGAAGCCCAAACGTCTCCGCCAGCCCCTGAGAACCCTTTCGTAGCCCTCTCGGCCGAGATTCAACAAGGTCTGGACGACCTCTCAGATTGGCAGAGACGTCAGTCCTTGGAGCCCCGCTTACCGTCACGAGATGCCCAGATCAAAGAACCCCAGCCTTCCGGCCCCGACGCAGTGAATGCATCCGACGTCAGCGCGAGCGTCAAGAGCACGAAAAACAACAACAACAATGACAGAGAGCGCAACATCGCGATCACTCGCGATCACTCATGAAGAAGCAATCCGCCCCACAAGTCTTCACCTGTGATCAATGCAACCTGGCTGGAAAACAAATCAACATGGATGTATTACAACTTTGGCTCCTGGAACAAAACCCAGATGTTTTCCTCTGCAGTGACCCGCGGCGGTTTCTGAGAACCCATGACTTCAAATCGACGCGGCACACCTGGCTCCGTTGCTCCCAAGACTCCCTGGCGGGAATCTTTATTCGCTCGGATATTCCACACCAAACTCTACCCCTCCCCGTCCCCACGGACAGAGTCTTAGCACTGTGAAAGTACGCAGGGAATCGAGATTAAAGTCAGAGGAAAAACGCAGAAGCGAGTATTAGGATCTGTCTGTTTGACTTCCGTGTTTATAATAATGTCTAATTCATTTCATCGAGTACATCTTCTTCATTCACTTCCACACGCTTCCCTGTGCTGAACTTCCAACAGTGAATCCACATGCACAATCAAACTACGCGGGCCGCATTGGAGTTCTCTGAGGTGATTCGAGATCACTCTGTTCACCAAGAAAGGCCCCTTCCAGAAGGGTGCAAATTTTTCGTCTAAGCGACCCATTCGAACATGATCTCTAAGCCAGACGCTTTCACCAGCTTGAAAGAGTGGACGGGAGGGGAGGGATCGACCTTCGGCTATCCTCTGCTGCCGTGCGCGAGTTTTCTGCCTCGCTTGACACCGGGCTTGTCTTACTTCAGAAGTTACCTCGGCCTCCAAGTGACCCATTGCCCAGAGCTTTTCTGGCGATGATCCGGTGACATCATTGGCAGTTTCATTAATCACATCTGTCGCTTTCTTCAGGAGTTTCATCCAGGTCGGCCTTCGGGCCCCTTCGTGCATCATTCGACGTAATCGCCCGATTAGGTTTTGATTACATCGTTCGATCTGACCATTGGAGTGATGAGCATGACCAGGAGCCAGCACACCTCGAATGCCAGCGTCACGGAGCCACGATTGAAACTTCTCGGATGTGAAATACGAGGCTGAATCGGTCAGTAGAACCTTGGGTGCTCCGACTTTATCGAACAGACGTTGTAAGTGACGTTGAGCCGTCTTGGTATCCGCACGTTTCGACGCCGACGTCCATAGAAACCTTGATAGATGATCGGTCACTGCCAAGATATACTGTACACCTCCTTCTGCAGGCTTGAGAGGGCCGATAAAATCGACACTCCAAACATCCTTGACATCACTGACTTCTTCAAGCACTCCGAGCGGGATGACGGGTTTTGCTGCCTTGAAGCGTTGGCATGCGGAGCAGCCTTCGACATAGGCTTTGACTGCTCTCCAAGTGGCTTGTCCACCCATTGCTCTCAATCGTTGCATGGTTTTCCGTGCACAGAAATGACCTTCATGTGCCCTTTCCAGCATGCGTTGAGGATCCAGGTGTGTGGCTCTCAAATGAGGCATTCGAGAGAGGAAATCTGGGATCACATTGTTCTTGCCATCCACAAACTTGATGTCGGGACAAAAATCCAATAGTCTGGCTAGTCTTCGATAAACAAAAGGGCTACAGTTTTCAGGATTGTTGAGGCTGAAGGTTGAGCTGTTGTCTGTGTGGACCGTGACGGCTTGTCCATAGATATACGGCCGCAAGCGCTCAAGAGCCTTTACCAGCCCTTCTGCCTCGAGCTCATTCGATCGATGCTTTCGCATCTGCTGAGTCCACAATCCAGATGTACAGGCTATAATCACATGCCCCTGTTGTAGACAAGCCCCCCAACCAGTGTTGGAGGCATCGACACTTATCGAATATTCTTTGTCGTGTGAAGGAAGAGTTGTCCTGACTGTGTGTTCTTCGAGGAGCTTCAAGAAAAGCCTCCAATCTTCTGGCTTTCCGGATTCTTCACATTCTTTCAGGGCATGCGCTACCGAGGCTCCCTTCCAGACAAACCTGCTGATTTCATTCCACCAGCCTTTTACCTTCCGCCACGCCTTGACTCCCACAGGCTGTTTCATGTCCTTCCACTGAATGAGAGCTGACGCTTCTGGAGCCCAACCGGTGGTGTCAAGTCTCATCCCAAGGTATTCGAAACTTGTTTGTTGGAATCTGCACTTGCTTGCATTCAACCTCCAACCGTCGTCTTCAAGAGTCTTCAAGATCTGACGAAGATCTGATTCATGTTGATTCTCGCTTGGACTGAGAACCAGGATATCATCTGCGTAGACAACTAGCTGAGAACGAACATTGATTTTGCGAAGAGTCTTGTCGAGGGCACGTTGAAATTCGAATGGAGAGTTCAGGTAGCCAAATGGTAAACGATTAAAGACGTACTGTCGACCTCGATGAGCAAATCCGAAAAAACGTCTGATCTCTTGGGCTAAGACTATCTGATTGTAGGCCCTTGCAATATCCAGACTCGATCCAACTGTAAAAGGGCGAATTCCGGCTACCACATGCTCGCGACACGTCTTCATGTACGGTTCCTTTTTCACATAACTGTTTAGTCTTCTTAGGTCCGCTACGATCCTCTTGCCGCCATTCTTCTTCGGCACTCCGAAGATAGGCATCAACATAGGCTCTTCCTCAGTCTCACTCACAATGCCGTCATGGAGAAGTTGCTTCAGATCTGGCCATAGGGCTTCTTCCTCGGCTGGTCCTCTGGATTGAGGTTTCGGTTGGTGACGTGGATCAAGCGGACATTTCAAGGGGAGACGATCGATCACGTGATGTCGACATTCTCCAAGAGACTCGTGAAACAACGTCGGGAACTCGCATCTCCATTTTTCTGTCTTCAATTCCACACTCATGCACACTGACGGCTTGTCTCGATTCTCGATGATGACAAGACCCTTGTCTGGAATTGATATGTGTGTAGCCGATGACAGGACGTTGCACAAGTCACTTTTTGGAGTCAGAACCACCGCAGTTTGTGAATGATTCACAATTATTCCCCAAATTCGTCGTCCATCAGTCTTGGCATGAAATTGTACATAATTGGGTCGCGTTGCATCTTCGACCATTCGAATGTCACTAAACTGTGCTTGGATGTTGATAGCCCTTTTTTCACAAGGGCCTAACATCCAGTTTCTATTCAAGGGAATCACTACACGGTTATTCCTTCTAAAAGGCAAATACTTGAGAGGTTCTAGTAACAGGATCTGGCCCAGTTGCTTTTCCGAGGTGCAACCGGGCCCAGTCAGTTTTTTTGCACTTGACGACGGGCTTCGAAGCACTCCACATCCGGCTGACCGGCCCTGATCAATCTTTTTAAACCACAATCGACGAGATACCCATTTTCTTCGAGGAATTTAAATCCGATTATTGCTGGTTGACCTTTCCCCTTGAAACAGTAGGCTGTGAAGTTGACGTCTCGCCCATCTAGCTTCGCCGGCACGTCGAGATAACCTACGATCTTCTCGCGTTCACCGTTTGCCAGGATGACGTGCCGATCCGATGGTTGCATCTTCCGATCTAGGCCCAACGCCTTTGCGGTGTCTTCTTGGAGGAAATTGTCTGTGGCGCCGGTATCGATCAACGCACATACAGACTTTCCTCCCAATTCCACCTTGACATGCATTGCAGATTTCTTCGGTTGCACGCCTCTACAGACCAAGAGGGAATCATCCTCAGATGTATTGCCGCCTTCGCTCAGCTTCGTGCATTCAAGCTCATCATTTTCATCTTCTCCGAGATTGGCTGCGTAAGAATTCTTATTTTTGCTCGATTGTGCACGACGTCGTTCAGTTTCCGCTTTGACAGCACGCTGGCTTTCTTCAAAGTAGCGATCTTCCTTGAGCAGCTCCTTGAACGCGATCATCACTTGATTTTTTGTCCTTATGTTTAGAGGGAACTGCAACCTGCCGTCTTTCACAATAACATCCCTCACAGCATGGCAATGTTCGTCGTCTGTTAATGTGACTCCACCAGACATCATCTTCAAGGAGCCCAAATCCATGTAATCACCCAGCTTCATTGCTGGCCGGATCTCACCCGACCGCAAACGAATGTAATCCATCACCACACACACTCTTTCATAGATGCCCTGTAAGGTGAGAGATCCAACTGCGATTGTTGACAGATGATAAACAAAATCGGCTGGGAGTTTCTGGACGAGAAGGTGCGTCACATTCTCTTCAGACAAACGCCTTTCGTCCATGTACGGTTTAGCTGCCCGCCCGAAACGAGTCACAAACTCTAGCAGATTCTCCGTCGGCAACTTCTCCATTCCTTTCAATTGAGCGAGTGGTTCTAGTGCACTCTCCTGAGGCACCAACTTCTTGAGCTCACACTTGATGGCGTTCCATCTAAGAACTTCTTCAGTCTGTGCTTGAATATAAGCATCGTCTTTGTCTGCGTAATACGAGGCCCTGATTTGGGCTGTCGTCAGACTCTTCACACTGTGGACCGCTTCGAGTAACGTTTCGCCCAGTGGAGTCGAATAATCGATCCACGAAAGGAAGAGGCGAAGTCGATCATTTCCGGCGTTGGTACACGATTCCAAGTGATTCACCACACGTCGGTATGTCTTTCTGTCCCACGGATGAAGAGCGACTGGAGGCGATTCGAGGCCAGAACCCCCGACCCGGTCTCGTTGAATCACCACCATTGCGTTGACCGAGACCAGGTCCCGCATTCGTACTCCGCGTCTATCTGGTGACGTCAGAAGCGCTATCTGTTCGCGCTCAACGTCGAAAAAAATGCAGGCCGCGTCTCTCAGGTTAGCATAGCTTGTCGACGAATCGACCGGAAAAGCCATCGTACAACTGTCCCATGTCACCTCACATGTTCGAACAGTTTGTGGGCTTCCCGAGGATTCTTCGCGCTCCGAAACCATGTGAAAGTACGCAGGGAATCGAGATTAAAGTCAGAGGAAAAACGCAGAAGCGAGTATTAGGATCTGTCTGTTTGACTTCCGTGTTTATAATAATGTCTAATTCATTTCATCGAGTACATCTTCTTCATTCACTTCCACAGCACTCTCAATCAACACTAAGATCGGCGAGCTGGTGGTCATCAGCTGCTACCTTCAACACACTAGTGGCATCGGCCTAGAAGCCCTCGAAGCGGCAATTGTTATAGCGAAACGCAGAACCTCCCTCCTCCTTGTCGGTGGCGACTTCAATGGCCACTCACCAATGTGGAGTAACCAGGAAGGGAATCACTTGGGACATCGGATCGAAGACCTCATCATTCGCGAAAACCTCACTGTCCTCAATTCACCAGAATCTGAAGCGACCTTCCAAAGCAGCAGAGGACACCAAAGCTGGATAGACGTCTCACTTGGGTCGAACCGCCTTGCGTCCCTCATGAGCCGACATCAAGTGCTCGCCGAAGCGATTCCTTCGGATCACTCGCTACTCAGAACCTGCCTCACTCTTGGCACATAGCAGAAACCCCCGAAAGGAATTTAGAAGTGGGACTACACGGACTGGCCCACCTTCCAGACCCGACTAAGAGACCGCCTCTCCGACGGATTAAGTTTAGAACCCCTCGACACAAAAACACAAATTGACAATGCGGTCTTCACCCTCACCCAGGCAATCCACGAAACGAGGGAAGAGCTGGTGCCATACCATCTGTTAAAAGCGAAGTCGAAACCGTGGTTCACGCGAACGGTCAGATGCAAATATAAGCTCTTACGAACGGCAGCGAATCAACTGCAGAAAGCCCAAAGAAAATCGACTGATGGACAAGCTTCGGCAGATATTGCAACCCGATACAGTGAAGCCCGAAGAACGTTCGAAGCGGTGGCTAAAGCAGCCGAACAAGCCTGTTTTCAAGACTTCTGTGCACAAACACGTCCCAACGTGGACATGTGGGAAAAATTCAAACAACTCCAGGGTAGCCGACAAATCGAACCGATCCCCGCTCTTCAAAGCGAGGAGTCTATGGTCACCGACTCGGCTCACAAAGCTGATCTATTGCTCCGGACCTTCTTTCCAGGTGCCATCGCCAAAATGGATCACCAACAACCGTAGTCATCAGAGCCCCAAAGCACGAACAGGGACACAATGCCACATGAAGAACTAGTGACACACCTCGAGCTTCTGGACACGTTGGCGACAGCGCGAAGAACAGCACCTGGAAGAGATGAAATCCCAAAGGTCTGCTGGCAAGCATGTGCCCCCCTACTATCTCCTATTCTACTGAACATCTACAACTCCTGCTTGCGTCAAAAATACTACCCGGAAGCATGGAGACATGCGCAGATCCTACCACTGCCCAAAGGAACAAAAGACCGAGCCGACCCGAACTCTTGGAGACCGATAAGCCTACTCTGTAATGCCGGCAAATTTCTGGAGAAGATAATGCAGCGAAGGCTAGTACGATGGTTGGACCAGACCCAGGTGCTAAACGAAGCTCGACACGGTTTCAGACGCGGCCGCTCCACAGACTTAGCACTACATGTTCTCGCAGCAGCAACAATGTCAGCATAAAATCGTCGCAGACAGATACTGGCAGTGAGTCTGGACATCACGAAGGCCTTTGACTCCGTCTCACATCCGCTCCTCCTCGACCGTCTGCGAGCCTTACAGACTCCACAATACTTGGTCGACTTTCTCAGCTCCTTCCTGATCAACAGAACAGCGACGTTGACCATCGACAACGTCTCTCAATGTGCCACTGTGCCTCGAGGAGTCCCTCAAGGAAGCAGTCTCTCCCCGACGCTATTTATAATCTATATAAACTCACTGGCAGACCTTATTCAGTTACCAACCCAACTCTTGATGTACGCGGATGACTGTTTGCTCTTCCAAGAAATCGGCCGCCAATCATCTGACGCTCTCCCTCTCCAAAATGTATTACACAAAGTGGAACAATGGGGAACACACTGGGAACTCTCGTTCAACGCATCAAAGACGCAACTATGTCGCTTTAGCCGACTAAGGAAGACAAACCCAATCGCCCTGCAGCAATGACTCAGAATAATAGAAGAGAAGCCGATGCTGAAATACCTGGGAATGGACATTGACGCTGCCTGGACATTCATAGGCCATCTCAAAAACAAGAAGATTAACTGCCAACGCCGATTAGCGCAGATCAGAAGACTCAGTCACAGCCATTGGGGATCTTCCCCGTTAGTCACTAAACGGCTTGTTGACACCTGTGTCCTACCAGCCTGCCTCTATGGTTCCTCCGTTTTTGGACCCCTCTCGCGAGGCAGATCCTCTCGCATGCAAATCCTCCAATCCATCTATCGCACCGGAGGACTGCTCACGACTGGTGCTCACAGAACAACATCAACAAGCGCGATTCTACATCTGTCTGGTAACCACTTTCCCGAAACAGACGTTCTGGCCAGAATCTTAACAAGCCGGCCACTACGAGAACTCCAGACCGCTCCAAGTCCGAAGAATCTCATATACCAGACCCCAGCAGACTACTATGTGAAGACAACAAGACAAATAGCCTTGCAACAGTGGATCCCCCTAGAAACTCGTAAACTCCTTCAGCAATGCAAAACTCGGAAAACCAGCAATTCGCTGCTCAGAGCTGCGACATCCGCTTATCTTAGCAATCTCGACTGGGACAAGTGGCAAAAAGCCCCGCAAGGAGAAGGCTTAAAACAGACGCACTGGATAAAGACAGCGCCGATGGAAAAACAATGGTGGAAGCACTACTCGCGTAGCAGTATGACTCGTCTGAGCCGCTTCCTCACGGATCACCATCCGACTCGTGCATACTTGACAAGGTTCCATTGCACCGAAGAAAACATGAAGGACACCTGTCGTTTTGGTTGTTCCGCCACAGAAGACCGTCTGCACCTACTCTCCTGCCCCTACCTTGAGCACCAAAGACAAGCGGCACAACTATCGGAAAAAACTTGGCCCCGCGCCCTATCGTTTGACTTTCTTGACCGTTTGAATGTTTTCTTGACCTCGCTTAACTGGCAAAACAATAACTCCTAGCCTACACGATCGTTTTGACCCCCATCAGACTGTCATCACAAAACTCTTAAGCTACACAGACTCATGGGACATTCCGCTGTGAAAACCCCATGTAAAAACCCAATTCACACACACTGGTGGCACTCGAATGAATATGTGTGAGAATATGTGCACAGTTCCGGAACAACAGAGGCGAACTGTCTGTCTGAAACCTCCGACGGAGTGGTCAAAGACGGAAGAGTTCTCTAAGTTCCGTCGGGACCGTCCCGTCGAAGGCGAAGTGCGTAGTCTCCGATCTGGAGGACTTGCGCATTACGTTGTCGGCAGTTCTGCCCCGATATCCATTGACTTACTCTACTTTCTGGAGACGATTCGCATGACAGGCTCAAGCTGGATTTTGCAAGAGAAACCCTCTTGCATCTTTGAAAAAAGCGAGGAGACGTGTTTTCACCGAACAGAAAGACGGAGATGTTATAAATCTAAGAGAGGACAGAAAAAGAAAGAAAACTAGATTCCCTGCCGGTAAGCGTACATCTGTTCCAGTGGACGACTGTGCTGTGCGGTCTTTAGGCCAAAAAATAATCTGCACAGCATGCTGGAGCGACCTCCGAAGTGGGAGGCATTGGAGAACCTGCTTTTCGAAATCCGGCAGACCGATGGCGACACCGAAACAAAGCAGTCTGTTTTGGCGGTTTGCAAAGAACGCGAAAGACGGTATTTAAAAGAACGAGTGTGTCCCGGTCCATCATTTCCGGTATACAATTATCTAGATGGTGTCGTGTTTGGCGCTGAAACGCGCTAACGACGAAGGCATACTGATTACAAAGACTGTTGTAACAATCACTGTTCGGTTTTTTACGCGTCCACTGTCACATCAACGCGTCTCCGTGGCAGCTGCACGAAGGTGGACAGCTGTTCACTGACAATGGACGACTAATACACGCAAGATCGAGATAACAGATGACGACACCTGTCATCACAGTCATAATTCCTGACCGGAACCTCTCGAACCCCCGAAACGGACCGGCTTGACTGGCTACTGATAGTAGCGACCTGAAAGGACTGCCCCACCGACGTCTCGGAACGCTTTGGGGACTGCTGGTGGAATCCAGATTGAGGGACACAGGAGAGCTCCACCCTCCCGGGGCTCCGAAATGGACTAGCCAACTTAAATGACCTCGTTGGCCAAGCCCCACGGAATAGACCATAAAGCCTTGGCCTGGTAATCGACTCGACCCGGGCACGGACTGCTTTCCATGAGATGGACAAACGTCTCTCGCTTAAGGCATCAAAATCCAACGACATCTGCTAACCTGATTTCTAGAGGGTCATTGTAGGTTTTGGACCTCCTCAAAGTGGCGCTCAAGTCTTTGTCCTTACATGGCAGAATGGAAGCGAGCGAAGATAGCCACAGAAGCAGGCGATCAGGAACCAAAGGGTCCCCGCCAAATAATGGATCAAGCAAAAAATCTCAAGATACCTCAACGGAGAGGCACTGTGTGAGATCAAATAGAGAACCGTCAGCCGGCACCTGACCATGCATTCGCTGGAGTTCCGACGGGGTCAGTTCCCTGGAAAGTACCTCGACAGAGCCCAAACTTTTAGCCTCGGCCAGTTTGCTACTGTCCATGTTCCCTCCGACCAATACCTTTTCCGTTTTGGAGCCCTGGCGGAATTGCCATACTGTGCATGCGGGCAATCGTCGGAAGACAGAGATCGCTTGCTCTTCGAATGCCAGTTATTCGCAAACGCCTAACAAGAATTGCATCAAAAGTTGGAAGAACCCCCGGTGGTTTCTTGTATCTTTGACTATTTAGAAGCCGTATCCGATTTCGTGGAGAACATAGCCCTACTGGAGAGCTACAAGACGAACATGGGGCAAGTACAGAACGTGATGAACAACGCGAAACGACCCATGCTCTTCAAGTGTTGTGACTTCATCTGTGGTCAGACTTTCAATGTACTTAATTTACAATGATGTTAAACGCTTTCCAGATCTTTTCAAACGGGAGATGAAAAGCCTCTATTTGAAAAAAAAATCACAGTGATAATCAACCCAAAGGCGCCGTGCAGGATCATGTGGTAATAAAGATGAGGAGGCCAAAGGTTGAACAAATGAGGTGAAAATAAAAAACAGTCTACATTCTCAATGTGTATTTGTCTATCTGCTATGGTTGGCCATCTTCTGGCGTATGGCATGCGTTCAGATAGTTGCTTGAGTGATAGGAAATACTTGCATAATGTTGATACAATCATGTCTGGATAGTGTCAGTGAACAGCTGTCCACCTTCGTGCAGCTGCGACGGGATGCGTTGATGTGACATTTGACGCGTATAAATCCGAACGATTAATTGTTACAACAGTCTTTGTAATCCATACGCCTTCGTCGTTAACCCGTTGTCCGTCGACAAACACGACAGATAGATGGCAACGTTATGTCAACACGTGAAACGGTTGACAGCGACGTCTTCAATTCTCGTCAATTCTCGCAATTTGAAGCGCGATGCTTCGTTCAGAGATTTAGATGACCGGTTATTAAAAGAGAGCGTGCGAGATGAGTTTTTGTTTCTTCACTCCGTTGACAAAAGGTAGACGGTATAGGAACAGAAGAGGTTCATCGCCGGTGGGCATGAAAGGAGCCCTAAAAAGGAAGGCGAATCATTCGACTTGAGGTGACAACATATGTGATATCCTTTTTTCGATGCGCTCTGTGCAGACAGCTGCTTGTCCTTGGCACACTACATCTAATGGAGTCCTTCCCTCTTTGTCTTTTATCGTTTTGAAAGCGCCGTACTTCAACAGAACCTTGTGAGGCCGAAATCATCCTACCATGCTCGGAGCCAATTGTTACTCTACCTTTACAACATATGGGCGTCCGTGAGCCGCGGCTGTATGAAGTGGCGTCCATCCATTACGGTCCGTCACTTCGATCTTCGCTCCGGCTTCCAGCAGAACCTCAAATGGTACACTCCATTACCAGAGCAACGCGAGGCCCCAGCACTCACTTCTACCACCCAGAGGTATCCACCATGTGCCGCCTCGTGCAGCGGAGTCCGGCCATTGTTGTCAAATATTTCCGTCTTTGCCCCACGGGATAACAGGCGCTACCTCGAAGGAAGGTCTTTGGTAGAAAGCTCCAAGAAAGGCGAACTCACATCCGTGAATATCCAGTTGCCGACCCATGATGATAGAAACAGGGCAGTCCGTCCATCATCATCGGCAGCTTCGATATTCGCGCCGTCGTTCAGAAGGACCTAAATAGCAATTGTCAATGGAGCACGCTCCTGAAAGGAGCCAGAAGGACTCTGGCGGTAGCTGAGTAATCGCGCGTCGCTGCCAGACGCAACGGCGTCCATCCGTTTGCGCAAACCGCATCGACCTCTGCACCGTATTCCAGCAAGACCTGGAGCAACAAATCCTCTCAGCCGTATTATGAGAGATCTCAACTATCACTCCTGCTGTTATGTAATGTCCACCGCTTGCTGCCATGTGCAATGGAGTCCGTCCGAAGTTGTCATCCACCTCGATCCCGGCACTGTGTTCCAACAAGGCCTCCAACATAAGACGTCTGTCTCAGAGGTCGTCAAACATTCAGCACTACTCTTGCGGTATATGAATGGCCGTTCGTTGCTGCCAAGAACAGCGGCGTCCGCCCACTGCCGTCCACCACATCGGTCTCTGCCTTGTGCTTCAGCAGTTCCTCAACAGACCAGTCGCTTCAGAGAATGTTTACAGAAAGAAGAAAGACTTTGACGATGGGCAGGTATCCCTTTAGTGCAGCAACATGAAGGGGCCTCCATCCAGAGTGCCCAGACACTTCGATCGCGGCGCCGTACTCCAGCAGAACCTTAGACAGGCAGATGACTTCCCGCCGTGATCTGAGAGTATTGATCGAAGACGCACGTTTACTGCATCCAGATGACCCGTCCAGGTTGCCAGCAAGAGTGGGGTCCATTCATTTCCGTCGATCGCTTCGATTTCAGCACCGCCATCCAAAAGGACCTCGCAAAACAGATTCTTTGCGAGGTGCATCTCAACGAGACCTCGATCTCACCTCCATGACTCCCGTGTGGCCGTGCTGTGCCGCCAGATGAAGTGGCGTCCATCTGATAGTGCTGACCGTCTCCGTTTCTGCCCCGTAACGTAACAGTATCTGGCAGGCAGCGTCGATCGTACGATTCGAATGGCAGTCCTCTGAAAACGTGCCTTTGCAATGGTCGCATGTCCATAGTCGGCTGCCCTTTGTAGCGACGTCCTTCCCGATCGATCGACCGAGTCGATCTCTGCTTTGTGTCGCAGCAATTCCTCCAATGACAAAGTTCTCTTTCGTGTCGACGAATGGGAATGAGAGACTCACTCTCACGACATCTACGTGTCCGTTCATTGCTGCCAGGTGTAGTGCCGTCGACCCATACTTGTCAATTGCATCGATCTCCGCACCATGTTTCAAGAGCACCTTGAACGTTCGATCGCCACTGTAGATGACCGAACGGCACAAAACGCACCTCGGCGATTCTGCGATTTCCATTGATTGCTGCCAAATGAAGTGGAGTTCTGCCACGGTCGTCGGCCGTCTGAGTATCGGCGCCGCCTTCCAGCAGTACCTTAAAACAGCAGCCCTGATCGAGTCGCCGAAGAAATCTGCAACTCGCCTTCACGTCTTCGAATCTCCCGTCGGCTACATATCTCTGGAGGAAAGTCCATCCAGATCTCTCGATCGCTTCCATCTCTGTGAGGTTGCCCCGAACACACGATCTCTTTCGGTCGTCTGGCCTACGAGTGGCTACACGTGCTAACCTGTTGGTGATATTCTTTGTTTCTCTGTGTGTGGGCGATCCCGTGTCCTCGGGTTTTGTCGAGGCCGCCGGATGTTCTCGGATTGTGCCATGCTGCCTTGCTCGACAATATGAGAAGGTCGAGCGCGTTCGCCGGATCCTACACGGCAGACAGTTTGTTGTCGGCAAGGATGATCGAATACTACCGTGAATGCCGCACGACTGTCGCGACTCTGCCAAAAGAAGGGCAATCCAAATGCCAACGACCCAGCCCTTCCCGCTCATTTCCGCAGAGAACACCGGCGAAGGAGACTGTGTAAGATGCCAGACGGTTTGAACGACCTTCGAACACGAAGTCCAAAATGAATGGGCTGCCTAGGGACAGTGGAGATGCGTCGTCGTATTCGCTACGTACGGCACACTACATCAAATCCCGCCTTGCGCCGCCACAGACGACGGACGATATCGTGGTTCTGCCTCATCCGGTGGTATTCTTTGATCCTCTACACGATGCCGTCGAGCAAGATGCAGGACTGGCGCAGCGAAACGTATTGTCTATACACCGAAAGAGGTATCTGAGGGAACTGCCTCCATTCCATATGCGGACTCTACTGTCTTCACTCCCTTCCCGAATTCCGAACGATTCGACTCACAGGAGAAGAGGTAACTTATCGGGTAATGTCAGCTCTCAGCTCTGAGATATTCGCCCTCGTCAAATTCAGCACGCCGTCATCGCCGAGGGAAACGATAGGGTCCGGAATACGTGAAGGTTCGACGGGAAACTGAATAACGCTAGGGGACATAAGAGGCCAAGACATCTCCGATACCTACCCCTACTCAGCTTCCAAATCGACGTCTTGTGCTACACGAATTCTGTTTCCTTTATTTCATTGCTTGACCGATTCCGCATATCCTATTCGACATTCCATCGATTCGTCGCCGACGAAGCATTCAAGTTGTTAAGACGGATGGACGCACACGCTGTCCAACGTCGAAGGTGATCCAGGACACCATTCCCTGTGAAAGAGTCAACAACCTCCTGCAGTCGCGCAGTCAGTCAGTAATAGAAAAGTGGCGCCTGCGATGTGATTCGTGTTGATCTTCACTTGGAAATACGCAAGCGACCCTCACATGCATGGATGGTCGTTGTGCTCCGAAGGGTGAACGGAGTAGTGAGTATCCGAACGAGAGGCTGAAGAGTGAGCGGGCCTTGTGCACGGAGACAGCACTCATCGTAGAGTCCGCAGCATTTTTTCCGTCGCCTTCTGTCGATATTGACGTTTTTGCAAGCGTTTTTTGTCGTTTTCCGCAGCATCGTTTGAAACGAGCATCAAGTGTAAAGCCAGCTGGTCTCTGAATGTGCCAGCCCTGTTAATCTCAGACGATAGTTTCATGACAGGAGAAGCGAGAACATCGCGATCAGCAATTAGAGAAAATGATGGAGCTCAGTCTTTATGTTCTCCACCAAGCACTGATGACGCAAGAAACGTCTCCTTGTCCGTCATACCCGTTTCACACAAACATATGCTAAATTCGCGCATCCTCAGTTATCTGGCGATTCGAGTTCCTGCGCACAATCGACATGGTTCTATGAGATGGCAAGAAGAATCGAAGGCTCTGACCGGCTGAACTTCTGTTTCAGTTCATCGATCTCATTCTGAAGCGCGGCGATCTTAGTCGCGAGCGTTTCTTTTTCGGGTACATACGCTCTTAAATTACCAATGACGCTCTCTAAGCGCTGGCGTGTCTCCCTCTCCTCCTTGTACTGTTTCTCCAAGCAATCGATCCTACGTCCTTGCCCCTCAATGACGGACGCCGTTTTCTTTTCCATACGTTCGACGTCCCGACGCAGCTGTCTAAGCTTCGCCAGTTCCGTCTGGTCCTCTTTCATCTGCGCCATCTTGTCCGAGTCTTCGTCGTACATTGCTGTGTCGTTAGCGGACTGCTCTTGGAGCTCATTCACCTCTCCGTCCTCGGTCTTGATACTATTCTTCAAGTTGCTGTTGATATCTTTCAACTGTGCTTTGAGATCCTGGACCTCCGTTCCTTTCAACGCTTCGAGTTCTTCTAGTCGCTTGCTGACGTTACTTATCTGTTGTTCGATCCCATCTATCTGACTTGGAACGGAGTCTCCCCTAAAGAAAACGTGAGATCCATGGATGGAAAGGAAAAAAAAGGTAAGAGGTGCGATCGCACTTTTCTTCGGCTTTTCTCAGTTCCGTCTGGAGTTTTTCGTAGATGACCCGCAGCTGCTGGACTTGCACACTTTCCTCATTCGGGGCGGCGACGTTGGAGACCACCGATGGCTCTATCGTCTCTGTGGTGACTAGTTCCTGCCAAAAGACAACGATGCTGCGGAGAATCGTCAGAGAAGAAAGGAACAGACAGCTTGAATGTTGTGGAGCTCTTCTTTGGCAGCATCAATGGCCTTGCGAGCAGCAGAGATTTCGGACTGAAGATCCATCCTCTCCGTCTTACAGCTGGCGAGACTCGTTCGGATGCCCTCGAGCTGATGGTGCATTTCCTGCACTTTAGATGTTGCTTCTTTCTCTTTCTTCTCGAGTTCTTCAATTCGCATCGTCGTCTCTTCGACATTCTTCTGCATCTTTTTCAAGTGTTGATCGTATTCCGGACTGAGTTTCACTTGAGCCCGTCTCGAAGAGTTGGCGGATCCCCTTTGCTTCTTGGCCTTGAGGAATCGCTTCATCATGATATCGGTAATGTGCGTCTGCAAGGCCATACAGATATCGTCTCCCTGACAAGTCTCGAACCGAAAGATGTGTAAAACACCCGTTACACGCATCTTAAAGAATATTGCCTGACTACTGGATCCAAACTGCATGATGTCGCGCAGCTCGGTCGAGTGAAGGTACTCTTTGGGGACAGGACGAAAAAGGTGAACACCTCTCTTATTGATACCCAAGATCAGCTCGGACGGCAGCAGACCGATAGGATCCTCCATTCGTTTGACCGAGAAGAAAACCGAATTGCCGTATGGCAGGCTTCTCAGAATCCTCAAGAACTGAAGCTTCGCATGCTCCTGTGTCGCTGCACTCATGGCGACATATCTGCGATGCACATCCCGACGCCATTCCTCCCCTGGACGTGTCATTCTCACCTAGATCAGACATCAGCAGTGGCGGCGCTCAGTGCGCCGTCGCGTCTGGGGTACCTACCTGTTTGGTGAGATTCTTGTCGAGCTCTCGCAGAAAGACGTCGCTTCTTTTGTCGAGACCCGGTCCTTGCGAAGCGAGGATCTGCCAGGCGCACATCTGGGAAGCGTCATCCTTCTCAACTGGATAATTCTCCTGGAGAAAGTCGTGCCGGGCCTGAGCATAGGATAGGTTGACAAATGTGGGCTCCGTGATGTGCTCGTCCTGTTCTCTGAACATGTTTTTCTTGAACAGTAACGTCACGTCAATTCCTTCGGCCCTGGCCTCTGCCAGGATGTCCGCGATGTATCTGTTTTCATCGAGCAGCACGTGCCGCTCCTGAATGGCCTCGTGCCTGTCTTCATTTTGTCGCTGTGTGTAGAGCTTATAGATGCCGAAACTGCCGAAGTTCTCCAGTTCGATGGTTTTAGCTAGCTGCTCCACAGCTTCCTGGACAGTCGTCATAACTTCATAGTCCAGCGCCGCCGCATTGCCGTCCAAGAACGAGACACGCGTGACCAGTTTCTTGTTCTCCCACAGCGCCTCGATATCGGCAGACTGCAGTGCAGCCTTCCTCTGTCCCCCTTTCGTCGAGCTCTTGAACGTGTTCCAGACACGTTCCACGAGACCGTAAACAGCTTCGTCATCGGACTCAGCACGCATGACGCTCTGAATGAATTCAGATAGAAGGGAGACATAGTCCTGCAGGCAGTGCAGATCAAGGCAGCTTGTCGATCAGGAAGGGCGGTGCACCTTGGACGGCGGCGCGGATGCAGCAAGAACAAGCCAGAGCTCCCAGAGGCGCAGCTTCGAAGTGAGATTGGGATTGTTGCGCGTCTGCTTCATGAGCTGCATGTAGAGCTCGTCTTTGAGGATGGCGGCACGGAGGCAGTCTTCTACGATCCTGCCAGCGACGTCTTTCTGTGGCACCTTCTCTACGGGACCGTCACAATCGGATAGGTACTTCAGAACGTCGTTAAACATCAAAACGGCTTTCTCATTGTTCTCTTTATCCATTCGGAGCAGACTCGCCTTTATCATTTCCTGCTCGGTAAACACGGCTCAGGAGAGATCGTGGATTGGTGCCGACAGGTGACCGGTGAGTAGACGAGGAGATCGTCGAGGCTCATGTCGTCTTTATTCGCGAGTTTGCGGCATTGGCTCCTTGGAAGTGGTAGGCCATCCATCTAGGCAGCACATTCGTCAACGGTCCACTCACGTTGCGCCGAGACTGTGTTGCGACGAGAGGTATCACCTGGAAATTGTTGGCGACACTGCCAAGCCCAGTGAGGTTCTTGTCTGACGTGTGCGTCGAAACGGATGCCGCATCCTACAGACAGGCCACAGGGTGAGAGTTCGGCTGCCTACACTCGACAGGTGAATGGCTTTCTCGGCATCGTCTTCGTGCACACTTTTAATAGCGTCGTCTGTGTAATTTTCTGCAAGATATCTCCGATAGACATTCGCCAGAAGCAGTTGCGCAGCAGTGTATGGCACGAGATCAGTACGATACCGAAGAATGCTCGACTCGAAGATCCTACTTGTATGGCCAGCGAGCTGACAATAGCCTCTCACTCGCCTTGGCACTCAGAACACTGAGGTGCCACGAGAAGTGTTAAAAGCGCATGGCAGAATTTTGCGAGAAACGAGGCGCACGTTCGCGGACGAAGCGTAAGAGGCGAGAAACGGAACGTCGACTTCCTTACGTTTTCGGCCATTTGTTCAGACTTCGGCACGGGGCACAAAATACGTAAACGTCGCGTTCTTGAGGTTTTACTGCTGAAAAGAACAAACCGACAAAAACACAAGGAATTCGACCTAACGGTCGTTCTTCTTGCCAGGCCGCTGGATCGGATTCTGCGAAAGGCAAAAGGAAGGACGTCAACTGAAATTGGCACGGTCGCTGCGGATGACATTTAAGACTTCATCCATTCGCATTCTTTGCTGCCTAAAAATCATAAGATTGTTTCCTGGCACGACAATACAGACGGATCCACCCACGACTCTACCTGACAAGGAAGGCGAGAACCAGGTCAACTTACAAGTTCGTCTTCTGGTGCATTTCAGTAGTACAGACAAATTCCTGACCGCACAGCCCATTTCATTCTCACATAGAATCCGAGCAGTTTTTGGCAGTCTCTCTCCAAGGGCAGTTGTGCGAGTATGTTTGAACGGCAGAGAAAAAGCAGTCTATCGACTGGATCGTCTCTTTCTTTGTCGGACGCCCTTATCGAACGATTCTGGTTGTGGATTCGCAGCGAGATAGCTGTTTTGCGTGCATTCCAGAACGCGATACTACAAAATACGACCATTGCTGCCTGCCATACAGCGTCAGACGGCGCTGAGCTGTCCGTGATGACACATCCTCGAGCGCTTCCCTGACGTAATGCACATAAACCTACATACATCTCCTCCATCCCAAGGCGCAACACCCGTTTGCTTCGTTGCCACGTGTACGACAAGGAACGCCGACGCGTCATCGGAAATTCCGACAACGCTATCACCTCGCTCTCCTCGTTCCATTTCGTATCTGTTGTCCAAACACATCCTGCTTCTATTTAGAAGCTGTCCATCCGTCGGAGACGCTGCTGTGTTGAATAAGCCGCCTTCGCTAAGCAAGGCCATATTAAAGGTCGTCAACAGGGACGCTCGTTATTTATCGATACAATGAGCCGTCCAGTTGACGGATCTGCCGAACAGAGCATATCATCGCCACGTCTTGGCAAAACAACACTCGAATGGAAAAGCGACTGCACGGAATCAGACACTAGAGAAGAGAGACGTCGTGAAGATGACGTTTTGGGATCAGAGACAAAAACATCCGCGCCCAACGAAGACGATGAGATGTCGATTCCAGAGCAAGAAGCAGGTCGACGATATCGGTTCGTCTCCTGCTCGCGACATCAAGACTTCTTTGTCAGATCTATCTGTCCATGAAGCCTCGAGCGAGTCGTGGGAGGTCGGCATCGATGACGATAATATGGGTGCTGCTTACAACGACAAGATGCACGACGACATGGAGTCTCGCCGGCAACGTACCTTAAGAGGTATCCATCACCAATCTACGGAACCCACACGCACGTGCGTTTCGTGTCAGAGATTGCCGCTTATGATCGGATCGGTGGGGATTACTGTCCTCCAGCGATTGTTCCTCCGGATTTGATCACCAAGCTGCAGAAACGGAAGGATGACTTCGTCCGCGATGCTCGGGAAAGAAGAGCCCCCTTTGAGAAGTATCAAGAGTTCGACGCCTTCATCGATGAACTGACCCTCCTGGATGATCAAAGCTGGAAGACACTCAGACTCGTGCGCAATCCAGAACGGCCACAGTAGTGTTGACGACAGACGATGCCGCGGCTTCGATGCGTTGAACAATCGTACGCATTGCAGCTCCGATTACCCGTTCTCCTTCTTGTCACACCTTTAAACACCCACTGTCCCTGACAGCAGAGTATCGAACGGATTCAATCGTAAGTCGTGATCGGAATATCGGTAAGAGAGAGAGAGACGAGCGCCGTTGCTGTGTGTTGTATAATTAAAGAGTATGGAACGGTATGGTCAGGGTTCTCAATAGTCCTCCTCTTCCTCTTCTTCTTGAATCGCCTTTGCCAATTCCTGTTCCTGTGCCAGTCGTTCTTTTCTGGCTTCGGCATCTTCAAGGGGTGGTTTGTGAGCCTCGGGGTCAAATCGCATGGCCTTGACGGCCTGCCACCACACATCTCTCCACGGGATCGATGACGTGACGTCGTCCTCACCTCGTTGTGTATGTCAAGGCAGAAGGCAATTCTGGCATGGAACGCTTTCTGAGGTTCCTGCGTCGAGTAGATGTCGGCCACTTCGATGCTCTGCATGTACTGCTCGTCGTGATTGATGGTGGCATCGATTCCTCCATCCCGAATGGCCTTGGCCACCACGTGCTCCGTATCGTCCTCTGGACCCAGTCCCAGCTTCTGGGCGACATCCTTGAGGGAGATTCTGGAGTAAGCAATGTTGATTCTTCGCAGCCCTGTTCGAAGGACGTTGTGGTGTAAACGGGTAATGAGGTTCTGCGTGTGGTCGGCATGGAAGTTACTGGCATACTGTTGCGCCACGGCTCTAAACAATTCGTTGGGCGGCAGGCGAAAGCGGCCGAGATCTGACGCACTTGAAGGCGCTGAGGTCGCCGCTGCGGACAGCCTTGGTCACCTGGAAGTAGGGATGCAGTTCGCTGGACATCCCTTTCTGTAAGAAGTCGCTCATGGGCGGGATCTCTCCCAACAAAAGGCTCACTAGAACGACCCATTTGTTCACCATCACTCGAAAACCGTGTGCAGAATTGGGCGCCTAGACGTCACACACGGATTCGATCTTCGTCTGACGCGTCGAACATTTGGTCACACTTTCCGCGCCGCCTGAAGGAGACAGTCCTTTGCGTCGGTATACTCTAGCTGGATCGCACGGATTCTTCCCCAGTAATACAGGTAGCGCGCCACCTGTGCCGTGTTCACCGTGGGCTCCGGTGCCTTGGATCTCAGTTTCTCGGCCTGCCACACATTCCGTCTCACTCTGTCAGCAGCGCCGTGACTCGGCACTTGATCGTAGAGGTTGTAGTGCAGATAGTTCCTGAGCAGAAGATTGAGAAGCGTCTCCTGCGTGATATCGTCGTGCTGCAGCACCGCCGTCTGCAGACGACACAGCAACTGCCTACGCGTGAGCGAGACACACAGAATCAGGTCCGTCGCCTTCTCAGACCGCATCGCTCACGGCCGGATCTCTTTGAGGCGATCGAGCTTCTCGTAGACCAATCCGTAGTAGAAATAGATCTTCGCTCCGACGGCATCGAGCGTGCGGCGATTGTACGAACCGAGTCTCTCGAAGGCCTCGTCCGAGACGCTCTTTGCCTTCTGGATGTTGCCGCTGCCGATCAGGAAGAGCTGTGCCAGGAGATACGAATACATCTCCACCTCCGGCAAAACCTGTCCCTTCCCCTCTCCCGCCATCACTCCGTTGGAATCCAATTCCATCGAATCTTCGGACTGGACATGACAGCAGCCACTTCGCCGCTGTCCTCTGCATCGTGGCTCACCGATGCGAGATGCGACAGGATCGAACGGCGGCAGCGGTGATTCTCGGGATAGATCTCTTTGACAGAGGCCGTCAGAATGGCGGGGGTCAACTCGTGCTTCAGTGCATTGGTTTCGCGCAGAACCCGACCGACCAAGGCGCGAGTGTCGCGCTCCTTGACAGCTTGACTGAGCAATTCCCTTGCCTGTCTCAGCCGCTGCGCCACGCTTGGCTTCGTCGTCGTCGCGACACCGTCTTTCTCGCCATCCGTCTGCGTCGTCATGTCGTTCGCGAGCTTGCCCATATCGACCGCGTGTTCGTTCGTTCGGTTGGTACGTGCATCAGCAGTAGACGAACGCCAATGGCGGATGGCACTGCATTCACGATGGTCGAGCTAAAAACGACAAGCACCAGTATCAAGGAACACTATCTCTCCCTGGGCACGTGGCCTTCCAATGACAAGCTCCCCATTGTGTACAGCCGCAACTACAACGTTGCTTTCTACGGCCTCGAGAAATTGAACAGCTTCGACGCATGGAAACTGGAAAGGATTTTCCAAGTACTGGTTGAGCATGGACTCGTTCGAGAGGGAGAACAGCCGAGTCCAGTAGGCCCTGTGCCCGACAAAATTCTGGCCGCTGTTCATGAGGCATCGTATCTTCAACAGACGAACACTTCGAAGCTGAGCGTCATTCGTCTGACGGAGCTGCCGGGTCTGATTCTTCTGCCGCAGTTTATGATACAACGTCACATCGTCACACCTCTCAAGTACCAAGTCGCGGGAACCGTTTTGGCCCTAGGAATCGCTTTGGAACGTGGATGGGCGATTCATCTGGGAGGAGGCATGATCCACGGGAGCTATAATCGCGGCGCCGGATGGTGTCCGTACGATGACGTTTCCTGCGCCATACATTACGCCAGATCACACGTTCCTTCGATTCAACGTGTGATGGTCATCGACTTGGGAGCGCATCAAGGAAACGGCTATCAGAATACCAAACTTCATTTCCAAGACGAGGATCTGTTTATCGTGGATGTCTACAACGAAGTCACGTTTCCTCAAGACCTCAATGCACGCGAAGCAATCAATGTTGGCCGCAGTCTTCTTTGCACCGCTACACCGGACACGTGCCGGACAACTCGGGTTTCGAGTTCACCGCGCGCGCCTCTGTCATTCGAGCAACACCACTGGATCTGTGCGCGCCATCCGCGACAAGCCTGTTTCGTTTGCAGACTGATTCGCAAAGGTTCCGTCGCGTAGTGAGATACATTCGCCTGAATATGTGAGATGTAGGCCAAGTGGGTAATTACAACACTGTAAGTTCTGCGCGGGTCTCTTCACCCACGGTTTCCGGCAAAAATTCAAGCAGACCTGGGACAAACCCTGTTCAGATGGAGGAGATCACTCCGCGGATGACGTTTGCCATGTAGAAGATACAGAAACCATTACTTCACTCGCGATGGCACAGGGATATTAGCCCAGAGAGACGAAGACGTTGACTGGGATGCACCTGGTGGCACTCGGGTGAATAGGTGTGAGAATATGTGCACAGTTCCGGAACAACAGCGGCGAACTGTCTGTCTAGAACCTCCGACGGGGTGATCAAAGACGGATGAGTTCTCTAAGTTCCGTCGGGACGTCCCGTCGAAGTGCATAGTCTCCGATCTGGAGGACTTGCGCATTACGGTTTCGGCACTTCTGCCCCGATATCCCATTGATTTACTCTACTACTTTGAAACGATTCGCGCGACACGCTCAAGCTGGATTTTGCAAGAGAAAAACCCTCTCGGCATCTTTGAAAAAAGCGAGGAGACGTGTTTTCACCGAACAGAAAGACGGAGATGCTATAAATCTAAGAGAGGACAGAAAAAGAAAGAAAACTAGATTCCCTGCCGGTTACCGTACATCTGTTCTAGTGGACGACTGTGATGTGCGATCTTTAGGCCAAAAAAATAATCTGCGCAGCATGTTGGAGCGATCTCCGAAGTGGGAGGCATTGGAGAACCTGCTTTTCGAAATCCGGCAGACGGATGGCGACACCGAAACAAAGCAGTCTGTTTTGGCGGTCTGCAAAGAACGTTTTCTGAAGTATCGGCTAAAATGGGCGATGCAAGGTAAAGTTTAGCACATGGGCCAAAAGTTAAATTGGCCGGTTCTCGTCGCCAGGAGGCGCAGCGTCTTGGCAGAATTCTTAGACTCGAGAAAAAGCCTCCTGGAGCGTTTAGAAAAGAGCAATTTGATGCCTTCTTCTACACATTAGCTTCGCGCAGGAAACGTACTTGTTCGAAAAACGGCAGCAGTTTCTGATCGATCGGGGGTACAGTTTCAAGAGCATTTCGGATCTGCTGAACCGGTGTGAAAACAATAACCTACACTTCTCAACACAACTGAGCAGTTGATTCTGCTATCAAGAGTGTCGTGGGACCGCAAGAACGTTTTTTGTTTGGAAGCTTTTGCATTTCTCTTTTAATAACCGCAAGGACGTTGGGGGAATCGATGATGACGAATTGTGTCCGAACGGCTTCGAAGAAGACAGAAAAGCTCAAATAACACAAAAAAAGAAACAATGCTATCAGAATTGAACGGAAGCGAGTGTGCCAATCTGAACGACCTCAAACTATTGGTTGATTTATAATCTCTGTGTTTGTGTTTGTCTGTACAGCATCGTCTCTTTTTCCTAAGCGCCGACGACGGATGCATCTGAATCTGATAGCGGGATGTCTTCTTCGTTAGAGTTTGATAGCTCATCTGCTCGTCTGCAGAGAGCGATGAGAGCTTATCGTCAGTGTCGCCGTTCGGTTGGACAGCTTGCTCTTCTTCTTCAAAGTCCGTCTCCGAAAATCCGGAGGCCATCAATTCTTTTGGGGCGCAGGTGACGTCGGTACTGCGGTCCTCGGAGCTTCTTCGGGTATCGTAAATACCTAGGTTGTGGACAACCTTATCCACACCCTGGAGAAGAAGTTCCGAGTGTTTCCCTCGACGAAACTGATCTAGGCGTTCCTGAAAGGTGGGGTCCAATGGTGCGTATGGTACGAAAGCGCGCGTATTGTCTCGCTCAACTTCGTCGTTGGCCAGAGTGACAGACGAAGTCAAGGTAAGAAAGGTCTTACAACGAATAGACAATAAGTCAAAACACAATACGTCCTCAACCTCTTATTCAGTCTGAGTGACGCGACTTTCCTAGGCAGGTGAGTCAGCACGTTGCTGGAACCATAAGAGAGTGAGTGGCCCTCAAAACTCAAGAAGCCTCTTTGACAAGACAATAAGTGTCCCCTCACCCACGTGCCGCCTTCCTTTCTAGGAAGTCCCATCGCCGCCTAAATCTCGGCAACAGTCAGAAA
This sequence comes from Putridiphycobacter sp., assembly GCA_965230195.1. GTDB lineage: Bacteria > Bacteroidota > Bacteroidia > Flavobacteriales_D > Crocinitomicaceae > Putridiphycobacter. Next base: position 592,453 of record OZ245997.1, read on the forward strand.
GCAGCAGCAAGGCACCGTCGTCACCATCGGACGACACCTCATCTTCCGACTCTTCTTCGTCTCTCTTCGTCCGTCGGTGCCGACGTGCAGAAGAAATCTTTCCGTCCGAAGCAGCGTCGTTCAGATGCCACCCACTAAGCCAGTCGACACGCCGGAAACCCAACGAGAAGTCAATTGGCCGCAGAGCTCAGGAATCGGGTTCGGACGTGGGGCGGGTCAGCGGTTCCCCGATGGCTGTCCAAGAGACGGGAGATTCATGGAAGACAGACGATACAGAGAGCCGGATGTGCATCCCCGACGCGCCCACGTCATTCGACATCGACAGCTTTCTCCAGAGAATCTATCTCGGCGCATCCAGGGATGCGAAATCGTTCCAGGAGCCGAACGCCAGATCGAAGAAGATCGCATAGAGAGGTGAATCACAGAGGGTTGTCTGTCGCAATGCATCGCAGCGAGGATGACGGTCGAAGACTCGGAGATGCAGATAGAAGACACGACGCCCGAGCAGAACTTCGTCGTTTCCTGCACGTCGTGTTGGCATAAAGAGAAGAAGGCATGACACGTCCAGTCCATCGTCCATCGATTGAAAGCGACCCTCGAGAAAGAGCGAGAGATTTCTCAATCGCACGAGTCATCTGTAGTCATCTGCCTGACGCGACATTTCCAGGATAGCTGTCGTACATCGAACCAAGGGATACGGAATTCTTCAACCCGTTCCGTGCGCCGCGCTTTGTCCTTCTCACGATGTCGGATCCTTCGGACGCTAAAGAAAAAGAGACGTCGCCTCTGCCGAACAAGACGGTGATGGGGTGTTGGACGAAGGTCTCGAGGCCCTGAAGGTAAATCGCCATCGATGGATGGTTTGACATATTGTTCACTGTGCCCTCTCCTGCAGGAGGGGTTGCTGTGTGTCATAAAAAACAGTTTGAGAATCATCGCGGATCTCCCAGCCCATTGGACAGAGTCAAACAAGGTCCTATCCGACAAGCAGTTCGGTTTTCGGAAAACGAGAGCCATGCGAGACAGCAGTGGCCAGCCTCATCGACAGAGGTAAATCATTCCTTGATCGAGGACAAGACATGCTGGCAGCCTCTATAGATCTGTCGCCGGCTTTTGACACGATCGATGGCTCCATGCTACCATCGAAGGTTGGGAGACCTAGAAGTCCCGCTGTGCTTGCTATCTCGGTTGCAGAACTGTGTGAACGATCGCCGCTGTGTCATCAGAGTTTCCGACCAAGACCTCGGCCACCCATTTCTCCCAGCCTGCCCACAAGGCAAAAAGACGCACGCATCTTGAGAGATCTCGACTTCCTTCCGTTCATCAGATCTGCAGCCACGACCACTGGAAGTGAACTGTATACCCGTGAGTTCAGAAATCATATCCTCATGAAGTGCGGCGGCCAACATATCCAAACGCTCCCGTGCCGCAACGTTTCAAGGAATTATCATTCATCGAGCTCCAGATTTGTTGTACGTCCTACAGCCATGTCGAGCATTAACTGTCTGGCGAGTTTCGCAACAGCCGCCCTGAAGATTCCGTGGCTTCATCGCCTTAAACCGAACAACGCGACCTTGTTTGCTGAAACATCCCAACCTTGCCGCCCGCTTGATCCGAATGCCGCTTCTGTCAGTCGTATGGAGCATCCGTCTACCTCACCGAGTAGCAGATCGGCGATAAACTGGTTGCTGAGCGTAAAACAAAAGTCGTGGATGCATGTCGAGACGACCAGACGAACAAAGTGCCGCCCTGCTACGCCATCGAACCCATGGCCATAGCCTCCCACTGAGCCAGTTACACTCGCCAGGCTGTCAAGAATCGCCCACTCGGGTAGTCTGGTCTACTTTGGCAACTGAGCAGACTGATTTGGGCACCAAGGATATGATCCGCGTATATTACAATGTGAAACGAGATGTTAACAGCGTGTTGTCTTTGTTCATGCGGTTGATGTGCATTATGCACTGCCACAATAAACCCCATTAAATGATGATGATGACAATGACAATGTTAAATGATGATGACAATGACAATGTTAAATGATGATGACAATGACAATGTTAAATGATGATGACAATGACAATGTTAAATGATGATGACAATGACAATGTTAAATGATGATGACAATGACAATGTTAAATAATGATGAAAGTCGATTCGTTCATTGGGAGCAAACAAAAAGTAAGTTAATTAATAAAACCAGCGTGACGACCATCGACTGAAGACTTTAATTTTACGTCACCTTCATGGATCAGCCAATAAAACTGATATTAAGTCGTCAGGGAGATGTCACATTAGCACAAAAGTCGTCACCGTCGCCGTCACACTGGTCTTCAATCAGCCAGAACCAAGCCGAATACGCCAGTCCGCCGATCCGGCAGTCCATGTACTTCTAGGGCGATTTCTCACGTTTTCACGGCATGGATTCTCAACCTCTTGTAGTCGGCGAGGTAAACGCCGTTTTCATCGACACACAGAGGCTCCATTTCGATTGCGATCTCGTCGATGACCTAAAAACACAAGATTGTCGTCAGAACCATTCTCGGGACAACGATGACGACACCTCTTTGTGCACAGATTCCGGCAATCCTTCGAAGAAAAAACCTCCACAGACTTCGAGCAATCCTGTAGGACCAGCAGGACAGCGAGTGTCTCTCGCGAACAGTGTCGCCTCTTCGACCTTGAAGCCATGCGATTCCAGCAGCTGCACATAGCTTTGTTTCCCAGGAAAGTACCTGTCACGAGACACAAGCCTCTCCAACAACGAAATCACTCATTCAGGTCGCTGACCAGATCTCAGGCAGTTCTTTCCCTCGACGAGCCAAGACAGAGGACATCGCACTCGTAATCTGCTGAAGGTTTCCCTCTCCGCCAAGCTCGGCGACGAACCTTCCTCCCTTCTTCAGAGCTCTCGCGACATCTGTACCCCGTCGACACTTCGTCACCAAGATGGTCAGTTTGAGAGTGCCTGCTCACTTTGGACGACGCGGCCGGGATCATCGCTCATCCAATGCAGCGCTGCGTTTGAGAACACAGCATCAAACTCGTCCTCGAACGCAATAGAGTGTCCGTCCATCACTCTCGCGTCGACGCCCTTCTCTCTTGCCGCCGCCACCATCTCTGGACTTAGGTCTACGCCAACAACCTCGCAGCCGCGTTGCTGCAGGGCGAGAGTCAGCTCGCCCGTCCCGCAACCGAGATCCAGAATGCGCTCTCCTGCGCAAAGAACTCTCCGAGAAGTCGCAGCGACGGTTTGGTTCACCAGGAGTAGGGTTGAGCAATTCGACGAGCGCGTCGGCCAGCTGGAAAACGTAGGCGGCTTTCTCTGCGTAGGCGTCGGGGTTCCACGTGTAGGGCTTACGTTTCATTTCGACACATCGCGTCTTTTCTTCTCCCCGACTCGACGGGCGAAAGGACCTGTCGGGGTCGATGTCATAGCGTTCGTTAAGCTTGGACCCGAAACACGCGCAACAACAGCGATAAAAGCACATTCGAATATGACGTCAGGAACACGAGATAACTTCACAGGGAATTTGTCGCCCCTTAATACCCAGATGGTTAATAATTTCTAATATTAGCTTATAACAGCTGCGAACTTCTGTCTGCATCTGACAACCATACTCGTATATATGTAGTTATGCAATTGGTGTGTCTTACACATCTTTTTAAGCTAAACATCAGAGGAGTGTTCAGGATTGAATGGACACTTGTTCGGGAATCCTAGGGGCTTATCCCAATCTTCTTCCTTTTTCCTTCTTGCTTCCATGTTTAAGCGACGGCTGATAGAAATTCCTCAAGCTGTTTTAATGCATGCCAGAGAAAGTTGGAGCGTTCTTCCTTCATCCGAAGTTCGTCGCGAGATCCGTTCTAATCTGGTGGAAGCGGGTGCTTGCAGCAAACAAGTAATCTCCGTCCTCTGTTCTTAGTCCACCATCATAGCCTTCCTCTTCTTCTAAGCAATGAAGTCGCCGATGGCAGGGTTTTGAGAAGAAGCGATTGGCCAGAAAACTGGTCGACTCGAGAAGCATCCGTGTTGGGAGCTCGCGCCCGAGCCGACGATGATAACGAACATTCAGAAGACAGCACCGGGAACTCAAGAAGATACCTTACAAGGAATGGTCGTGTTTAAAGGCCCGGTATGGTTGTAAACTTTCTAGCTTTAGCACCTAACAGCACCGAACTTTTAACGCGTGTTCGAGAACCATCGCCCTATGGTTACTAGGGAGCTGATTCGGTGGCCGGCACCCGTCGCAGCTGATGGTCAGCGCGCCGTGGTGGTTGATGTGCGACCGAACCTCCTCCGATGGCGACTAGCAACGGTTTAGCTGTTCCATCTCCAACAATCCACTCGCTTTAGCTTCGTCGTTGGGAATTGTCTACTTCTAGGAGGACAGCTTAGATCAATGACAGCCCTTCCCTTGTCTCCGAGTTCGTGGTCCTTCTAAGCGAGTTGCTGAGACAGAGCTGATCTGTCGTTAGCACCATTCAAGGTCTGCGAATCCAGATGAATGGGGCGCTTCTCCGAGGTTTGTCAGCAGTTGCTCGGCAGACAATTTGGCTGATTGGTGTAAACTCTTTCCCGGTCCCAGCAGCTTTTTGAAAGCCAGATCACTTCGTTTTCGGTGTTCTTCTGGTTGATCCACCAAGATTGAATCCAACTCGTCTATAAAAAACACCGAAAGATTCGCCGATTTCCTTTTTGTATTCGGTCCATTTCGTGACTATTCCTAGCGAAAAGAACTCTGGGAGGAACTGTGCCGAACAGAACCCGAGGGTGAGATTGTGTGGACTCGACCAGCTGCCACGCAGAACATGTGCCAGACAACTCGGGCTTCGAGTTTCCGCGCGCCTCTGCCAGTCGAACAAGAAACACCTCTGGATTTGTTCGTGCTATCGGCGCTCGGCCCACTTCGTTGCAGGTAAATTCATAAAGGTTCCGTCGCGCGGCGAGAGGCAATCGCTTGCAAATGTGTGAGATTTAGGCCAACCGGATGTTGAGAGCATTGCAACTTTGACGCCGGTCTGCTTGGCTACGATTCAGGCAACGGCGAAGGTAGATCTCGAACGAAATCCGATTCGGGTGACCGAGATCGCTCCGCCGGCGACTTCTGCCACATTGGCGATAGAAGACTTCGTCAAAGATCTAATGGCTGCCTCGTTGGACAAGCTTAATAACAACGCGGAAAATTGACTAGTATGTGTGTTTACGATACTCCTAATGGCACTCGTGACCCCGAGGTGCCGTTCACTTTCTTTACCACTTGAAGATGATTCTACCGACAATCGATCACTCAATCTGGATGTTTTTACGGTGTCGCTGCGGAGGCCGTTTTGAGGGCGGGACTGCCACTGGTGCCTATGACCATAACTGGTGAGCCGAGAGAGGTCACGGAGAAGCAAGGAATGGTGATTGACGGTCCAACCAAGACATCTGTTGAATTCATCGGCATCGAAGACAGGGAAACGCGCCTTCGAGAAATCAAACAAGACCATCCCGATTTGATCATCGTCGACTTCACTTTGCCTTCAGTTGTGAACGGTAGACCGCCTCGGCGATGGCACGTTGCAGATGAGTGGATGGCCGAACAGAGAACGGGCAACTGTACGGGGACTTGGGTTTGAACTTTGTGATGGGCACAACGGGAGGGGACAGAGAAAAGCTCACGAAAGACGTTCATGATTCAGGGGTCTATGCCGTGATTGCACCTCAGATGGGAAAACAGGTGTCGCCGGAGTCATCCGCGAGAGACGCCGATCGTGGTGTCTGTCAGATTGTGGCGGTTCAAGCGATGCTGAAGTACATGAGCGACAGGTTTCCTGGTGCGTTTTCTGGCTACTCGCTTTCGGTCACGGAATCGCACCAATCTTCCAAAGTGGACACTTCTGGCACAGCAAAGGCCATTTCCTCGTTGTTTCTGAAACTCGGGGCTAAGATGGATCCGGTTCTGCCGATTCCGACTTCGACGAAGCGCGCATCTGACCATCGCTGTGTGGCAGGCGGAGATTGTGTCGATCCGCGATCCGGAGACGCAGATGAAGCACATGGGCGTCCCGAAAGAGGCTCTTTCTGGTCACTCTTCCCTGTGCATTGTCTCTGCGTCGAATGTGTCTCCTGCAGGCCATGGATATCACACGTACCGCCTCTCCTCTCCCGACAACACCGTGAGCTTCGAATTTCAGCACAATGTCATAGGTGCGATATCCGATCGGACGATCCGTCCTTGCTGACATCTCGCGTGTCTTGAGGCCGTACGATTTACGCCGAGGGGACGGTGGATGCCGTTCTTTTCCTCGCGCGGCACATCGAACAGGGGACGCCGAAGAAGGTGTTCGACATGATCGACGTGTTAGAGGCAGGCTCCATGCGTTAGTGCAGTTTTCGGGATACTGTTTTCTGTTGCCCCGTTTCTAGTCGAAAGATCTTCAACCGCCGACAGACTTCACCTGCTTGATTCATTCATTAACGCAACCCGAATTCCAATTCCTAAGATCGCCAATGCTGTAAGCCCGGGGCCCACTCTGGCTATTATCCCGCCGATAGGCGATGGCTGCGCTGGGCGAAGAGTGTGAAGGGAACCTACACCGCGAAGGTTGTCGCGTCTCGGCAGGAGTGTGCCGCACCCATAACGAGAGAAAGGACAATCAGTGCTCCCGCCTGGTGAGCCGAACCCAACCAGGTGGGTACGTGGTTGAGCAGCGTGAAGATTCCGAGAGTGCCTTGGACCAGAACGGCGCCGAACAGCTCTGCGGCCATCCACCTCTCAGATGGGCATCGTACAGGGAGTGGCACCTATGAGGTACTGTCTTGAAATGGGATGCAGCTCCATGCTGCGCGATTTGAGAAAGAGAGCCACACTGCTAGCGCCGGTTGCCAGAGCCAACACCCTGGTGCGAAGGACGCGATATCTGCGTCTGGGCGGCATTCGGTCGCGGACCTGTGGTGCAGCTGAACGGAGGCTGTGTTCTCAAAGAGATGCTCTCTGGAGAAGACCCTCCGAGCGAAGTACTCTTCGGGGATCCAGTCCACGCCCATCTTTGGAAACGTGTTGTAGCTCCTTCCCGCGTCGTTGCCCGCGACAAACGCTCCCGAGATCGCCGTGATGCCAACCAGTCCTCCCAAAGGCATCAGCCACGATCTCAGTGGTCGGCTCTCTGGACGCGTCTCGCAGACAGAAGGCTTCTCCCACCGATGCCGTACCGCGTTGGATGACGAGAGAGGCAGATCGGAGGAGAGGACGGGGAGTGCGCAAGGAGAGCGTCGTCCACAGGAGAAAGGAGTAGATCGCGAAGGCGGATGTGAGATGCGCCGCCAGACGGTAGGGGCTCACTCGAGGAACAGCCGTTTCGTTCCGAGGCTCTTCCAGTCCACTCTTCACCATCCACCAGCCCACGAGGCCCTGTGCGCCTCCCATCATGAGCAGCAGGGCGATGCGTTGCCCCAGTACAGGAGTGATGGCTCTCTTCGCCGCGAAGTAGAGTGCGGGTAGCCCTGGAAGGCAATTCGGCAACGTCTCGTGCACGGAACGTACCGAAGATCGCTCCGAGACATCTGCCCCACATTCGGTGAGCGTACTCCATCCAGTAGATGAACTTGAATTCCTCTAACGAGATGCTTCGATTGACTTTGTGAAACTCTGGACTCTGTCTGTATTTTTCGAACTCCGTCTCCCAGTCCGATGCCGTCAGCGGTGGACGTTCGCCTGTTCCATTCGGGCGACGATCGATCGAGAGATGCGGCCAAACGTCGGTCGCCCAACCTGTGAATTTCCAGTCTGTCATGGACAAGCCCGAACGCGTGAGACGTGTGACGCCGCCCAGTATGATCAACGTCGCCACGCCGAATGTGCTGGCACCGAACCAAGCGACGAGACCGGATGCCAGTCGAGGAGAGATCCCATCCGGCAACAACGGGACATAACTCTGCACAAAACAGTCACCGTCATTCGATGACGTCTTCAAAGGTGTGAGACGTATGGTCTTTGGCAGGACATTCCAGGAGAGAAGACGGATCTGCCTCTCCCTGGAAATGGCACTCGTCGAAACAACGACTTGTTTGCTTCTGTCACTTCGCCGAAGAATAGACCCCGCGCATTCGATGCGCGACACGTGAGAGCCATCCATCGCTGCCAACCAGATCAGCGTTTTTCCGAAAGCGATTCCAATCCTGCCCCCGCACCTGAAGGTTTGTTGTCGAGACGGAGCCTTTCAACGACGGCGACGACGTTAATCGAATGGCCCCTCTCCACGTTGTCCACGCATCGAGCACTCGGAGCAGTTGTCGTCGCAACATCGTCTACGGTCAATCGTACACCTTCTGTCGCGTTGGTTGAGGTCGAGGAGAGATGGTGTCGATTCGACCAGCAACGCTTGCAGACCTACTCGCCATTCAACGCTGCAACCTCCTTTGGTAACTCTATGTCTACTAGAGCGCCGTTCTGAAATGACCTGCTGTTGTCAGTTTGCCCGAGAACTATCTCCTGAAGGTTTCTTCTGTCACTCGCATGGGCGGTGTTGTGTGAGAATGTCATTGTTGGCTGTGCAGTACTATTTCTACCATATCCTGTCCTGGCCCCAGCTGCTCTACGTGGCGGAAGACTATGATGGAAAGATTGTTGGTTACGTTTTGGCAAAAATGTACAGCCTTCGATGATATCTCACACATTTTCTCATTTTCCTTCAGGGAAGAGGACTCGAGTGAAGTGCATGGTCATATCACCTCCCTCGCTGTTGCGCGTTCCCACCGTAAATTGGGACTGGCGACCAAGCTGATGAACGCTGCACGTATGTCTTTTCATCTCTCTTAGTAGAACAGCGGACATGTTCGTTCGTTCAGATCGTGCCATGGCCCAAGTGTTTGATGCCGAATACTCTTCTCTCCATGTCCGTGTCACCAACAAAGCAGCCTATCATCTCTACACAGAGACCCTCGGCTACGAGTCCCAACCCACTCTAGATCTGCAATGGATGACATTCTCTTGTGATGGTGAATAGGATTCATGATGTGGAGGCAAAGTACTACGCAGACGGGGAAGACGCATACGACATGAGGAGAGATTTCAGAAAGAAACCCATTACTTGACAGATCGAACCCATTTAAGATACCATCTCTTAGCACACACTGAAACCGTGTTTCATCAGCTGCTGGACAGCCAGCCAGCGTCACTTCTCATCATCTCAGGAGGAGGTTCCTAATCTCATCACCAACGCGTCACGCTTAACCGAATCTCATTTGTGTGAGAACACACCTGAGGGAGGATCTGGGAAGTTCTTGCACCAGAGTAGGGAAGGGATCCAACGTCGCGGATAGTTTGGACGTTCTTCGAGTTTGGCAGAGTAGAAGAACATTGGTATGGTTATCGCAAAGCAGGCACAGAGACCGATGACCGTATTACGTCTCCAGTAGACTGGGTCACAGTACCAGCCACCCATTGGACTCCATACTTCCTTCAGATAATGCGGCGCGCCACGTGGAGGAGACATGTATGTATGTCTGCGGAACGGAAGAAATCTCTTGACGAAATGCCGGCATTAGTGCAATAGATGTTATTTGTGAGTCCAACGCGCGCACCAACTGCGAGGAATCTCCACGACGCATTAGAGTTTTGCAAATAGCACGTACTGCAGAGCATCGAGTGAATCTTGCTCAACAACTCGAGACAGTTTCATTCGCAAAGCGTTCACAGACAGACGCGTTTCGTGGTGATTGACCCGTACCGATGGATTTCTTAACGACGCTGTTCGTCTAGTTTCTTCTGATTCAACGGTTCTAAAAAAGATAAAGCTCAGTGAGTCGACAAATCATCCATCGACCCGTGGACACTCCTCAGAGGCACCATAAAACACACATGGCGAATCTCCTGCGAAGTATAGAGAGAGGGAGGGCGAGTGGGTTTGGATGGAGGTTGCGTTTTGTCTTTCAGGGATGATGTCCAAGAATCGAAGACGCTATACCGAGAATGGCTTTGATTTGGATTTATGTTACGTGACGGATCGTATCATTGCGATGGGATATCCGGCTGAAGGGGGTCAGAGTAGAGAAAGACATCTGCAATAACATGACGGAATGTGATTGGTCTGCAGGGCTGTTCCGCAATCCACGTTCGGAAATCGTACGACTTCTGCAATCAAGGCACGAGGGACATTATCGCGTTTACAATCTATGCCAAGAAAAACCCTATGATCCGCAGTCTTTGGGAGGAGAAGTGGTCTGGTTTCCATTTGGAGATCATCAAGTGAGGCGCTCACTCGGTTGACATGGCTCTTGTGATGAGAGAGGGGATGGGCTCTGTGGTGCAGACACCTTCATTGGGCATGATCGTTGATTTCTGCCAAAATGCAGAGCAATGGTTACTGGCTGACCCGCGGAACACAGTGGTCGTCCATTGCAAAGCTGGAAAAGGGCGAACTGGAATAATGATCTGTGCTCTTCTTATGCACATGGTACTGCAGCGCCGTTGTCCTCCATGTGTGAGATCTCACTCTTTTGGACGACAGGGACGATGTGATTTTCCAGAAGAGGCTCTGCGATTGTTCGCTGACCGACGCACGACTGATGGAGTCGGTGTCACCATTCCCAGTCAAAGAAGGTGCGTGGTGTCTCTCTGGTCATACACATTGCGACGTGACTGAGTTGTTTTGCAGGTATGTCTTCTATTTCTATAATCTACTCCGTGGTGGAGGGACAGTGCCTTCACCCGTTGCACTGACACTTGAGCGGATACGGCTATCCGGTCTGCCAAAACACATGTTGCCGCGGCTGATGGTGTGTTTGTGGATTCGTGATAATAACACTAGTGAACACAAACTGTTGGTCAGAATCCGATCCATTGCGGCAACGAAACATAACGGTGATCACCTGAAGTATCGATAGATCTGTTATGACCTTACCTGTGTTGATGATGCATTGCAGCGCAGTCTGTGCGATGTGCATCTCCTTCCTCTGGTCGATCTTTTCTCGGACATCTACCAGATGGAGAGAAATTCCATCTGCTGATCAGCAGTCAAGAACTCTACATCGTTTTCGAGCACGATGTCGGTACTGGCAATGAATGGAGGATCGGAGGCGACCTCAAGATTCAAGTCAGCCACATGGCTCCGCAGCCTGTCATCACACGTCTGTCTACTGTTTTGCAGGTCTTTGAGGAAACTCTGCCAAAGCGTAGTTCGTTATTCTTTACATGGGTGAACACAAACTACATAGAACAACCACACGTTGTCTTTAGAAGGCACGAAATGGACAAGGCAAGGAGAACAACAGCACTTGCATTAGGATGGATGGTCACGTGTGTTCGTTCGTTCGTCTTGTAGGTGAACCGATGTTTGTCTTCCCAAGTCCAGATGGAGGTTTTCTTTTCTGGGGTTCTACCGAGACCTCGACCATGGAGGGGCACGAGTTTCGTTAATCCCTCTTCAAGACGCCACCATCGACCGCCTTCAGGTGTGCCACGTTCACACAGCATGTTACCTCGAGGGAACAGTGTATTCTGAGCGTTCTCACTCTATCTATCCATTTGATTCCTGTCTTTCTTCTCATATTCAAAGAAAGTTGTAATCGTGAACATGCTGATACCGATTTGTTATAATTGTGGCGACAAAGCTCAACGCGTGGCGTTACTGATAGATTCCCCTCTATGGCAGACTGGGTTTCGTCGATCGTTTTTTGTTGACTCTCTTTTCTTCTACGTGTTAGGATCGATTCTTAGAAAATAATGACGACCACTGCTGCCACACCTGTTAAATAACCTTCCCCTCTCTTCTTCAAGTAGCTTCTGGATGGATTGGTTTGAAATGACGGTATCCGTTTTTATTCAAATAAGTTGAGAAACTGGGGTCGCGAGGAGAGATGTTAAATTCCAAAGACAGTTAGGTTCCCAGGAATTCAGTATTGGAATTCATACGTGCTTATTGTTGACTCTTCCACTTTTTTAAGCGCTAAAAGAGAGTGTAATGTGTGATTTACTGAGACATGTGTGACATGTAGTCGTACAGACGTCATCCCCGTACCCGCAAGAGCCGGAATCCATGGATTCGATATCCTTGAGAAGACTCCTGGCCTACTCGCTGACGCCGAAAGTCGCCATTCCCCGTTACTCGCCCCAGACAACAACAGAAGCATCGTGGAGGCTGTTGAACTCGATCTGGGATCATTTCTGGTGGCGCTCCTCGCACAGAGGCCCAAGAAAGATCACGCATGGCGGCCGCAATTCAAACAGGTACGATCATCGGACCACTTCTCTCTGCTCATGATGTCGCATTGCGGTGAATCATCCGTCGTACAGATCTCACGAGGCATGTCCTTGACGCGCAGGGCGTTGCATGGACATGCGTTGTATCTCGCAGAATAAGACTTCCGTTCCGTTACAAGACCGGACAGAACACATCCAGTTCCGATAAGGCGCCTTTTTTAAATCGCATCCGATGTACAACAAGAGAAAGGCAAATGATTGGCGTCTGACATTTTTTAGCTTCCTTGTCCCTCGCGACAGTCACAATCGCAACGGGTGGGAAGACCATTGTCGATTTGACATTCATGCATCGCAGAGAGATATTCAACGTTGCGGGCGGATTTTTCGATGGCCATTATAGTCCACGGTTTGCCAGTGCGTGTGCCATTCCACCGAATACAAAATCAATCCCCTACGCCAAACATTCGTGTCTTCTCTCTTTTTTGTTTTCTCCGATTGAGTGAGGGCGGTGATGGATCTGCGACTCCTGCCGCCCTCTCGATGTATTTCGTACACATTCATGGACGATATGGCTACATCACACATTCCATTTTAAATTCCGACCCTTTACCTGGTTCCACTGTTTGATGCACGCTGCCCGAAACGCAGGTCCAAACAAGGGATCCCTGACCTACAGCCAAGCATCATCTCTGGTCTCTTGTGGGCAGGCAGACTTGAGGAGGAGGGTCAGGGATGACTCGAGAAGCGGGGAAAGCGTCGACGACGCGTGATGTCGACTGCAGAAGGGTTCTCTGGCGAAGAGGGGAACTAAGAGACAGGGAGAACACTTCGTGGGTGTACTTGTGTGTGTACGTAGGCGACGCCGGCGAAGATCGCTCCGGTCACCCAGGCGTTTAATCGAACACGGGTGGAAGGAAGCATCGCAGAGAACAGGGAACGGTGCCCGTACCGTCCGTCATCCTCATGTACGTCTCGAGAACGGTCCCATGTCCAAGACAGACAGTCTTTCTGAAGAGAAGATACGTGCTGAGGAAGCCGCGATGCCGCAATGGTCGGTCGCCGTCGGACAACGCACGACCGATGGCGGAAAAGGTAAGACAATTGGTCGTGCGATCTCAAGTATTGGACAGGAACCTCTGCAGAACGAGGTGGTCCTGGTCGAAACTGGCTCAGAGACACTCCTGTTTGATGCCAATGGTCACTGGAGAGTCAAACACAGCGGAAAATCCCGTCTACAGAATCAAACGCTCCGCCTGTCCGACGCCATAACAGGCAGGTAGGCAACATCACCAACAGCCAGGGTTAGGATGCGCATCTTTAGGACTCTTTATCCCTACGGAATTTCCAAAGTCTGTGTCAGCTGACTATCTGCCCTATCAACTGTGGACACTGCCCACTCATATCACCGTGTGAACGGCATACATACGTGGTCGCGATCGTCACGAGAAGATGTGTTTAGGGATGGGTGAGCACTTCCCTGGCCACCAGCAGTATGCTCCGGGCTGTCGGTGTGGGATCCAGTGCGGTTCCGGCAACAGCTGTCGCCGCATCGATCAAGTGGATCACGAAGGACGGAGTAGGAGCATTGGGCCGTCTGTTCGTAGGCGGCCGTTTGGGACTCTACATCGATCAGCACCCACGCGAGTGGAGAATGGCGGCTGATGTCATCGTCACTGTCGGGCTCTCTCTGGAGATTGCAACGGTCTTCTTTCCCTCCCAGTTTCTTTTGTTGGCCGGAACGGGAAACTTCGCCAGGGCTTTGGCAACGGGCATGGCGAAACCTTCGTTACGTGTTATCCAGCAGCATTTTGCACGAAACAACAACATTGGTGAGGTGTCAGCCAAGGAAGAGTCATGGGAGGTGGCCGGGCAGTTTACAGGCTTGCTGACAAGCGTTGTTATTCTGTCATCTTTACAAGATGCGACAGGCTGGGAACCTGTTCTGGTCACCTGGGCCATTTTCCATTCCATCCACGTCGTATGTCGCTTCATCGCCCTTCGATGTCTTCAGTTCGATTCCCTTAGCCTCGTCCGATCGAGTATGCTCATTCAGTTGCATCTCGCTGGACAGCCGCTCACCGATCCCGCAACGATGGCACAGAAACAGCAGATTCTGACGGACTGGTTGTTGGCCACACCATCTATCGAATTCGGCAGCTCGTTGAAATACGTTTCCGAACGTCTTGTACATAATGCAAGATTTAGTTCGTGGATTGACGTTTACAGAGAAGAGCAGTATCTGCTGTTTGTTGAAGAGGGACATGGGTTTGTGGTGCTCAAGCAAGGAGGCGGAGCAAAGCACTGTCTCAAAGCCCTTTGGCAATTCTTATGGCTTCAGCAGCAATCACAGCATCATTGGACTCCAGGGATCGATGCCTTTCATCAGAGCCTTCGAGAAACGAACATGCGGTTCGGCGATTTTCTCACTCAGCTGGAAGAAGCTGGTTGGAAGCCACAAATCCTTCTTTATCGACTAAAGTCCACACGGGTGTCACAAATTGGCACGACATCCCTTGAATGAACAGTACCCATCCGCTTTGATGGGATGACGCTTGAGATGTGACATCGCGTAACGGTCAGCTTTGCGATTCGAATATTCAAGCGAAAAATGGCAACAAGCGAAGATTTTGACCCGAGTCGTTACGCGGCGCTTCGTCTCTTTCAACATATAAGTATGAAAGGGGTGCAAGTTGGCAGCGTAGTCGGCTGCGGCATCGTGTTGCCGATTCTAGCACTTCGAGGGTACCGCACCGGAAAGCCTCTGGATGTCGGACTCGCATCCGAAGCATTGAGCTACTCTCTGACCGGCGGCTTAGCTCTCTCCGGTCCATTTCCCTACCCGTATTGCACGTAACACATACGCGGCGGACGACGTGTTAGGTGCATTGGGATTGAGCAAGTTCTTGGGGATGGATCGGGAAGGTCTCGAAGATCGTGTTTATCGTCTACACTACAACGCATCTCAGAATCGCTGCGATCGTTTCTCTGCAGTTCTGGGGTTGCTGTCTGCAGTCATTGCTCCTTTCATCCTGAACCATTCCATCTACACCATCGCAGGTAAAATGCCAAAGCACATGACGCGTCATGTCTGACAGCACGCGACACAGGCGCTTTCACAGTAGGTTCCGCAACAGGCACGCTGCTTCACGTTTTGACTTCGCAAAATAACCCGACCGATGTCAAGAAGATGACGCATGAGCTCAAAGTTGACTGAGCCGCGGGAAATTTTACATCCATCTCTCCGTTAATGACATTCCCAGCACAAATCCCAGCCGCGTAGACCGCACCTTTTGGCCGCGTCGTTCCCGCCGTCAGTGCGAGCTTCGCTTCGCTTCACTTCGGTTCACTTGCCGTCTGCGGTTTAAAGCCCTTCGCTTCTGTCCCCTCCGTGTTCCTTTCTCCTCGTGCTTGAGTTACATAGACAGACATGAATGCTGATATCGCTTACTCCGCTCCTCTTGATTTTCCACCGTGGTTTTCTATACCGCCCGGACAGGACGCACTCCTGGGACAGGGAGGACAGGCATGTGTCTACCAAGTCATCGACCACCGCATCAATCCGTACTCGGACACGATCGTCGGGCCGATAGCCGTGAAATGCTATCCGCGCGACGTCCTCAGGATCGATTCGAGAAAATGCCGCCGAGTGACGCGAGAGATTCTGAATCACAGAAAGCTCTGCCACAAGCACATCGTCGGCTTCCGTGAAGTCCGCCTCACGCGAAACTTTCTGCTGATTGCGTTCAACTACGAAGAAGGAGGCACACTGGCAGAGTTTCTGCGCAACGGGCCGCTGACGGAGGACGAAGCTCGCTGGGCCTTTCAGCAACTCATCCTGGCGGTGGACTATTCGCACCGGCGCAATGTCGCCAACCGAGACATCGCATTGGACAACATCCTCATCACGGGGCAGCATTCGGCGCAGGGCTGGAACATCATACTGTGCGATTTGGGCTTCTCGCGCTCCAAGCTGTCGCTGGAGAAGAACGGGGAGCGGTCCTACGTGGGGAAACGCGGCTACATGGCACCCGAGTCCATGATCCACAATCGACGCAATTCGTTCGAGTTCGCCGTGAAGGGAGACATCTACGCCTGCGGCGTGTGTCTGTTCAAGATGCTGCTTGGACTGACGGCGTGGCCTCTGGTGCAGCAGCTCACGGACGACTCGGCGTCGATCCTCCGACAGCTGACAAACCTGATGGAGACGGACGATGAGCCGGATCTGCAGTTCGAGGCGTACCCCTATCGACTCTCGCCCGAGTGCCGGGCCTTCTTGCAGAGGATTTTGCACACGAATCCCTGCTGTCGGATCGACATGGACGGAATCTGGGACGACCCGTGGTTCAACGTCAACCTCCCCGAGACCCAGGCCAGACTGTACAACGACCTCACGTGCTCCCCCGAATACATCGAAGAATGCAGCAGCTATCTGCAGAGCGAAGTGGATCTGCAGTATCGCGTACAACAGGCGACGACAGATTTTGTCCCGGACGGTCATTGGCAGTGATGGCAATCGGCACACGCGCACGCGAGCGGCATGCGTGTACAGCTGACGATGGCAGTGGGCCTGACAATCGCACGCGCAATGCGCAACGACAGGAAGTACTGTTTCGCGGGATTTCTTTACAGGGATCTAGTTCTGTGGGCTTCGACGACTTCATCATTGCCAATATCAATTGTATCAAACCCAATGGTGCCTCGAAGCTCTGGTTTTCTTTCGGCAGCCCTCCGTTTTGGTGTGGAATAAAAACTTGGTTCTTCTAAAATGTAACTTTGATCTATGATCCTCCGAAACGACGTCTCATCTCTCTTGCACAAGGGTGCGGGATGCGATAAACGGTTGGGGGGCGTTCACAGTTCGTCGTCCTTCTTCTCGGGAGGGATTCCGCACGGCTGCAGCATTCTCTGCATCAGATGGTATCGCGTTCTTCCGATGGACTCGTTCTCGGCAACGGCGAAGTAACACAGTGGTCCGTGGTGTCCGATGTACGATGCAAAGCTGTCTCGGTGAACGTTGACCACCCACTCATAACGTGGCAGGTCTGCGTGACCGGTGCCGACGTACTTCGACTGGAGATGCTCCAACTGACTGTTGATGTTGAAGCGGTCCTGCAACGTGGCCATCCTGTTCGATTGCCGACGGGTTTTCGAAGTCGAAAACGACGACCTGGACGTACGACCTCCGACTGTACGACGGGAAGATGATGCGTTTTAATGTTTGCTCGCGGTGCGTGATGCATCACCGCGCGGCGTTGGTTCCTTGTCGGAACCAGATAGCTTAAATGTTCAAGGTCTCCAATGCACCGTGTATTGTGTCTTCGGGCATCGGCTGTGCGAAACCTGTTAGGTCTCTCCTCGTGCCAGTGCCGTCAAACCGAATTCATCGGCTGTCGGCTATGGGATTCTCGTGTTCGCAGAGGAGAACTCTGGGAGGAACTGCGCCGAGCATATTTCCGCGGGAGAGATGCGTGTGGACTCGCGTAGCGGCCACGCCGGACACGTGTGGGAAAGTCGGGTATCGAATTCACCCCGCGTGCCTCTGCCTTTCGAGCACCACCACTGGATCTGTGCGCGCCATCCGCGACAAGCCTGTTTCGTTTGCAGACTGATTTGCAAAGGTTCCGTCGCGTAGTGAGATACATTCGCCTGAATATGTGAGATGTAGGCCAAGTGGGTGATTGCAACACTGTAAGTTCTGCGCGTGTCTCTTTGCCCACGATTTCAGGCAAAAATTCAAGCAGACCTGGGACAAACCCTGTTCGGATGGAGGAGATCACTCCGCGGATGATGTTTGCCATGTCGAAGATACAGAAACCATTACTTCACTCGCGATGGCACAGGGATATTAGCCCAGAGAGACGAAGACGTTGACTGGGATGCACACTAATGGCACTCGGGTGAATAGGTGTGAGAATATGTGCACAGTTCCGAAACAACAGCGGCGAACTGTCTGTCTGAAACCTCCGACGGGGTGATCAAAGACGGAAGAGTTCTCTAAGTTCCGTCGGGACCGTCCCGTCGAAGGCGAAGTGCGTAGTCTTCGATCTAGAGGATTTAAGCATTACGTGGTCGGCACTTCTGACCCGAGACCCAATTGACTTTCTCTACTTCTTGGAGCCGATTCGCATGACAGGCTCACGCTGGATTTTGCAAGAGAAAAACCCTCTCGGCATCTTTGAAAAAAGCGAGGAGACGTGTTTTCACCGAACAAAAAGACGGAGATGTTATAAATCTAAGAGAGGACAGAAAAAGAAAGAAAACTAGATTCCCTGCCGGTTACCGTACATCTGTTCTAGTGGACGACTGTACTGTGCGGTCTTTAGGCCAAAAAAAAAATAATCTGCACAGCATGTTGGAGCGACCTCCGAAGTGGGAGGCATTGGAGAACCTGCTTTTCGAAATCCGGCAGACGGATGGAGACACCGAAACA
Source organism: Putridiphycobacter sp. (assembly GCA_965230195.1). Classification (GTDB taxonomy): domain Bacteria; phylum Bacteroidota; class Bacteroidia; order Flavobacteriales_D; family Crocinitomicaceae; genus Putridiphycobacter. Next base: position 611,065 of record OZ245997.1, read on the forward strand.
AAGCAGTCTGTTTTGGCGGTCTGCAAAGAACGTTTTCTGAAGTACCGGCTAAAATGGGCGTTGCAAGGTAAAGTTTAGCACATGGGCCAAAAGTTAAATTGGCCGGTTATCGTCGCCAGGAAGCGCAGCGTCTTGGCAGAATTCTTAGACCCGAGAAAAAGCCTCCTGGAGCGTTTAGAAAAGAGCAATTTGATGCCTTCTTCTACACATTAGCTTCGCGCAGGAAACGTACTTCTTCGAAAAACGGCAGCAGTTTCTGATCGATCGGGGGTACAGTTTCAAGAGCATTTCGGATCTGCTGAACCGGTGTGAAAACAATAACCTACACTTCTCAACACAAGCTGAGCAGTTGATTCTGCTATCAAGAGTGTTGTCGGACCGCAAGGACGTTTTTTGTCTGGAAGCTTTTGCATCTCTCTTTTAATAACCGCAAGGACGTCGGGGGAATCGATGATGACGAATTGTGTCCGAACGGCTTCGAAGAGGACAGAGAAGCTCAAATGACAAAAAAAGAAACAATGCTATCAGAATTGACAGGAAGCGAGTGTGCCAATCTGAACGACCTCAAACTATTGGTTGATTTATAATCTCTGTGTTTGTGTTTGTCTGTACAGCATCGTCTCTTTTTCCTAAGCGCCGACGACGGATGCATCTGAATCTGACAGCGGGATGTCTTCTTCGTTAGAGCTTGATAGCTCATCTGCTCGTCTGCAGAGAGCGATGAGAGCTTATCGTCAGTGTCGCCGTTCGGTTGGAGAGCTTGCTCCTCTTCTTCAAAGTCCGTCTCCGAAAATCCGGAGGTCACCAATTCTTTTGGGGCGCAGGTGACGTCGGTACTGCGGTCCTCGGAGCTTCTTCGGGTATCGTAAATACCTAGGTTGTGGACAACCTTATCCACACCCCGGAGAAGAAGTTCCGAGTGTTTCCCTCGACGAAACTGATCTAGGCGTTCCTGAAAGGTGGGGTACAATGGTGCGTATGGTACGAAAGCGCGCGTATTGTCTCGCTCAACTTCGTCGTTGGCCAGAGTGACAGACGAAGTCAAGGTAAGAAAGGTCTTACAACGAATAGACAATAAGTCAAAACACAATACGTCCTCAACCTCTTATTCAGTCTGAGTGACGTGACTTTCCTAGGCAGGTGAGTCAGCACGTTGCTAGAACCATAAGAGAGTGAGTGGCCCTCAAAACTCAAGAAGCCTCTTTGACAAGACAATAAGTGTCCCCTCACCCACGTGCCGCCTTCCTTACTAGGCAGTCCCATCGCCGCGTAAATATTGGCAACAGTCAGAAAGCAGCAGCAAGGCACCGTCGTCGCCATCGGACGATACCTCATCTTCCGACTCTTCTTCGTCTCTCTTCGTCTCTCTTCGTCCATCGGTGCCGACGTGCAGATGAAACCTTTCCATCCGAAGAAGCGTCGTACAAAATGCCACCCACTGGGCCAGTCGACACGCCGGAAACCCAACGAGAAGTCAATCGGCCGCAGAGCTCAGGAATCGGGTTCGGACGTGGGGCGGGTCAGCGGTTCCCCGATGGCTGTCCAAGAGACGGGAGATTCATGGAAGACAGACGATACAGAGAGCCGGATGTGCATCCCCGACGCGCCCACGTCATTCGACATCGACAGCTTTCTCCAGAGAATCTATCTCGGCGCATCCAGGGATGCGAAATCGTTCCAGAAGCCGAACGCCAGATCGAAGAAGATCGCATAGAGAGGCGAAGCACAGAAGGACGTCTGTCGCAATGGATCGCAGCGAGGATGACGGTCGAAGACTCGGAGATGCAGATAGAAGAAACGACGCCCGAGCAGAACTTCGTCGTTTCCTGCACGTCATGTCGGCATAAAGAGAAGAAGGCATGAGACGTCCAGTCCATCGTCCATCGATTGAAAGCGACCCTCGAGAAAGAACGAGAGATTTCTCGATCGCAAGAGTCATCTGTAGTCATCTGCCTGACGCGACGTTTCCAGGATAGCTGTCGTACATCGAACCAAAGGATACGGAATTCTTCAACCCGTTCCGTGCGCCGGCCGCGCTTTGTCCTTCTCACGATGTCGGATCCTTCGGACGCTAAAGAAAAAGAGACGTCGCCTCTGCCGAACAACACGGTGATGGGGTGTTGGACGAAGGTCTCGAGGCGCTGAAGGTGAATCACCATCGATGGATGGCTTGACATATTGTTCTCTCCTGCAGGAGGGGTTGCTGTGTGTCATAAAAAACAGTTTGAGAATCATCGCGGATCTCCCAGCACATTGGACAGAGTCAAACAAGGTCCTATCCGACAAGCAGTTCGGTTTTCGGAAAACGAGAGCCATGCGAGACAGCAGTGGCCAGCCTCATCGACAGAGGTAAATCATTCTTCGATTCGAGGACAAGACATGCTAGCATTATCTATAGATCTGTCGCCGGCTTTTGACACGATCGATGGCTCAAGGCTACCATCGAAGATTGGGAGACCTAGAAGTCCCGCTGTACCTGCTATCTCGGTTGCAGAACTGTGTGAACGATCGCCGCTGTGTCATCAGAGTTTCCGACCAAGACCTCACCCACCCATTTCTCCCAGCCTGCCCACAAGGCAAAAAGACGCACGCATCTTGAGAGATCTCGACTTCCTTCCGTTCATCAGATCTGCAGCCACGACCACTGGAATGAACTGGATACCCGTGAGTTCAGAAATCATATCCTCATGAAGTTCGGCGACCAGTATGTCTAAACGCTCCCGTGCCGCAACGTTTCAAGGAACTATCATTCATCGAGCTCCAGATTTGTTGTACGTCCTACAGCCATGTCGAGCATTAACTGTCTGGCGAGTTTCGCAACAGCCGCCCTGAAGATTCCGTGGCTTCATCGCCATATACCGAACAACACGACCTTGTTTGCTGAAACATCCCAACCTTGCCGCCCGCTTGATCCGAATGTCGCTTCTGTCAGTCGTATGGAGCGTCCGTCTACCTCACCGAGTAGCAGATCGGCGATAAACTGGTTGCTGAGCGTAAAACAAAAATCGTGGATGCATGTCGAGACGACCAGACGAACAAAGTGCCGCGCTGCTACGTCATCGAACCCATGGCCATAGCCTCCCACCGAGCCAGATGCACTCGCCAGGCTGTCAAAAATCGCCCACTCGGGGTAGTCTGGTCTCTTTGACAACTGAGCAGACTGATTTGGACAGCGAGGATATGAGCCGCGTATTAAAACGAGACATTACAGCGTGTTGTCCTTGTTCATGTGGCTGATGTGCATTATGCACTGCCACAATAAACCTTATTAAATGATGATGATGACAATGCTTAATGATGATGAAAGTCGATTCGTTCATTGTGGGCAAACAAAAAGCAGGCAGGTTACGTAGTAAAAAACCAGAGTGAAGACCATCCACTGAAGACTTTAATTTCACGTCACCTTCATGGATCGGTTAACAGAGCTGATATCAGGTCGTCGGAGAGATGTCACATCAGGAAGAAAGTCGTCACCGTCACACTGCTCATCAACCAGCCAGCAACCAAGCCGAAGACGCCAGCTCGCCGATCCGGCAGTCCATGTACTTCTTGGGCCATCTCTCACGATTTCACAGCACGGATCCTCAACCTCTTGTAGTCAACGAGGTAAACGCCGTTTTCATCGACATGTAGAGGCTCCATTTCAACTGCGGTCTCCTTGATGAGCTGAACAGACACAAGATTGTCGCTAGAATCATTCTCGGGACAACGATGACGACACCTCTTGGTGCATGGATTTCGGCAGTCCTTCGAAGAAAAAACCTCCGAAGACTTCAAGCCATCCTGTAATTCCAGCAGGACAACGGGTGTCTCTCGCGAATAGCATCGCCTCTTCGACCTTGAAGCCATGCGATTCCAGCAGCTGCGCATAGCTCTCTTTCCCAGGAAAGTACCTGTCACGAGACACAAGCCTCTTCAACCTCGAAATTACTCAAAAAGTGGGCCAGACCAGATTTTTGGCAGTTCCTTTCCTCGACGAGCCAGGACAGAGGACATCGCATTCCTAATCTGCTGAATGGTTCCCTCTCCGCAGAACTCGGCGACGAATTTACCTCCCTTCTTCAGCGCTCTCGCGACATCTGCACCCCATCGTCACATCGTCGCCAAGGTGGTCATTCCGGGCGTGCTTGCTCACTTTCGACGACGCGGCCGGGATCTTTGTACATCCAATGCAGCGCTTCGTTGGAGAACACAGCATCGAACTCGTCCTCGAACGTCATGGCGTGTCCGTCCATCACTCTCGCATCGACGCCCTTCTCTCTTGCCTTCGCCACCATCTCTGGACTTAGGTCTACGCCAACAACCTCGCAGCCGCGTTGCTGCAGGGCGAGAGTCAGCTCGCCCGTCCCGCAACCGAGATCCAGAATGCGCTCTCCTGCGCAAAGAACTCTCCGAGAAGTCGCAGCGACGGTTTGGTTCACCAGGAGTAGGGTTGAGCAATTCGACGAGCGCGTCGGCCAGCTGATAAACGTAGGAGGCTTTCTCTTCGTAGGCGTCGGGGTTCCACACGTAGGGCTTCCGTTTCATCTCGACACATCGCTTGTTCTCCTCTCCCCGACTCGACGGACGAAAGGACCTGTCGGGGTCGATGTCATGGTGTTCGTTAAGCTTGGACCCGAAACACGCGCGACAACAGCGATAAAAGCACATTCGAATATGACGTTAGGAACACGAGATAACTTCACAGGGAATTTGTCGCCCCTTAATACCCAGATGGTTAATAATTTCTAATATTAGCTTATAACAGCTGCGAACTTCTGTCTGCATCTGACAACCATACATACTCGTATATATGTAGTTATGCAGTTAATGTGTCTTACACATCTTTGTAAGTTAAACATCAGAGGAGTGTTCAGGATTGAATGGACACTTGTTCGGGAATCCTAGGGGCTTATCCCAATCTTCTTCCTTCTTGCTTCCATGTTTAAGCGACGGCTGATAGAAATTCCTCAAGCTGTTTTGGTGCATGCCAGAGAAAGTTGGAGCGTTCTTCCTTCATCCGAAGTTCGTCGCGAGATCCGTTCTAATCTGGTGGAAGCGGGTGCTTGCAGCAAACAAGTGGCCTCCGTCCTCTGTTCTCAGTCCACCATGACAGTCTTCCTCTTCTTCTAAGCAAAGAAGTCGCCGATGGCAGGCTTTTGAGGGGAAGCGATTGGCCAGAAAACTGGTCGACTCGAGAAGCATCCGTGTTGGGAGCTCGCGCCCGCGCCCGCGCCGACGATGATAACGAACACTCATATGACAGCACCCGGGAACTCAAGAAGATACCTTACAAGGAATGGTCGTGTTTGAACGCCCGGTATGGTTGTAAACTTCCTAGCTTTAGCACCTAACAGCACCGAACTTTTAACGCGTGTTCGAGAACCATCGCCCTATGGTTACTAGGGAGCTGATTCGGTGGCCGGCACCCGTCGCAGCTGATGGTCAGCGCGCCGCGGTGGTCGATGTGCCGCCGTATTGCCCCCCCTGATGGCGACTAACAACGGTTTAGCTGTTCCATCTCCAACAATCCACTCGCTTTAGCTTCGTCGTTGGGAATTGTCTACTTCTAAGAGGAGGGTTTAGATCAATGACAGCCCTTCCCTTGTCTCCGAGTTCGTGGTCCTTCTAAGCGAGTTGGCTAAGACAGAGCTGATCTGTCGTTAGCACCATTCAACGTCTGCGACTCTAGATGAGTGGGGTGCTTCTCCGAGGTTTGTAAGCAGTTGCTCGGCAGATAATTTGGCTGCCTGGTGTAAGCTCTTTCCCGAGCCCAGCTTCTTGAAAGCCACATCACTTCGTTTTCGGTGTTCTTCTAGTTGTTCTACCAAGATCGAATCCAACTCGTCTATTCAGAAACACTGAAAGATTCGCCGATTTCCTTTTCGTATTCGGTCCTTTTCATGACTATTCCTAGCGAAGAGAACTCTGGGAGGAACTGTGCCGAACAGAACCCGCGGGTGAGATTGTGTGGACTCGACCAGCTGCCACGCAGAACATGTACCGGACAACTCGGGCTTCGAGTTTCCGCGCACCTCTTCCAGTCGAGCAAGCAACACCTCTGGATTTGTTCGTGCTATCGGCGGTCGGTCCACTTTGTTTGCAGGTCGAGTCATAAAGGTTCCGTCAACGCGGCGAGAGGCATTCGCTTGCAAATGTGTGAGATTTAGGCCAACTGGATATTGAGAGCATTGCAACTTTGACGCCGGCCTGCTTGGCTACCATTCACGCATTCGGGGGACGGCGAAGGCAGATCTCGAACGAAACCCGATCCGGGTGACCGAGAGCACTTCGTCGGCAACTTCTGCCACGTAGGCGATAGAAGACTCCATCAAAGATCCAGTGGTTTCCTCGTTGGACAAGCTCAATAACAACGCGGAAAATTGACTAGTATGTGTAACGACGAATGATACTCCTTTTGGCACTCATTACCCGATGTGCCGTTCACTTTCTTTACCACTTGAAGATGATTCTACCGACAAACAAGTATCCAGTTTGGATGTTCTATGGTGTCGATAAGAAGGCAAAGTGACGCGTTTTTCTCCCTGGCTTTGAAGATGAATGCAACATGTAGAATACAAAAAAACAACGCGGTGTTAATGCCGGTAGCTGGCTTCACACATGTTTCAGTGTTTTTTTGTTTTGAGGTGTCCATGCGTTGGTCTGCGTCCGGTGCCGGAGCCGCTTCCGAAGAGGGACTCACTAAAGGAGCTGCTTTTCGAAATTCAACAAGAGATGAAGGCCGCATCGGATGGAGAAGATGAAAAAGAAAAGCCATTCTTGGCGGTCTACAGAGATGTTCACGAAGCACTAGCCAAAATGGGCCATTCCAAGGTAATGTCTGGCATGTGAAACGGAAAGTAGATGAATGGGTGTGCGTCTTGATTACAGATCCGGACAAAATGCTAAAGACGTCGGTTGATGGATACTTCAACTTGAAAAGCAAGTTGATAGATCGGAATGCGTACGTAGGAGGACACAGAAAGAAACGGCCTGTTGTGCTAAATCCGATTTCTCTGTGTTCGTTTAATTTTCTCAATTCAAGTACTCAACAATTTAAAAATGTGCAGGCACAAGAGGTGAAATAGAATCGAGTCTGCCGCGGCTGAATGCAGACGAGATTTTATAAAAGTAGTCTCTACTTCGTAATGTGCACTTTTATTCGTTGGCTTAAAAAGACGAGAGTATTCTTTAGAAAATTCGAGTACATACGTCGTTTTCTACGAACTCCACGTGTCTTTTATCCCCTTCCCCAGACAAGCAGAAGTCTTCTAGGTGTCACAAGTATCCTTACTCCGTGATGCATCTGGCTGAATGTAGGCGAGCATACGGGGGGTGAAATTGTATATCGTTTACGACAGCGATTCGATCGAGAAGACGACGTATAAGGCTTATGTCAAAAGATAACGGACGTGTACGGAGCACAGAACGCATCGAAGATCAACAAAATCAAGCTAGAAACTCCGAATCCTAACAGTATTTGTCCTGAACGACATTCAAAATAAAGTACTGGTACATGATGAGGAAGCCCTATTAGATACCGCACGTAGTCATCTTTGTTTCACATCGGAAACAAATTAACAATGCGATCTTTGCTATAGCGCAGAACGCCACACGAGACGCCGCGAGCGCCCTCTCGTCCTCCGACACCTTTCAATTCATAACGTGACCGAAGACGACGAGGACAGCATCTAAGGGTCATGTCAAGTGACACGAGTTCGTATCGACGGTCGTTTGCCTTCTTCCAGATCCGACATGGGTATCGACGACAATGAAATGTGCAGTTTACGCGCAACAAAACACTGTCCGACGTCGTTTCCCGGTAGTCCGAGTTCCGTTTCAGATAGCTTCAAAGTCAACGAGGTCCACGACTTCGTCGAGAATGTGCGTTTTTCCAAAGGTCATCATACGCGTGCGACCTCCGCTTGAGAGAGAGCTGGAAGGACAGCGGCCTTACGAACATACCGTCTTCGTCGATCCTTCCAACAAAAACATCATCATCTCGGAGAACCTCGAAGCTATTGCGCAGTCGGCGGACAACACTTCGTCTCCATCCTCCATCGGCGGAGGACTTTTCACGACACACCGTTTCACATTTGACCACGTCTTTGATATCACGAGCGAACAAGAAGATATTTACGATGGTTCAGTGAAACACACTATCCTATCAGTTCTTGAGGGATACAATACGACGATCATCGCTTATGGTCAGACCGGAACGGGAAAGACGTACACCATGGAAGGTCGTATACGTCCGATCACATGGCCGCCGAATGCGATATTCAGGATCGCCGGATGGTCTGGAAGCGGGTGTTATCCCCAGAGCCATTCATGACATCTTTTCCTGTATCGAAAACGATCCAGATTCGAGCAGGTGCTCAGCAGCAAACGCGCTTTCCGTACATCGCCTTCGACTGATTCCAGACGTATTGAGAGCGGTGTCATCTGAAGGGAGCTTTGTGCTTTTAGTAAGTACTTGGTTCGTGCATCCTACATGCAGATCTACAATGAAGGCATATCGGATTTGCTGAAAGAAGATCGCTATAATCTCTCCATTCGAGAGGATGCACGAAAGGGAGTCTATGTGCATCGACTCTCCGAATGGGTTGTCCGCTCGCCAATACAAGTTTATGAACTGATGGCAAAGGGAGCACAGATGGTAGTCGTGTCTCGACGTTTGCCTCATGGGGAGATGTTCTTTACTGTAGAGAACGACCGGCACAACCAACATGAACGAAGTGAGCAGTCGCAGTCATGCTATTCTGAAGCTCATTGTGGAGAAATCCATCATTGCCTCTACGGACTGGACGGATCTTAATAAGGCGTCTCCCACCTCCGCGACATGTAACACCAAACGCGGAATTAGTCAATGGTCTGTTTCTTGCAGCCGTAGGTTATGCATCGACCGAAAGGGCACGAACGGTGAAGGTCGGCAAACTGAACCTTGTCGATTTGGCTGGATCCGAACGCGTTCACGTGACCGGAGCGACAGGCCGCAGATTGGAAGAGAGCAAAAAGATTAACCAATCCCTTTCGGCACTCGGTGCTGCCTTCGTCTGTGTCGTTGCGCAATTTGTGTGGTTTCGTTGTAGGAAACGTGATTTCTGTGATTACATCCAGTACGCCACGGTCACACATACCATTCCGCAATTCCAAGTTGACAAGGATTTTGGAAGACAGCATCGGGGGCAACTGCAAAACGATCATGTTGTGTATGATCTCGCCGGCTCTCGAGGCGTTTGCCGAATCCGTTTCGACACTGAAATTTGCAAACCGAGCCAAAAAGATAAAGAACGAAGCCGTTGTTAACGAAGATCTCGATCAACGGGCGTTACTGAGAAAATATGAGCGTGAACTGAAGCTCTTGAGATCTGAATTGAAACAGCGAAATGCAGATCTCGTTGATAAACGTCGATTACTTGAGGTGCGTATGGGGATCGAACTGGACATTTAGCTATTCCTGTTCACAGGCGGAGGAAGAAAAGCGCCGAGCAGAGCGTGATAAACTTGCAGCGATCACAGCCCTGGAGGAACGTTCTCGTGAGTTCATGAGAGAGAAGAGACTGAAGGAGAAACTAGAGAAGAAAATCAACACAATGCAATCGCAGTTGCTTCTCGGCGGGCACAAAATCGAAGACACTCCAGCCTTTCGAATCTTGATCGATCGCGAGCATAAGAGAATCAGAGGTGCACACAGTCACATCAAATCCCTAATGCCTCAGTCCGTTCACGACAGAGGAATACGAGACGAAACTGAAACAGTTGGAGAAAGAGAGAGAAGGCGTGGATGCTGACAAAGCACAGGTCGATCGCTACAAGAAACTCCTGATCAAACAACGAGATATAATGATTGCGCTCACTGCACGACTCAATGAAAGAGACGAACTGATACTCAGCCTTCAAGTGCTTTTCTGTTCAGTGAGGCGAGCAAGGGTAGGATTTAAGGAGAGAATATAGGAAGACTTGGAAAGCAGTGAACAAGAGCGTAAGAGACTGGAAGATGCATTGGACATGAAATCCAGCCAACTGCTGCGCCTCCGAAAAGCGGCGGTGCAGCAAACAGAAAGGAATAACGATGACCACACTTCTCCACTTCTTGCGGCTCTAAACGAATGGACAGAAACGCCAACGAAGTTCCCCTCATCCCTAACTCACAGATATCGTATGTAACAACTAGATGCCCTTAGTTTGTCTCTGCAGCCTTCAGCACAAGCCACTCAAATTCAGGAAGAAACATCCAGCGAAATAGATGGACCCGAAGAGGATGCACAGCAGACAGGCAGGAAGATCAAAGTGACCCACCCAAATTGGGATGTGAACGGTGTCTAGTGTGCAGTGACCGATGGAAGAGAGAGTACGAAGGCTTGGTCGCCTACCAACGTAAACAAAGGGAAGCGCTTCGGACGATACTGGAAGTGAAAGTCAAGAACATGATAGGAGATATTATTGAACAGCTCCAGTGCATGGGTCAAGAAGTAATGCGCATCACGTCCCATCAGCATGTGTGTATACACACGATCATCTGCTTTCAGAATCAGCCGCCTCTACATCTTGTCCGAGCTGTGCATGATCTAGACAAGCTTATTACGAATACAACTGTGGCTCTGGATAGAGACTAGACTAATGTTCGCCGGTTTTACACGTCTAATTGATCAAATACAAACGGACAAAAAGAAAAACACCGTTCTGCCCAGACTACGAGTGTTTTTCCTGCATTTGCATGCCTTCAGCTTTCAATTCAGCACGTCGCGATTGTCGGCTACGGTGGATATTCACCATGACCTCCTCCTCTTCATCTTCACTGACCAACTACAGACAGATAGACAGGCCAAAGGAATGAAAATCACAACGTCCCATCGGAAACGGCATTCGTTACTTCATCTTCATCGTGAGAAGGATCGTCGAGATAGGCGCCTCTCATTTCAGATGCAGACAGTTCACTTATCACTTCTTCGCCGACTTCGACATCTGCTGTCTGCTGAAGCGCGTCTTCGTCAACAGAAAGATCTGTGTCTTCGGGTTCGGGTAGAAGAGACATGTGTCCTTCGCGGACGATGTCGTCGAGTTCGAGTCTCTCCGTTTCTCCCGTCGTATAGACGATATTCGCCGTCTTCGCCTCAGGGTCAATGACGTCAATGTGTATGAGATACCACAGATCGTCGTCTGGCCAAAAGAGTTCGGCGGGATGTCCAGAGAGTTTCTCCGCCGCGGCGGGCGTAGCGATATCGTGGTAGGTTAGCAAGCGCCCCGTCGACTGCGGCCACAGTACGACTCATCCAAAGGCGACCGGTCTTGAAAGCATTTACCTGCGGAGATTTCGCTGCATGGGACATACCGGATGGCGCTTTGGCAGGTTTGTGTCTCTTATTGCGTGCGGAACGGGCATGCACATCTCCGACATTTGGCATGCCTTCGAAACGGGCAAAGACCTGAGTGCTTCCCATACTCGGACTGCAGACCGACACGGCACCGTTGACGGGCGGTCGTGCGGAGCATGTACCACCCCCCTTATCATGACGGCAGTTTTCGTCCATAAGCAGCTTTCTGCCGCCGTCTTGACAGAATAATGGAGCTTTGCACGCTTCTTCCTGCTTCAAATTCGGAGCTGCAGCACATTCACGACTCGGAAGACGTTTCTGTAGACAATACGTAGTTTTACGCTGCGTGTCTTGATGATACTGGGGTTCTCCCGGTACGTGAGGATAACCGTCTTCGATAGGGTCACATTGCGCCAAGAGCTCCTCCACGTCTTTATACAACTCCGACATCTCCTCCGGCGACACGAATTGCTCCTCAAGCTCGTTAAGCATTGCCCTCTGAATCACCGTCGCCTCGGGGTAACACTTTAGACTGGCACCGAACTTGTTCGGCTCGAGCTCCTGTATCAAAGACGCGTAGTGATGTAGCACCATTTCGTAAGCCTGTTCGATACAGCTGCCGACCACGTCACGGCGAAGAAGACGATCACCTTACGCGTGAGAGCTTTCTTTCTCAAGGTATACCTCCAGAGAAGGGCAAGTTGGTTCTCCATGAACGTACGCAATGTCTGCATCTAATGCCACAGCACAACATGTCAAAGGAAGAAACTAGAAGCTGTCATACGTCGTCGCGCTGAACTTGATTCATTTTGTTTTCCTGCTGGATGTCCTCGAATTCCTCTTTCCAGTCATCGCCCATTCCTGTATCCTCAAACGGAAGGCTGCTGCAGTCGATCTCCATAAACTCTCCCCGTCCACCTGTATCTTCGTCGATCAATGTAGAACGCACAGACTTCGACAGGATTCACCGTTGAGAGAACCTGTTCCGGGTTCGAGTTCTTTCAGATAGCTATCGACTAAATCCATTGGAGGGATAGGACTGTTGTCATCTTCTTGTGCTTTAGATTTGGTCCGTTTGCTTTCCTGTGATTCAGCTATAGGTTCCACCTTTGCTTCCCCTCCCCTGGATGTTGCCGCTTGCGAAGTTGCTTGACTCTTGCTGTTGGGCTGCGTCTCTTTTCCGTCTGCTGCCCCTGTTGTTTCGTCATCTGTGTACAGTCAGCCGTTCACGTCAGCGATCTGCTATCGTCTCGACGGTGCTGGACCTTTTTCGTAAATGATCTTGAAACCACTGTCTGAGACGGAAACGAGTTCATTGGCTCTGAGCTCTAACTCTCTTTGCCGTTCAAGTTTTCTTGCTTTGGCCAATCGTGCCTTGTAAGCTTCGAATCCGATGACACCGTCCTGTCCTTCATAAATCTTCCGATAGATCATCAGTTCTCTGTCTCCGTTGCCGACATTCGATTGGGAAACTTCGCCATTTGAGCCTTCTCCGTTCTCGGTGGTATTCGATTTCTTCTGTTTCTTTGTCTGATGCAACAAAAACCATTCGTCGGATGGATGTTCCAGTAAGTCTGTAATCTCTGCATTGGACAGACCGTCGCTTTGGTACAGGTTCGATCGGAACGGCGCCTACCTTCACACTTCTCGTCCAGCGTCCCAATGAGCTTCAAAATTCGGTTCATTTCGGCAGGGATGAACTCGAGATCTTGACTCAGAGAATCGAAAATGGATGATGGAGTGCGCGGTCTCACTTTCAAGAAAAGTCTCGAGAGTCGCGGCGTGACAGACGTCCGTCCCAGTGGTGACGATATCGTCCAAGTCGGAGCTGTCCGCGTCACTCTCGACGTCAGATTGCGTTCGATTGAGTGACCAGAGATCGTCGTCGAGGATACTGTCAATGTCCGAAACTGAGTAGACGGACGAAAGGGACGCTGTTGCCAGGTTTTCTCCAGAAACGCACCCGTTCGCCGTCGTACCTTCGAGGTCAGGCATTTCGACGTCGACAGAGTTTTCCTGCGGACAGGGAGGTGGAGAGGGAAGTGTCTGTCGAGCAGACGTCGTTGGGATATAGCCAATTTGGCGTTTTTGCGAAGAAACAACCTTCATCGAAAGCCGACGTCGTACACGTGCCGACGAAGTGCGTATGTCTTCGAAGCAGACGATAGTGTTCTTTCAACGGAACAGCACGTAATGATCTACACGAAGAACAAACGGGACGCAGGTGGACAAAGGAAAGCAGCACGGCACGACGAACAAGAATCCTGTCGAAGGCGTGAACTCCGGTGTCGTACGGAAAGAAGGGACACGTCACGTCACACACCACACGGTATACGTGGTGATCAAACTGTCCAACTTCAACTTCTACAATTCTGTAGACCCGAACCTGAGATGCTTTGTTATTGGGTCGAGTGAAGGTCGTGTTGTCCGTCGAGTTTGAAAGAGGAAACGTGTGGTGTATCGGAAATGGAACAGAAACCCTGTGCATGGAAACTCGCTTTCTTCGCCGAGAAGGCTTCTGTCGTTTTCCAGCTGGTCGAGGTGCTCGTCGAAACACTCAATTTCTGTCTCTCTCCCTTCGAGGCGCGACGGGACAACGACGATGCACATGTTGGTCTCAGCTAGCGTCACGGTGCCGCCATCATCATCAGCCAGTCCCCGTGGTGTAGCGGAAAGCACACAAGGCTTTGCCGAGAGGGCCGGGTTCAATGGGACGCGGAGGGTTACGTCATCGTTTCCCTGGCGGTGCGTGCCTGAGGGGACAGCAAAGATTACGTCTTCGTGCTGCGTAGCCAGATACGTGACGAAGTTCACTATTGCTCCGAGCAGAAGCCAATCGTGCCCTCGGTCATCCGATTTCGTCTCACTGCAAACACCGACTGTTTTCGCACTGACCGTTGTCAGTGAACAGCTGTCCACCTTCGTGCAGCTGCCACGGGACGCGTCAAATGTCACATCGACGCGTATAAAGACCGAACACTGATTGCCAGAACAGTCTTCTGTAACGATATGCCTTCGTCGTTAGCGCGTTTCAGCGCGTAACAAACGACGAAAACACGACACCGTTCGACGTACGATCATAACATGTTTGATGAATCTTGGGCTGCGCCAATGGAGGAGTCGCGACGCTGGAAAAGAACCAACAGATTTGTGACGAACCAGGTCGACACACTGTTCGACGATGGTTTGATGATTCCGTGGTACAGGGGTCTGTATCTACAGATTTGAAGACCTCTACCGCCGATCGGCCGCGCAGTGAAAGCGAGAACATGGGAAGTCTAGACACTTCGAAGCAAGGTGTTTCACGGTCCATATTGTCCTTTATATACCCAGGTGATAAGGTGATTTCCTAGGCAGATGAGTCATCAACCCAACAGAGCAAGAGAAAAAAGGCCATTCAGAAGCCAATGAGCCCAGTTGACAAGACAGCTATCGCCCCAGATACACATGAACTCTTTCTGCACAAGGCAGTCCTATCTTCAGGGAAATCTTGGCGACAATCCCTCAGTTCTGCATTGTCCTAGAGGGTGCGTTTTCATTTGGTCTGTCAATGTAGGCCGAGCCGGTCAGTATAGTCACAGCGAGCTGCGGATGGACAAAGGCAAATCTCTGTGGAGGTCGAATACACTCCCAGACGTTTTGGGCCTCTTCTCTGTGTTGCAACCACGCAATAATCATTTTGACATAACTGTACAAATGTTACAATGCAACGTCAGGTTTATATATGTGTGTCAGAAGGACTGAGGTTGTCCCATCGTGACTGTCTCATTTTCTAAGCGTTCTGTCTCCGAAGGGGCGCTTACACGAGGTTTACGTTAACCTATGGATACTTTCCTGTGGTCCTGATAGGCCGGTGACTCATCTGTCATGTCACCTGTGACACGAATACGTGAACGTAGACCATTGTATACCTCACTCTGTAACACGTAAAGCAATTCCTGACAATATGGACGGTTTGCTAGTGATAACATTAGGCTCACGATCACTCAAATATAAGGACATTGTGCTTTGGGTGAAGAGGTCACTGAGGAGATGCAGGTGTTATGTCGCCCACCACATTCATCGGGAACGATTGTGTCGACGTTGTCGGCGCGCATATCGACTTTCTTTGTATTAAGCTATTTGTATCGATTCCCAACAGGAATGATTGCATATCACTATCCAACACTCAAAGACAACCTTCTCTTAACAGCAAACAGTCTTTGTCATCCGATATCTGTAGTGACAGACGATGGTTCTGTGGAGGACGATATAGTCCAAGTGTTCACGTGTTTTGCCAACGATCCCCAGTCCCGCATGGTTATCTATCCGGCAGTGGAACCCTTGACCATCCGATATCATGCAAGTAGACGAAGCACCACCGACCGTAGAAGAGCCAGACAACCATGAAGGAGAGAAAATGGCGTAAATGGACGAAAGCTGAAGTTTGGATTCTAGACGAGACAGAGGAGAATGGTTCGGTGGTGTTGGCATCGACAAGAAAGAAGCGTTGGAACAGATCTTCAGCATCAGGCGTAGCGCGTTTTTTCTCCTAAGAGAGTTCGAGACAGTTCCTCGTTGAGTTAAGTGTTCAGCCTCCTATGTCTTCCTTTCTCATGATATCAACAACGACTGGCATTCATCATAAAACATTCTGCAAACGCAAGACGTCTCCAGAAATACAATGGATTGGCGGTCAGTGGACACAGACCAGAGTCAAGATGTCAGAGTCGATGCATTGCACGTAGAACACGCTCGTCTATTACTCCACTTTCCAGTCTAGACAGTATCCACGAGCCTGCAATGCTCGCACGAAATAGTACATCTCGTCCAAAATGCGAAACGGACTCTCCTCTGTCAGAAGTACCCCGCAATTGTCGATTTCTGACCATCCAACTCTATCTCGATGTTGCACAAATTCTCGATTCATCTCACAACTGTCCGTTTTGTAGAGTGCTTCATATCCCCATAGCAACAAGACTCTTTCCGTTTGCAACTCCTTAATTCTCGATACCAAATCCGGACGAGACAGAACAGCAGCGAGGTAATGGTACACTCCACTTGGCGACATGTGCCCAATTGCCTTCCTCAGGGTCAGCATCAATTCAGCAGACCGTCCAGAAACCAGTCGATGCGCCAAATGGTCAAGAGCGAAGCCATGGAGTCCTCGAAACTTCATGTACCACAAAGCGACGGATCCAAAAGACCATTCCCACCAACTCGCTTGAGTGCATGCCGGTGAGAGCAGCACCAAAGCGAAGACACTTTTTGGGTAATTGACAGCATGAAGCGTCAACACGTATCCACCTGCACCGACGCCCATTCCTTTAACACGCCATTGAGTAACCTCCTTGGCGACCCAAGAGCGTACCCATGCATCGAGGGAGGCCATAGTGCTGGATAACATCTTCGACCTGGTCAGCCAGTTTCTCCAATGTCAGCGGCAGGATTTCTTGTGGCATGGAATCCTCCCCGTTCTGTCGCGGACCGCGTCAAACGGCGACATGCTTTTTGGAACCACATCGCACCTCTGTTCCGGGAGCGTCGATGTGAAAGAAGCACACGTTGTCTGAGAGCAACGATGTGGCGGCGCTGCAGACGAGAAGACTTGTGAAACACGATTCGTGATTCAACCCGACATCGTGGTACGTCACACATGGCGTCTTCGACCGGTCGCCGCAAAGTGTGACCGTCACACATCCATATCGTGTTGGCACCCGTTCCTTCGTTCCTAAGGTCACGCACATCTTGTTTTCATCGCCCTACGGTCTTGGCCGCGATACCCTTGACGAGATTGTCGACACAATATTCGACATCCGACGACATCCTCTGTCAACGCCAGGCCAAATTAGTCGACCTGTGAGTCATTCCGTGCATTAAGAACGCACAGTCGGCTTGGATGTTGGCGCCTAGATCTCGTTGGAAATGCAACGATGTCACTGATTGACCATTTTGTCCACGCCGCCTCGAGAATGTATCTATGAAGTCACACGTGTGACTTGGCCAGCCGAACTTTCGGAGACGGAAACGCGTTCTCGCTCTTTGTAACGACACGTGTCTACGTATCAAAGTTCTTTGCATCACAGATCTTGTTGCGTTTCTTCGAAAGCTGACCCGTCCTGGAATCTCTCTATCGATGTCACTGCCTCTACATTGCTTGCTTACCACCTCAGCGTTGTCATCGTTCTCGTTCTGCTGCCTGTTTTTGACATTGAACCAGTTCTGGCATCTCCTCTCTACAGTTGCTACAGAATATCAAAGTTCTTTTCTTTCCTCGCAAACGGGATACTGATTGCAATGTAGAATGTCCTGTCGGTTTGACACAGAGGCGTTGGATATGAAGACATGACAAGATCACTTCATTTCGCTCTTCATTTTGCATTTTGCTTAACACGTCAAGGGTCATTTCCCTTCGCCGCCGACACTGATCCTTCGCTGCCATGTCGACGCATACTGGCATCGCCGTTGGTCTGGATAAGGGATATCCGACGACAAAGCTTCAACAGAAGCCCAAACAACCGCGCGCTGTACGGCGTCTCATTCTACGCCCGTTCGCCCACCCACTGCTCTCTGTTTTCAGATCGGAAAACGGACGGCTTTTGTACGTGAGCTTGTTCGAGAAGTCTGTGGCTTTGCCCCTTATGAACGTCGCATCATGGAGTTGCTGAAAGTCGGAAAAGACAAACGCGCCTTGAAGGTTGCGAAGAAGAAGCTCGGAACGCACAAGCGTGGAAAGAAGAAGAGGGAAGAGATGGCTGCCATTCTGAGAAAACTCAAAAAATAGACAAAACGCGGCACATCATTTCTTCCCCTCTCCTGCAATCTCTGCAACCATCTGCTGAAAGAGAAGGAGAGACTGTCGACCGACAATCGCTGCCTTGTAAGTAAAGAAACCAATTAACATAGGCAGCAGTTCCAAATGTATACCGAGTCGATCCCCAGCCAAAGCATTCCACCTATGCCCATATGAGAATGCATGCGCATGAATACGTTCAGAAATGAGACCTGTTAAAAGCCATGACAAGAATGACGGGGACAAGCAGACGTGGCTGCGCTGCAAGGGATGAGACTTGGTTCGTGCCTCCAATGCTCTCGACGCCTTTCTTGAGCAGACGTAGATAGATCAGGCCTCCACAAGCACCTGTCAGATAACTCAGTGCGAGATCCTACCAAATGACGACGTTAAAGTGTTGAGAAGCGAAAATGACAAGACGCACTTGTGTGTAGAAGCCGTAAGTTGCTGTAAAACAGATGCCGATCAAACCGGCATTCCACAGAAGAATCTCCACATTCTCTTGGCGATACATTTCGGCATCTCTCTCTGCGGCATTCTGCCCGTCGGCATCCAAGTCCAGAGCGAACGCTCGTGTTGCAAAACGTGTGTTTCTGGCCCAATCAGTTGCCTCTTTCTGCCGAATATGAGGAGAATTCAGGACGCCCACTCGACTCTTGCCGTTTCTACTTGAGTTGGAGGGACGTACTGCTGAGCTGCGTTTGTGGCAGCCAA
Source organism: Putridiphycobacter sp. (assembly GCA_965230195.1). Lineage (GTDB taxonomy): Bacteria > Bacteroidota > Bacteroidia > Flavobacteriales_D > Crocinitomicaceae > Putridiphycobacter. The sequence goes on from OZ245997.1 coordinate 629,848, forward strand.
GGAAGCGTTAGGCTCTTCTGTTTTTCCACGCAGTCGATCGCTGAGATCCACAGACATGCTGCATCAAGGCGTCATGCCCACATCGCTGAGGAATAAGCAGAAAGTCACTCGTTCAAATCTGCAGCTCTGGAGAGACTTAGGAATCCAGAAGGCCGTCGTTTATTCTCTTCCTTTTCTTGAATGCCTCTTTCCTTCGCCTCTTGTTCATTATCTAACTGAAACAGAATTGCACCCGCACTCTTGCATGTCTATAAGGCGTCTTCACTTGCGATTGCCAATCGGTGTTCCAAATAAAATCCGAAAACCCTTCTCTTTTTGTGACATCATAGCTCTTGGGGCGTCTCTTCGATGAACGCACATCCGCTACACACAACAACGTCTTCTACACAGCGCAACAGGCGATTCTACTTCAGACCGTTCGGATCTGCCTGTGAGAAGTATCCTTTTTCGGAGAAGGCGCCAATTCGTGTCTGTCGGGTAAGAGAGAGACGCCTCATCGCGAGATACGCCATTCCCAGAGCTTTGCCGCATCGATGACAAGGCTGACGTCATCATCACTTGCAATTCGAATCTCTGCGCGCAGTGGAACCAGTCAAACATGAGCTGCATCGGCTTCATCATCTGGATGGCCTTCTTCGGCGGCCTGATCTACTGCTATCGCCAATGCCTCGACTGAAGACTCCCGAGCGCAGGCAACGCCTTCTACCATCCCTGCCTCGCCTCTTCTGACAAGTCATGCCTCAGTGCTTTCGTTGTTAGACGTAACGTGTCCCTACGACTGTGACGGCGGTGCCTTGGGATGGACATCTCTGGAAACTGCTCTTGTGATGCCGTTTGGGCTTTCTCTGTTTTCATTGTAAAGAGCTGATGTGACGTTTTCTCTGAGCGGTTTGCAGATATCCGTTCGTCGAAGACTCTTGGTGTTCTTAACTGAATTGAATTGCTACGTTCGCTGCCTGTATTTAACAAAAATGAGCAGTTCTGAGAAGCCATCCTCTGTCGAACGCATCGGCGCGGGATTTCGCAACGTTCAAAAGTACACGCGCTGTTCCCTGTATGGCCTTTCACTTTGTTGAGGCGTTTCCGGTCGTCGGTAGTTACCTAAGAGGAAGAGCCTTTCCCGGGACAGTGCGTCTGCGTCGCAGTCAGGATCAAGACGGCGAGAAAAATAACCATTCCAACGCACCGAAGCGTCCAATGCGTCAAATTCAACGTTCACGGACAGGTTCGGAAACAGAATTCTCAAATCTTCCCATGAATTTCAGAGAACAGGTCCTGAACCGCTTTGCAACTTCTTGCTTGATCCCATCCTCTATTTTTCAGACAAAAGAAGAAGTTGAACGCGGCGAAATGCCGTTGGAGATGGCAACCAATCCAGTGCAAGACGGAGAAAAGCCAACACAAAATCGGAGCTCCTCCGCCGTGCGCATCGCGAAATTTCAGAAGATCTTGGAATCGGATATGGTAAGGCAAAGAACGACGACCGGCAGAAAGGGACAGACATGTACAAGATAGGTTAATCTGGATGCACTGAGAGAGTTGGCATGGAGTGGTGTCCCTCCACAGTTGCGACCAAAGATCTGGAAGCTTCTGCTAAACTACTTGCCGCCAAACAAGTCCACGCGCATCCCTGCGTCCAGTCCGTGCTGATCGTGGCGCATGCATTTCAGGGAGAGGCAAGTTACCGTTCTGGGAAGAAAGAGGAAGGAGTATCATGATTTGGTGGCAGAGTATTGCTATCATCTACAAGATATCCGTTCCGAGGAGGAGGTCATGTCACACTTTCTTCGTCACACTTATTGGCCTATGGGAATGCGTAGATTGGAGCGTTGCGTCAAGTGGTGGTCGATGTTCCCCGGACAGCCCCCGGGGTTCAAATTCTTCAGACGGAACGCCTGCAGAAGTCCTTGGAGCACATTCTCTATGTCTGGGGCATCAGGTCACACTTTTGACACTCTTGGCTCGTTTCTCGTGCATCAAGTGGAATTCGATGCAGGCATCCGGCAAGCGGTTACGTTCAGGGAATCAACGATTTGGTCACTCCTTTTCTCGTTGTCTTTCTCTCTGAGCATTGTGAAGGTCCCATCGAATCTTGGGATGTCTCACATATTTCACAGGTATGCTGAGAAACTCAGGCTGACGCTCACCATTTGCGTTCTTTGTAGGAAGCATTGTTGAATGTCGAAGCGGATTCCTATTGGTGTCTCTGCAAAATACTGGACAGTATTCAAGATCACTACACTTCTGCACAGCCAGGCATCCAACGCGCCGTCTTCAAGATCCGTGAACTCATTCGGTCAGCACCCCCTTTTCATTTTCTCCATCTGCCGATCTGGTTTTGAACACGACAGGCGGATTGACGGAGGAACAGCCGATCACTTGGATGAGAATGGCATCGATTTTCTTCAATTTGCATTTCGCTGGGTCAATTGTCTCCTGCTGAGGGAAATCCCATTCTCTCTGGCGTTTCGTCTATGGGACACCTACCTCTCTGAAGGCTCGAATTTCCGTGATTTCTTGGTAGCGTCCTTTGCCTTTGCCTGAGCAGCTCATCTCACACATGTCATGTGTGACCAGGTGTATGTTTGTGCATGTTTCCTGCTTCAGTGGGCAGAGATGGTGAAGGTCCTCGATTTCCAAGATATCGTTCTTCTTCTCCAGCGTCCGCCCACTCAGGAATGGACTGAACAGGAGATCGAACTGATCCTTTCACAGGCCTTCATGTATCGAACCAGTTTCGACACTGCGAAATCGCATCTGCAGTCATTATAAAACATAAGAGCTGCTGTCGCTTGATGCGTTCCTTCGTAGCGCGGCGCGCGATCTTCTGCAGTTTCCACAAAGTTCAGCGCTACCAGCGACCCCTGACGTCATCCCCTTTCGTCTCCAACTCCAAAAAGGTATTCCAAGCAGTCCTGTCGAAGAAGGCGGCCGAATCGACGGCGATGGCGACGACGAGGAAAAAAAGCTACAGACACACCGAGAGCTATCTCCAGATTTTGGGCAACGGGACAGATACAGGAGATACCATGCCCTCTGTGCTGCTCTTCTTTGATTCCTACCGCTACGTCTTCAACGTGGGCGAAGGATTTCAGAGATACTGTTATCAGCATCGGTTGAAACTGGGAAAACTGAGTGACGTGTTTCTGACCCGGATGACGACCGAAGCGGCGGGAGGCGTGCCTGGACTGTTCATCACTCTCTCCGAAAACGGCATCCACAGTTCAGCTGGCTCGACGGTGTTTCAGCTGCACGGTCCTGTGAAACTCGATCAGTACTTAAAGGCATTGAGCTCATTTGTATCTATTCCGCTGAAGGGCCTGGGATGCTCCAATTTTGGCTCCGAGGTCACGGCAGGATCTCTGGGAGATCCCATCGTCGCCAACGAACAGGTGGAGATCCGACCGATCCTTCTGATCCCTGAGGCGACGGGCTCCGTCGAATCCTTAAATCCTTTCCTACAGACAACGGATTGGAAGAGTATTGTCCCTGCTGCCTGTTATGTATGTCAGCTGAGCGAGATCAAAGGAAAATTTTTGCCCGAGAAGGCACGAGCGCTCGGTGTCCCTGCCGGGCCAGAGTTTTCGAAACTTGTGGATGGTGCCTGTGTTGGAGGCTCTAATGGACGTGTCGTGCATCCGCATGAAGTCATGGAGCCGTCTATGCCTGGACCCATCGTCCTCATCGTCGACTGCCCAGATCGTCATTACTTCTCTGCACTGTTCTCTGCTCCTGGATTCGAGCGGTTCTATGAGAAATCGGATCTGAACAGGGAATTGGTGATGGTGCATCTGGGTCCATACGAGATCGTCTCCAATGGGCCGTATCAAAAGTGGATGGATCGGTTTCCCAACGATGTCCGTCATATCTTCGTCAATCAGCGCGCCGTCAATGCCACCGCAATCATGCGCAAGGCTGCCATCGTGCAGGCGAAGCTGAATCTGGTCGACAACGACTACTTCCCATATCCCCAGATAACGACGCCCATTTTGGAGGAATGGCAGCGCGATGAAGTGCTTATGGGAAAAGATCTCATGCGTTATCATCTGAAACCGCTAGGAAAGAAAGGAGTAGATACATCACAGCTTCTGGAGCCATTCTGTCGTTCAAAGGTCGCCGATGACCTCAAAGAGGACGATCCCGAAGTGCTGGAACGGATTGGGCAGTTTCACGAGCGAAGAAAACAGGCGGACGATGCACGGAACGATCGGCACTTTCCATCGGATGAACTGGAAGTGACATTTCTGGGCACAGGCGCCTCCATTCCTTCGAAATACAGAAACGTGTCAGGCATCTATTTGGACTTCTTTGACAGAGGGGGTGTCATGCTGGACTGCGGGGAAGGATCCCACGGCCAGTTGATCCGTCGCTTTGGCAAAGAAGGTGCGAAAAGAGCCATTCAGAAACTCAGGTAATTATCCCTGCCGAGTGGAAGGAAGATGCGCCGGATGTCGTCCAGGTGCATTTGGATTTCCCACATCCACGCAGATCATCACATCGGACTGCCGACAATACTGAGAGAACGACGGAAACTGGTCAAATCACACTGCCTCCAGAATTTGGCCCTGAACGTTGGATGGATTGTGTTAGGTTGACAAGACGGCGCCGCCATTGTTGCTCATGGGTCCTCCGTTCCTCCGTTCAACGATGCAGAACTACGAAGAGCTCGAGCCGCTGCATTTTAAATATCTTTGCATCTACGAAACGAATGCGACGCTGCCAAAGCCGAAGAGGCCACGCGTCCCACAAGAGTGAGAAACCTTGAACAAACGACCAGCAATGGCGTCGACATTCTTGTGCCACAGGGATTCGATGGAATTGCTCGCATCCATCAAAGACGTGCTGAATCTAAAGAGCATTGAGAGTTTCCCAGTAGATCACTGTCCCTTCGCCTATGGCATTGCCCTCACGGGCCAAGCGGGATGGAAAGTCGTCTATTCGGGCGATACTGTGCCATGCGATGCCGTTCGATATCACGCGAAAGAGGCAACGCTGTTGATTCACGAGGCGACTTTTGAAGAGGACATGAAAACGGAAGCACTGCTGAAGAAGCACAGCACAACGCAAGATGCCATTCGCATCGCCAAAGAGGCCAATGCCTACCGTACTATTCTTACACACTTCAGTCAAAGGTTTTCCCCCTTAAGGTCTGGCTTCAGTTTCTGGCATATTCTGTGCAGGTATCCCAAGGTGCCAGTCGTAGAGGCAGATGTGCATGCCGGCGTTTGCATCGCCTTTGATCTAATGAGTGTCAATTTGAGTGATCTGGAATTGCTGCCTTACGCCATGGAGCCTTGTCAGGGGCTCTTTCGTGCAGAGAAGGGCGATAGTGAAGAACAGGAGGCTCTGCAGGAAGGAGAATGCATCAGTGCCTGATATCTTTGTTTGAAAATGGACATCCTTTAACTCTTGCCCAAAGGACAGTGCTCGTTTATGTGCGTTTGACAGAGACATGTATGGCGAACACGGTGACTATTCGGATTTGAAGAACACGTGTAGCATGGTGGATCGAAAGGGATGGCGGAGGATTCCTTGCTGAATCTCGTCTCGCGTCACATTCAATGAGAACAAGTCAAAGGGAGACACCAAGATTTCCCTGTGCCTGCAGAAATGGATAGGGCAAAGAGCAGCGCAAATGGCGAACACACTTCGTTTCTCTTGTGCATGAGATGAGGTCTTCGTGCACGAGATCTTCGAACGCTTGTGTCATGAGAGGTGCATCAAAGATATCACACGTATTCTGCGTACGAATAAAGCACTCATACTTAGCGAAAGCAGCCTGGATACCGCCGCCACTCATAACAGAGGTGATGCAAGGTGTGCGTACTTTATGAGTGAATCCAGGTTGCAGATGCTGACAGGCAACGAGCATGTAGAGGTGAGGGGTGGCCATCTGAGAGATCTTCAAAGGCTACAGAGACGCACAACGATCATCCAATCTGTCTGAAAATGTCGTCATTTACGTGAGGGTCATGACTGTGGATGCATTCCTGTACCGCCATCTGCACGTCTTCAGGCTTCACTCTAAAAGACTTCTCTTCTCGCAGTGCTGCATTCGAGATGGTCAGCAGAGCAATGGCTCGTGCATCTCTCACACCAAATCGTCCCTTTTCGGCTTTCAGCCACTCCTGTCGGACATCTCTCGGAGACAGGGTGTTCTTGGTTGGACGCACCTGAGTGGTGGCATCAGAGATGGACTGCTCGACAGAGACATTGTACTTTTCGATGCGTTTCTTCTCATTCTTCTTTGTCACCGGCATCTTC